>NZ_FOIS01000008.1 GCF_900110455.1 Natrinema salifodinae | reverse complement strand
CCGGCGCCATAGGATATGGCTGCGGCCGATTAGGTAGACGGTGGGGTAACGGCCCACCGTGCCAATAATCGGTACGGGTTGTGAGAGCAAGAGCCCGGAGACGGTATCTGAGACAAGATACCGGGCCCTACGGGGCGCAGCAGGCGCGAAACCTTTACACTGCACGCCAGTGCGATAAGGGGACTCCACCTGCGAGGGCATATCGTCCTCGCTTTTCTGCACCGTAAGGTGGTGCAGGAATAAGTGCTGGGCAAGACCGGTGCCAGCCGCCGCGGTAATACCGGCAGCACGAGTGATGACCGCTATTATTGGGCCTAAAGCGTCCGTAGCTGGCCTCACAAGTCCATCGGGAAATCCGCGCGCCCAACGCGCGGGCGTCCGGTGGAAACTGTGGGGCTTGGGACCGGAAGGCCAGAGGGGTACGTCCGGGGTAGGAGTGAAATCCCGTAATCCTGGACGGACCACCGGTGGCGAAAGCGCCTCTGGAAGACGGATCCGACGGTGAGGGACGAAAGCTCGGGTCACGAACCGGATTAGATACCCGGGTAGTCCGAGCTGTAAACGATGTCTGCTAGGTGTGGCACTGGCTACGAGCCAGTGCTGTGCCGTAGGGAAGCCGTGAAGCAGACCGCCTGGGAAGTACGTCCGCAAGGATGAAACTTAAAGGAATTGGCGGGGGAGCACTACAACCGGAGGAGCCTGCGGTTTAATTGGACTCAACGCCGGACATCTCACCAGCATCGACAGCAGGAGTGACGATCAGGTTGATGACCTTATCAGACCTGCTGAGAGGAGGTGCATGGCCGCCGTCAGCTCGTACCGTGAGGCGTCCTGTTAAGTCAGGCAACGAGCGAGACCCGCACTCCTAATTGCCAGCAACACCCTCGTGGTGGTTGGGTACATTAGGAGGACTGCCAGTGCCAAACTGGAGGAAGGAACGGGCAACGGTAGGTCAGTATGCCCCGAATGTGCTGGGCAACACGCGGGCTACAATGGCCGAGACAGTGGGAAGCAACCCCGAAAGGGGACGCTAATCTCCGAAACTCGGTCGTAGTTCGGATTGAGGACTGAAACTCGTCCTCATGAAGCTGGATTCGGTAGTAATCGCCGTTCAGAAGACGGCGGTGAATACGTCCCTGCTCCTTGCACACACCGCCCGTCAAAGCACCCGAGTGGGGTCCGGATGAGGCCCTGTCACCAGGGTCGAATCTGGGCTCCGCAAGGGGGCTTAAGTCGTAACAAGGTAGCCGTAGGGGAATCTGCGGCTGGATCACCTCCACAGACCGGGACTGAGGCGACGTCCTCAGCCCACCAGCGGTTTCGCACGTTCGATCGACCATCGGT
>NZ_FOIS01000007.1 GCF_900110455.1 Natrinema salifodinae | reverse complement strand
GGAACGTCCGGTCTCCAGGGACCTTCGAGACGTTCGCCAATACGACCGAGCGACCGTCGATGATGGCGTTCGCGGTGAGATCCTTCCAGCCGTAGTTCGTCTCGAAGTACGACTCCTGGTAGACGCCGTCCGGCCTCTTGTCGGCTCCTTCCGGATGCTTGTGCCAACTCCGGATCGAACCGTCGATGCAGACGGGGACTTCGCCGTCGATGATGTCCTCTTCCTTCAGCTCGGCAACGAACTGCTCGATCCCTTCTTCCATCGTGGAGTGCCAGTCGTCGGTGCCGCCGGGGTCATCGAGGAGATCGACGCTCCAGTCCACGCCGTCTTCCTCCAGTTCTTCCCAGCTATCATACTGGTCTGGGTTAGGTTCGGCTTCATCCACGTGCGCGCGTGGCTTCACCCAGTGAACCTCGCCATCGACGACGACGCGCTCACGTTCCTTGTTCCGCACTGCCCGCCGGAACGTTTCCGGGTCAAACGGTTCCTCGTCGAGACCTTGCTCTTCAGCGTATGTCTCCATCGACTCGGGGAAGTCCTGCCGGCGAGCGAGCCAGCCGGCGTAGTCGGCGAGATCGTCGAACGGGACGGATGCGTTCTCCGCTCGTTCGAAGTCGATGATGTCGTAGAGAATCGGCGCGATACGCTCATAGGCGTCTTCCTTCGCGGACTGCCGGATACCTTCTTCACTAAACTCCGGGTAGGAGAGCGACTGGTCGTCAACGCCCATCGCCATGAGGACGCCGTCCATTCCCCAGCCGATCGAGTCCCGAAGGTCCCACGCGAGACAACGAATCGCCTCTCTCGTGTTCTCGTCTTCGAACTGCTCTTTCCACGAGAGACGGAGCGTCTCGCGGCTCCTCGGCTTCTCCAGACCGAGGTTTTCGGCAACACCGGGCGTGGTCTTGAGGTGCCGCTCGACCTCGGGCCACGAGTCCAGGCCTTCGACGACGTGGCGGTAAACGTGGAGGTTCGCCATCGCCTTGGCGTTCTCCTCGCCACGGCCCTCGTACCCGTCTTCTTCGTAGTAGATCGGTGGCCCGTGTTCGGCCACTTTCCCGGCGATGAATCGGTAATCGTCGTCAGATGGTTCTGTGGGGGTGAGGTCGAACCCCTCAGAAGCGACCTGTTCGGCGATCCGGTCTCGGGAAGCAGCCGGCCTCGACACGTTCGCGCTCTAGTAATTCACGATACCATATAAGCGGCTAGAGCCAAAATATAAAAAGAACCAGTTAGCGGTCTCTCGGGTCTTCTACGAGCTCGTAGAATCCGCGCGTTAGTCGCTTCACCCAGCCGGCCTTTTCGAGGTTGTTCAACGCGGGATCGACGCGCTCTGCTGGCATCGAGGTCTCTTCACGCACGTATCGGTTCGTCACCCGACCGCAGGGTTCGTCCTTGATAAAATCCAGCACCTTGTCCTCGTGAGCGTTCGGTTCGTAGTTCTCGTTGACCATATTCTTGACCGCCATCTATACTGCCATTATCGTTCCGATACGCACTAACTCTTTGGGTGCTGTTGGGGTGCGTTAAGCAGTCCAAAGAACTATGCCATTGGACATTGAAACGTATATGTATGGCAGAAGCGCCACCTAAAACTGAAGTGGAAGAACCAGACTGCCGGTATTGCGGAGAGCCGGTAGACCCGCTTGAACCGGGACACTACAAATCGCCGGGCGATAAGTTCGCTCACGCCGAGTGCGTCGCCGACCACTGCTACGACGACCGTGAGAAGGTCGCCACCGACGAGGGCGTCTTCCGGATCAAGTCGGTGAGGATCATGAAGACGGTCGGAACGAAAGAAGAGCTGCTCGACAGCTACTGGCAGGCAGAGTGCCCTGTCTGTTACCAGACTCACGAGACCGACAGCCACAGCGAGGACGTCCGTACAGACCTCGTTGATCAGGTTTGCGAGTGCTGTGGTGCCGAGTGGATGCCGCCGTCGGACTGGATCGAAGACTGCGAGGCCTGTGGGACTGACCACCGCGAAAGCCGTGATTGCGTCCCGGTCTCCCGCCGAGAGCCGTTCCCCGGAGTTGAGGAAGATTACGAGTGCTTAGACTGCGGCTGGGACGGGCACGGAACGGAACTCCAAGGCCCGGACGGTGAATGCCCAGACTGTGACTCACGGTCTGTTCGGGTGGTCGAAGAATGAGCGAATACCTACACTGCCCGGAGTGTCCAAGCTGCGGCGATCGCCGACAGAAGTTCCGCTTCGACACCGACCGTCATATCGGCGTGATCCGATGCCAGGAGTGTGACGAAGACATTTTCGTCGTCTCTCTTCTGGCGAATAAGCACGTAACGACCGTCAAAGATCCAATGGCCGGCGATCTCCCTGAGGCGACCTACGAGAGTCTCAAAGAGAAGGGCCGACTGCCACCGGTTGCAGAACGAGAAGGGGTCGAGATCGATGTCGAGTAACGATACTGAATGCGAGTGGTTCGCGGAGGAAGAGATTGAATCCAGAGCTGGCGATATGGTCGTCCGCTACATCGAGGATGAACGCCGACGGTTGGTTATCACACTGACCGAGAAAGAGTTTCAGGTGGCTCAGTACTGTGGAATCCTCTTTAGACACCCGTTCGACGACGGATTCATCTACTTTGGGCCGTGGCAAGACGTTGAAGACGCCCCCGGAATCACCCGGTGTCTACTCACGAAGAACACTGAGGCAGACCTTCGGAGCGGAACGAAGGGTGTCTACGATCACGACGAGTACGCCGACATTCAATTCCAACTCGAATCAGTTGAGCGCTCACTCAAGACGGAAACAGAACAGGAGGAAGGCACTCAGATGGAGAGAACTGATACACCATGACCGAAAGCACTGCTCCGCTCGACGAGGAATGGACGTTCGACGGGCTGCTCTTTCTCGGCGGCGGGCTCGTAGTCGCGCTGGTGTTCGGTCCGGCGGCGATCGCGTTCATCGCCGAACCGTGGCTCGGCGTCTATACTGGCGCGACGTGTTGGTTCATGGCGATGGGATACGAGAGCGGCCTGATTCCGCAATTCAAGTGGGAAGTGCAACGGCGCCTCTGGCCGACGAGCGTCGTTGACGAACAATCCGCTATGGAGGACAACTGAAACATGGCCGATACAGGGATGACCCCACAACGCTGCACCTCGTGTACGTTCAACAAGATGGGTGGTCGCCGATGAGCGGTTGGGAATGCCCCGACTGTGGTGGCGGATTCCCTTCTCCAGTTGGGGAAGACGGCGGCCAGTTTTGCCCGTGGTGCAGCCGTAGTCTTCGGCACGAATGGGAGCCCGATGAGCGCCCGATAGTCAGTCGTGTCAAGAAAGCCGAAGACGAAGAGGAATCGAGCACGCTTCTCGGAAAACTGCTCCACTAATATGCGCACAATATTTCAACGATGTTCGTTTGGCAAGCAATCAAACTTGGAGGTACTGTACTATCAATGAGCGAGGGACTGGATACCTTCGAGTGGGTCGCGCTGAACGACTACCAGATCGATTCGATTCACGTCCGCAATTCCGGCGCGCCCGACGAGTTCGAGATCTTCGATGTGCGCGAGGATACGGCTCACGGTGCGTGGCTCTCTGCGACTGAGGGGAGTTATGTAGATCTCGACGACGCTCGATAACGCAGACTGATCTTTTTCCTCCAGCTCGAAAGTTTCACTCGCAACGTGGTGTGTGCTAGATCCGAGAATCTAGTCTGTCGTCCGATTGTCCCATTACTACCAATTGGGGGTAAAGTATAAGTAGTTACCACCGTATTGTAGTAATATGGCGCAACAGATTGCGGCCGACGGCGGCGACGACCCAATGAACCAGATCGACGACCGACTCGCGAAGGTCGAGAAAATCACGATCTCGTTCGAGACCTTCAAGAAAGCACTCAAGCGCAACTTCCTGGACGAACCGGACCGCTGGGGGCGCTCGTACGTCCTTCGCCTGTACCCGCCGTTCGAGGCCGAAATGGAGGCTGAATACTACGAGAGTGAGCAGGGTGTTCACTACAACGACGAGTGGAACGAGAAACCGATTCACATCTCGCCTGAGACGATCATGCTCGAGGAGACGGACTTCTTCAGCACCTACGGCGGTGTTGAGTGGCCGACCGAAGCCAATACGCGCAGCGAGTTTTCCGAAGAAGAAATCGAAGAAGGCGGCGGCATCGAGAAGTTCGTTGAAGAGGGACGCCGGATCTTCTGGGAGGAACTGAAACACTCACTCCCCGAGGAGTTCGATATTGGACGGGTCAGCCACTACGCACCGCACACGGTCGAACTTGAATGGGAGGACGTCGAATGAACGCTGACGACGCGGTTTCCGAGCTGGCCAACGCCGGCTTATTGACTGAGCGGCAGGCAGAGGCGTTTGTCCTCCGTGACGTCGAGGCGGTTCCTCGAGAGGCTGCGGCGGACTCGATGGGAATATCGAAAAATACGCTGGACAATACGCTCAGCACGGCTCGAGAGAAAGTCGAGAAGGCACAGCAGACGGCCGAGGCGGTCGAAGCGATTCGCTTCGAAACCGTCCCAGTCGAGTGTAGCGAGTGCGGGGACAATCTCGGACAGACCTTCAGCCGGGACGACAGCGGAATGGCACTCTGTTTCGACTGTGCTGGAGTCGATCCAAGCGAGGTGGACCTATGAAGCTGAACGAACCGGACGAGTGCTCGGAGTGTGGTACTGACGGAATCAATATGCGCAGCGGGAACAAGGGGGACAATCACTGGAAATGTACCGTCTGCGGAAACGAGCAGTGGATCTGACGGACTGGTAGAGTCTTTCCGCGGTATGTCCGGTTGTGCACTGTAACGCTACTTATCAACGCGCGTGACGTACCGCCTGGTATGCCGGACGACGAAGACGAAGAACCCGGTCTCTCCGAGGAAGACATCGAGAAGCTACAGGAGATCAAGGAGAAGAACAGCAAGGTCGGCGCTAACGAGTATACGATGGACGTCGGAGAAGACGAAGACGAGGATTAGTCTTTGCAGACGGCTTCGCGCAGCTCGTCGGCGAGACTGTCGTGTTTCTCGAGCGCCTCGAGTTCCTTTTCGCCGAGCCTATCGATCCGTTTTCGCACGCGCGTAACGACGACTCCGTAGTATTTCTCTGTTACATCAGCGTCTCCGAGTAGAATCTCGCGCTCTCGGTCCGTCATGAGTCCACGCGGTCCATCGTCGGCCATGACGGCCTGTGCAGTGCGGTCCATGTTACAATTTACGGTAGGCTACGCAGTTCTGTAAAGCTACCGTATGATGTAGGCTACAGTATGCGTTAGCTATAAGTTGTTGGCTACAATATACTGTAGTATGGCAGAGAGACAAGCGAGCGATCAACTCGAAAACGAGACCAAGCGGAGAGCAGAGTCCTATCTGGGAACCGTCGTGCGCGACCAGCGAACGCGATACCAAGTCGTCGATATCGAGAGCCCGACGGACGACCCAATGCTCAAAGACGAGCCGACGATCGTCGGTGAGACGCCGGACGGCCACCGGAAGAGCTGGGGACTCTCGATCTTCGAGGACCTCGAAGTGGTCACTACCGAACTCGAGGCACCGGATCGACCGGCCCCCGTGGTCGAAATGAGCGTTCAGGAGGGGCTGATCACTGAATCAATCCACTACCAATCGAACGCTGTCGTCGAGTGCGAGTGCTGTGGCGAACTGGTCCGCGAGCCAGATGCGACGCCACACATGGGCGAACCAACGGATGCACACGACCACAGTTCGTGGAGATGCGATTCGTGCTCCTCGTTCAGCGACGAGGAAGCCGAGGGACTCGACGTCGATGAGGATGACCTGGAGTCGTGTCCATTCGCCCGCTGGAGTGACCGACTCCAGGCGTGGACGATTGGGAGCGACTACCGGATTGACGACGGACTCTGGCAGCCCGACGAAGTCGAGTCGGCGACCGTCGAGACACCAAGCGGCACGGGTACTTGCGATTGCTCTTCCCCGTCGTGGGACGAACTCGAGGAAGAATCCACTGAGTCCAGTGCGGAGAACGACGGTAGCGAGCCGGTTCTGGTGACTGACGGCGGCGTTGATAAGTCCGAAGACGAAGGCAATCGCCTGCACCTGTACCTCGTCACGAGCCATCCGAAGGAGGAGTACGTCGGCCTCGTCGAGTCTCGGGAGCAGCCCTACGCGGTGGCAGAGAAGAACGTGGAGCGTCGCGTCGACAAGCGCAACGTCGAGACGAACGAAGGGTTCGTCATGAAGGTCGTGGGCCTCGGATACCACGACTTCGAGAGTTCCGATCCCGACCCGGATCACTTCTCACGCGTGACGAAGCGCAAGCTCGCAGAGATCGACGACGAGTACCTCGAGCAAGCTGGCGTTGATGTGGAGGTGCCAGCGTAATGTCTGCCGATGGGACCGAGCAGGAAGAGGCACCGTACGGCCGGTGCATCCTGTGCGATACTCCATACGAGACCTACACCAAGTCAGACGGACCGAATAGCTGGAAGGTCGGCAAGACGTGTCCAAACGAGGAGTGTGAGCACCAATGAGCGGTAAATCTGGAAATGAACTGTATCCAGAAGAACAGCAGAACCCATGGCGGGACAAGGAGTTGATGGAGAAGCTGTATGTCGACGAAAAGATGGCAGCAAATGATATCCGCAAGCTGTTCGATTGCTCCATCTCTACCGTGCTGAAATGGCTCGATGAACACGGGATCGAGAAAAGATCGATCAAAGAGGCCAAGCAGTTGAATCACGGCCTTCACGCGAATTTTTCAACGAATCCCCAGGGCTATGAGCAGTGGAGATCTGGTGACAACAACCTCCTCGTCCACCGACTATTGGCCGTCGCAAAGTTCGGATTTGAGGAAGCGGGGGAACTCCATGTCCATCACGAGAATGGGCTCCACTGGGATAACAGGCCAGATAACCTCGAGTTGGTTTCAAACGAGGATCATCAGAAGCTACACCGGAAAGTGAAACCACCCGAACGTTGGGCTATAGCATCCCTATACGACGCAACCGAGATGTCCAGCAGGGATGTGGGAGATGTGTTCGGAGTCTCAAATAATACTGTTCTGAACGTCCACAAGGAGAAATTTGGAGGTGACGCAGAAGCATGAACGGACTTGGTCAGTGTCAGGTCTGCGATAACGGCCACGTCTCGAACTCGTACAGGATCGACGGCAAGAAGATGGGCGTCTGCTCGACGTGCGAGACTGAACTGCGAAAGAGCGGCCGGCTCAAGCCGGAGGTGACAGCATGAGCGGAAGAAATCACCCAGCCCCAGGCTCAAAGATGCAGGAGGGTGGAACAGAGTTCGCACCCGAACCGATCACGTGTGATCGATGCGGCGATCTCGCGACTCGAACCTGGGAGGGCGACCGAGAGTTCCTCCAGCTCTGTGAGGGCTGCCACGATGACCTCGGGAGGTGGCTCAACCAATGACCGACCTCCCTTGCTGTCCAGAGTGTGACGAACCACTGTATGCCGACGAGGAGTGGGCGCTACGCGCTGGTTTAGCTGTTGGTCAGCCGGTAGAGAGCGGTGACTACGTTCACGCACGCTGCAAACGAGGTGAGTCCGCGTAATGTCCGAGAAAGGAACTGATCGCGAAAAATGGGACACGCCGCCGGGACACTTCGGGTCAAAGACCGATGAATGGTCCACTCCCCCAGAACTCCTCCGCTCACTCGAGAAAGCTGTCGGCGGATTCGACCTCGATCCGTGTTCTGGAGCAGAACGCAAGTCGATCGCAGAGCAGACGTATACCGCTGAAGATGACGGGCTGAAACAGGCCTGGTTCGGTACTGTCTGGTGTAATCCTCCGTATTCGGACATGGAGTCGTGGATGCAGAAGGCGGTCAACGAGTCAAACCGAGAGGATGTCGATCTTGTGCTGGTTCTCGCGCCAGCTCGCACATCGACCCAGTGGTTCCACAAGTATGCGACGAAGGCAGACGCGGTCGCGTTCCTTGAAGGACGCTTGACGTTCGGCGATCCTCGAGAACAAGTCAGAAACGCCCCGTTCCCGTCGATCATCGCAGTCTTCGGCGAGTATCCCGAGGACTTAGGCGATACTCTCGACAGGCGCGGAATGGTGTACCGGTCGGACCAGAGAGACCAGCGAACTCAACAGACGGTGATAGCATGAGCGAACAATCTTCCCAGCGAGTCAATCGAGTACTCGAGATCGAGGTTGCAGCAGACGGCGACCACTCGACGCACGAGAACACGGTTACGGTGTTTCTCGTCGGCGATCCAGACAATGTGAAAGACGAGCTCGTGAAGGCCGCTCGCATGGTCGACATGAAGCGGCCTGGTTTCCTCGGAAACAACCCGAGTGCATCACTCAACGGGACGGATCCGATCGATGACGCTGAACGACGGCAGTTCATCGACGAGAATCAAGAAGACGTCCTTATCGGATCGGAGGTGCCAGTGTAATGCAGGAACCGAAACACAGCCTTCTACGCGCTAAGCACGCGCTCCAGAACGCGAAGGATGCGCCGGTCGGCGATGTTCTCTCGGAGATCAACGAGGCTCAGGGATTCGTCGACCGCGCTCTTGACGAGTGCGAGTGCAACGAACAGCCGAGTGGTGATCAGCGATGAATGCGGACCATCAACTTTCTCGCTTCGGGGTCGATGTCGGGCCCGACGACGATCTCGATCGGCGGGATGACGCCGAGATCACCCAGCAGTGTGTCGCGAAGAAGGCCGACGGTGGCCGCTGCCAGAACGCAGTCTCGCACATGACGGACGACCCGTTCTGCTCGAGCCACTCGAGAATGGACGACGTCGAGGTGATTCTCGATGTCTGACCGTGCAACGTCCGCGGGCGAAGGTAAT
Organism: Natrinema salifodinae; assembly: GCF_900110455.1. Lineage (NCBI taxonomy): Archaea > Methanobacteriati > Methanobacteriota > Halobacteria > Halobacteriales > Natrialbaceae > Natrinema > Natrinema salifodinae. The sequence continues at coordinate 42,769 of NZ_FOIS01000007.1, read as the reverse complement.
CAGATTCAGGTCAGCCCGCTCAGTTACGACCAAGAGGCCGAACCGTGCGCTCACTGTGGCTCGCACTGGACGCACTTCACGGAGTACCACGGCAGCTATGACTGTCACTGCGAGTGCTGTGGCCGTGTCTTCAAGAGCCGAGAGCGACGAAACGAGGAGTTCGACGAAGAACTCGAGGTGAGCTAAGTTTGTCCCACCGACTTGATCTCGGTCGCCAGTGTGGTCTGTGTGGTACTGAGTGTAATGAGCGCGAAGGTAGCGCATACGGCGGACTCTGGGTCTGCTACGGGTGTCAAGAATGAGCGATCAATCAAAGAGCCAGATGAATCGAGAACTCCTGCTGATGGCCGCTATCTTGGCGATCGGCGTGACACTGACGTTCGTCGCGGGGAAATTCGCGGGGGTACTATGAGCGATTCGTCTCGAAAGAGGACTATTCGCGGTGTCTGCCGTGGCTGTGGTGACACCGTGCCGGCTGACGAACCGTGTGCTAACTGCTCGAGCGAATGGGTCAAGCTACCCGCTACGGGAGACAACTGAGCCATGACGACCGATAATCCCGAATACGCATACGAGTGCGATAATTGCGGAGAGGCAACGACCGAACACGGAGAATGTCACGTCTGCGGGGCGCTACCGTGGGAAACCAAGGAGGACTGAGACATGGAGGACGAGTACACTATCGGAGACCGAGACGTCTCGATGGACTGGTGCCACCGCTGTGGCGAGCCGCTCGAGGAGCACGCCGAGGCGACGATCGACGGCGAGGTTCATCGGATCTGTCCCGTTGAGGAGCGAGCTGTCGACGAGGAGAACCCGCAAGAACAGTTGACCGCTTTCGGGGGTGAAGCGAACCGATGACGGGAGATGCAACGTCCGACACGGGAGACTACCGCTGTCCCGAGTGCGGTCATGAACACGAGGGACACGTCGAGTGGCACAAGACCGACCGGGAGGACGAGATCGCGCTGGTCTGCGAATCGTGCGGGTTCGTCAACTACGTCCCAGCTGCGGACGACGTCGAAATCCCCGAGGAGAAATATGAGTGACCGACCTGAGGCACAACTGAATCGTATGTCCGACTATGAGATTCACAAAGCACTCACGAACCTCTCTTTCGTGCCGATCTTCATCGGCTCGATCTTGTATCTAGTGGCAGGCTATATCGTCATGCGACCGGGAACTGCTGTAGCCGTCTTCGACGGTATCGAGTACGTGCTTGCTGCCGTCGGTTTCGTCCTTATCATCGGAGCAATAGCAATTCGCGTCTGGGCTGAGAGAGGAGGGACGGAGAGAAGACGAAGACTCCTCAGACGTATTATGGAGTGTGAGTGAAATGGAAGGCGACCAACCTGCTGAACGACTTATTCGCTGTCCGGAAACACGTCCTCTATCTCGGCAGCCCATAGCTTGAGTCCTTCTGCACGTCCGAGATAGTAGATTGCTTGACTCCACGAGTCCATTTCCTGAAGGTGCCACCACGGAATCATTCCATCGCGTATGGGTGGCGTATCTCCCTCATCAACTGCCTGGTGACGGTCAATGCGAGCATGCTTACGCATATTTTCAACTGTTTCTTGGACTGCTTCCAGATGGTTCGTTATCGCCTTCTTCGTCGCAGATTCCAGAGCCTTGTGACAGCCTAGACAGACAGTGAGTAGATTGTCTTCCTTGTCGGATCCGCCATTCCGACGCGGGTTCAGATGGTGGACATGAAGTCCCTTGTTGTACCGTTGTTTGTGGGCGTCATCGCTCACACCACAGAATTGGCACTTCCGATTGTCTCGTTCGAGGACGACTTCACGCATCTCTTTCCAGTTGTCTGGGTCTTCCTCAACGGAATCCATAGCCACCTTCTATCACGATGTCTCTGAAAAAACTGTAGCCACCATCGATCAAGCCCCCGGACAGATTTCTCGAGCCCGTGGAGTAGGCGAATGTGAGGGGATGATTCGACCGCTACTTCTATGTGAGATTTTGTAGTACTACACATCGATGTCCGACGGAATCCGAATGCGCTGTCACGAGTGCGACCACGCCTGGACGTACACTGGCTCCATGCCACGGGGTGCGTACACGAATTGTCCGAATAGGGACTGCCGATACAAAGTCAAAATTCCGGAGGCTGAGTAATCATGCCATCTAACAGAGTATATGAGTGCCCAGATCCCGACTGCGGATATGAGGCGCGCGAAATCTCAGAATTGACCGAGCACATCAACAGCAAACATCCTGGTGAGTACCAGCGGGAAGACTGGCCAGATACAGATGCCGGCCGCGCGGCGAGATCTCGGGACCAGGCCGATGGCGAAGATGAGAGCGACGAAGACGCATGACTACGTGTAGGACACAACGCCTATCCTACTTGCGAGCATATCCTCAAGTGCCGACTCTGTCGGCTGCCAAATACCAGCTTCAACTGGGGCGGCTTTGCCGCCTGTGACTCCTACTCCCCGTCGAGTGGCTATTGTCTGATAGCGGCGTGCACTATCTACAATAGGTGCAGTAGGTACAATAGGCACAGTAGCTACCTTACCTGAGGTACCTATTGTAGCTATTGCAGTAGAACTAAGAACCTATAGAATGACGTGTATATCGTCCGCTGAAACAGTACTCGGCACAATAGGCTCCTATTGCGCCTACTGCAGCGGACGGAGTCACATAATATGGCAGCTACGAACGATCCGCGCGCAGTTAGTGTCGTCATTCTCAAGGGCGGCGTCGGAAAGTCCACGACTTCGATGAACCTCGCTCGGCAGCTCGCTGAGCGCGGCGATGTCCTGTTCGCTGACCTGGACCCGAACGGCCACGCAACAAACGGCCTCGGCTTCGAGGACGCCTACCAGGGCGACGTGAATCTCGGCGACGTAATTCTCGAGGGCAATGCGACGCCGGCAGACCTCATTCAGTCAACCGAGTACGGATTCGACTTGCTACCGTCGTCGAACACGCTCGAGGACGTTGAGAAAGACCTTGCTGGGGCAATGCAGGGATCGGCGAGGGTCAAATCGAAGATCGTGGACCCACTTCTCGGCGACGAGTACGACTACATCGTCTTCGACTGTCCGGCGTATCCGGGCATGCTGAACAACAACGCCCTCGTCGCGACGGGCAACGTTATGATCCCGATCGAACCGGGCTCGAGCGCGATCGGCGGCTACAAGCGCACGATGGAACGACTCATCGAACCCGCACGTGAGTACATCGACGTCGACGTACTCGCGGTCGTCCCGAACAAACTCTCTGACCGGATCGACCAGCAGACCGAAGATCGCGAACTTCTCGAGAATCTCAATACGGCCAGCTACGAGGTCAACCCTGGACAACCGCTCCAAGAAGCAGTACCGGACTTTGCTCGGATCACGGCTGACGAGTTCGACCAAATCGATAGCGGGGAGATCGCGACGCCGAAGCCGGGAATTCGCCACCGATCGGCACTCTCCCGGTCGCTACAGCATAACCAGCCGCTGCAGGATCACGACCCAGAGAGCGACCAAATCCCGTACTACGAGGAGCTTGCGGGGATCGTCTCGAACGGAGGTGTCGATCGATGAGCAATCCGTTCGACGACCTCGAGAGCGATGCCGACTCGTCGTCAGAATCTGATTCGGATGATACTCACCGAGAACAGTCGTCAGACAAGCCTACTCGAGAGACAGAGGAGAGTGCTGGAACCGAGGGGCCGCCGTTCGAATACTCCGAGGTTCGACAACGGCCGCTCTATGCTCGAGGCGAGACGTGGGACAATTTCGACGACGCGCTCGGTATCACGATCATCCCTGAACTGCGAAAAGCAGGTATTCGAGACGAAGAAAAACGGGAAATTCACGACGCCGTCTTGCGATTAGCGTCGGAAGAACCAGAACGTGTCGCGGAGTTAATCGAAGAGGAAAGAAAGCTATAGCGACATACAGTATATAGAATACTATTTTGCGGTGTTGGGTCTCGAAAGTACTGATATTAGACGATACAGGCCTTATTTGATACACTTGGCTAAATACCAGTTTAACCAAGGGACTTTACTAGGGTAGACACTGTACCCCACATACGAATGTCTACACCCAGCGAGAGACGGGCTAACTCCGGGGGAACGACTGTCCGCGAGGCCGTCGACGACTACCTACGGTACAAGATCAAAGCCGACGGGTCCGAGACGACCATGCGCTCGCCGCTGTACCGATTCGCGAGACACTGCCGGAACGAACTCGGCGTCGAGCTGGTCGGCGACCTCGAGCCGACACACGTCCGCCGGTTCAGCGAACACCTCTACGATAAGGTCAAACTCGAGGACGACCCGGACGAACGACTCGCGGCGTCGACGGCACAGACGTACTTCGCCTACGTGCGGGCGTTCCTGTCGTGGTGTGTCCGCGAACAGCACCTCGAGACGAACCCGGCGAATACGAACACGGCAGAGGACCCACTCCCGCAGGACGACGGGAAGCGGAAAACCCAGTACTGGTCAGACCGCGACCGAAAGCAACTCGAGCACTACGCGACCAAGCGTGTCGACATGGCGCTCGAGGGAACGATCCGAACCGACGCACAGACGGCACTGCGCGACCGGGCGATCGTGGTGATGCTCGGCGGCACCGGCGCACGCGGAGCGGAATTGTTCGCCGACCCGAAAGACGACAAGCGACCGGGCCTGCGCTGGTCGGACGTCGATTTCGACCGGCAGTTGATCGAAGTGTATGGAAAGTCTCGCGAGTACGAAGAGGCACCGTTCCCCGAAAGCGTTCACAACGTGCTCGATCGGTGGTACGGTTTCCTCGAGCCGCCGACCGACGAGTGGCCAGTCTTCCCGACCGGCCACTATGGATCGAAAAAGGACCGACTCGAGGAAACGGTCAGTGAGGAAGCGGTATCTGCGGCACTCGAGGGTAGGGGCGACGCGGGGAAAACCGAGGTTCTCGACTCGCTACACCGTGAACATGAGGTCCCGCCGCCGTCGATCTCCAAAGAGGGCGTTCGCCGGCTGTTGAAACGACTCACGAAAGAGGCGAACATCGACCCCGACGGCGATTACGACTATCTCACGCTCCACGGCGCTCGACGGGCGCTCGGTCGCGACCTGTACGCGAATGGCATGTCCGAAAAGGCTCAAGAAGCGTTGCGGCACCAGTCTATCGAGACAACACACGAAGCGTATTCAGACCTTCAAATGGAAGACGTCTCGAAGAGTATCGACGAGGTTCGTGAGTAGCTCCTGTGTGACGGTCTCGCGTTCACGAACTTCTTTATCATGTGAGGTTCTGGTTCTACCTGATCAAAATGGGTGGGTTCGACGAACACGTTCGAGCGGGAGCAATCGTAGCGATCGTTGCTGCCGCTCTTGCGGGCACATATGCGATTAAAGAGGGCTATCCCCCACGAACGATAGCAATTCTAATCGGAGGCGTATTCACTGTTCTATTAATAGGATCAGTGCTTCCAGATATCGACATCCATTCGTCTATCCCGAGACGATACCTTGGGAAAATCCTCATCGGCACGGCTGTCGTTGGGGCTCTATTCGTGTCCGTACAAAATCCATGGATACCGAGGATGGTCGGATTGAAATTGGTGACTGCGCTCGGACTGACAGAACTCCCCGTCAGCGTGGTTGGTAGTAGTGTACTGGTAGTCGGGCTTGCGGCAGTTGCAAAAGGAGCGGGACACAGCCTTGATGAACTGCTAACCCATCGTGGCGTCACTCATACGGTTGGGTTCGCTGTGTTTTTCGGTGGAGTCGCGTTGCTCCTATCTAGGAGATCGCTGTCACTCGAGATAAAACTCGCAACGATAATTGGGGCTGCGGGTGTTGTTGGCGTGCTCGTGCACACGCATTGGGTAGATCGATAGATACGGCCTACGTGTTGATCGCTTTCGAGGTAGAGGCACTTCTCTAAGCTGGTCTCTCTTTAAATGGGTCACTCGTAATTACACTATATATGTATGGTTGAAGAAATTGCGATCAACCTCTGTCTGAATAACTTCGAAATCACATTGTACCTATTCACTCCCTGGGCCATCGATAAGTTACATAATGAGAGTGGTAGCGAGAGCCCATCACGCTCCCATACTCGATAGAGCCTGGTTACGTACCTATCACTCCGCGTTTCCGGTGGATCGAACCCTTTCGAGCACGGCCTCGGCCAACTCCTCTCCAATCCCCGGCACGCCCTCGAGTTTCTCCCGATCGGACGCACGCAGCTCGTCCAGCGAGTCGTACTCGCGGGCGATCGCCTTCGAGCGTGAGTCAGAGACGCCATTGACGTCCTCGACGACCAGCCGGATCGCCTCGTGGTCGTCGTCGACGGCCTCCTCGATGCGGCGCTCGAGTTCTGGTTCGTCGATCATGCCCTCGGCGTAGAGGCGTTTGGCCTCCTCGATGGGGTCGGGGTCGCTTTCGAGGCGGTCGCGGACGCTTGCCGCGAGGATGATCGCCGCGATGAGGCCGAGTTCCCACACTGACGGATCGTCGTACATCAGTGCAGGACGTACTTCCCGCGCCGAACGTCGATCTCACCGCGTCCCTCGAGCGCCCGAATCGCTTGCTTGTACGCGGCGTCGGCGTACTCTGCTTTCATTTCTTTGTCCAGCTTTTCGACCTCGAGCTCACCATCGTGCTCGCGTAGCGTCGCGTCGATGCGGGTCTTGATATCACCGCGGTACTCGTCGGCGACAAAGCCGATATCGACGTGACCGTGCTCGGTCGCTTCTTCGAAGTAGTAGTGGGCGAATGAGGGGCGAATCTCGCCGCTCTCGAGGCGCTCACGCACTTCTTTCAGGACGACGCCCACGAGGACGTCTTTGTCCCGGTGGGCGAGTTCGTGGCCGTCCACGCGGGCCACATAGATGTCCTCGCCGTCGGCGTCCTCGAGCGTGAACGCTTCGACAACGACCTCCGACCGGCCGCTATCGCGGTTGGCGAAGTCGATAAAGCGGTATTTCGACGCCTGCCATGCCATCGTCGCGAGTCTCGCGAACGCTCCGACGATGATGCCGACGAGGATCGCTGCCGGCGGGCCAGCACCGGACTGAACGGCAAATGGGAACGAGAGCCCGAAGCCGACGAGGACGGCGAGAATCGGAATCCCACGAGAAAATAACATCCCGCGGACGAGCTGGGAACTCAGCGCCCGGCGGCAGGCCTCGCGGAGTTGCGAGGCGAGATCGGGGTAGTTCCGCGCGACGAGTGCCAGCGCGAAGACAACGACGGCCACCGCAGGGAGTTTGATGTGCCACGGGGCGCGGGCCACCTCGAGAGCGACGGCAAAGAGGCGGCCGCTCCCGACAACAGACACCGAGTACGCGACCACCAGCGGCAGACAGAGCAAGCCAGCGGCCGCGAAGACCTTCCGGCAGACGAGGTAGACGGCCACGAGTTCGGTGTTCTCGTCGGGCCACTGCTGGCGCGTGACGAGACGGGCACGCAGGTCGGCGACGGCGTCTCGGCCGAACACGACGGCGATAAAGCCGGCCGCAAGCAGCCCGAGTACGTCGCCGATGATCGATAGGCCGACGAGTCCGAACAGTCCGCCGACGACGGTCGCGACGGCCGCCCCGACGACGTAGATCATCGCGAGGACACCGACCAGGCCGCTGGCCGCGACCCGTCGGTCGGGGTACAGCGTTACGTCCAGATCCTCGGCGGTGACACGGTCGAGCCACGTAATGACGGCCGCGCCGGCAAAGAGGGTGAGCGACAGGGCCAACCAGTGCCGGTACAGCGCTTCGCCGGCGAGCAAAACCAGCGACAGGCCAAGCGGAAGGGCAACCTCCGAGCCGGGGAACGCGGTCGCAAGCGTCCCAAGGAGTGAGACAACCGGCTCGAGCGTGATGTTGAAGCCGGCTGATTCGCCCCCAGACCACCACGATATCGGGAGGTACAGGACCGACCCAGCAACGAGGATAAAGGCACCCTCGTAGGCCAACTTCGAGGCAAGCCCCGGCAGGACACGGGTCCGTTCGTCCCATACCTGGCGGAACTCTGCAAGCGATTCACGGACCGTCGCGACGTCGTCGGGCCGTTCGCCGTCGAACAGCCCGAGAATCCGGTCGTGATAGCCGGCGAGGGATTCGCTTCGGTGAATCGTCAGTTTCGTCGGTGAGACGTTGATCAACTGGGGCCGAATCGCCCGCAGGTGGTCGCGTTCGCGTTCGTCGGTCGCGTCGTACTTGAGGTAGCTGTTCGCCGCGGCGATGAAGAAGATCAGCGTCGCGAACGCGAGCCACGAGACGGCCGTCCGCCACTGGCTGACAGTACTCGAGCCCCCGAGGAGACGCAACAGGGCCGCAGAGGCGGCCAGCAAGAAGATGATGTACGCCAGCCCCCAACGGAAGGCAAAGCGGTCCGTTCCCTCGAGTTTCACCGGTGCACTCTTCTCGAGTAGCCGCAGGACCATCAGTCAGCACCTCCGACGCCATCAAGGTTGATTCGGGAACTCGAGACGCCGTCGAGTTCGGCGGATTCGACGCGTTCGTTCAGTCGCTCACCTTTGTCCATGTGTTCAGCAGCGCACAGCAACTCTTTCTGGTACATGTACGCGGGCGGGAAGTCTGCCTCGTCGTGGAGAATTGTATCCATCTCCATCAGGAACGACAGCAGGTCCATCTCCCGGCGGACGTTGCCCTCGTCGTCGGTGTACGTGTCGTGGTCGGCGACGAACTGCATGAGTTCAGCGAGGACGCGAGCGTACTGTTCGCGGTCCTCGAAGTCGCCGGGGAAGGAGGGGTTCAGTTCGTCGATCAGCTCGGCGTCGCTCACCTCGTCGTTGTCGATCGGGAAGTTGACCCGCGAGATATCGATCTCCTCGTCGAACACGCGCTCATCGAGGTCGTCGGCCGGGATCATCTCGATAATCTCGCGAGCACGGTCGTTTTCGTACTCGAGATTCGAGAGGTCGAACGTTTCCACGTGGCCGGTTCGCTCGCCGCCGTCGGAGATCGGGATCGACTCTCCGTCATCGTCACCATCGTCCTCGAGCGAGCCTTTCACCGCACGTGCCTCGATAAGCTGGCCGTTTTCGTCGTACTCGAGGCGGCCGACGTAGCCGACCTGGGCCATCATCTGGAGCATCGTTCCTTTGACCGACGCCGGCGACCGGAAGAGGCTGTACTGCTTGAACGCCAGCCACGTGTTCCGACCAAGGTGGTCACGGAGTGCACGGGCGATGTGGTCGGGGAACATCTCGTTGAGGCTCATCTGCGGGATGATCTTTCGAGCCTTCTGAAGCCACGCGTCGTCGATCTCGCGTTGCATTTCCTCGAGTTCGGCGAACTGTTTCTGCGTGCGGTTCCGGTAGCGGTAGTGTTTCGCGATCGAGACGACCACAATCGCGAGGATCAGACCGCCGATGACGAGCCCGCCGGGCGTCCAGAACAGCATCGTCACCGTCCCGATCATGTCGTTGAGCAACGACTGGCCGGGGGACGCGAAGAAACCCTCTTTCTGGAGGCCGCTCCGAATCGTCTCCGTTGGGTCCTGCCCGGGTGCGATGTTCTGGGCGTCGCGTTTGACTGATTCCCACGTTGAAAGTTCGTCCTGTTGGTCGTCGTACTTACTCTGGGGAACGTGCGCCCACGCAACGTCTGAGACGCGAACATCAGCGATATACCGCGTCGTTGCGCCGTTCTCGCGGACGTCGAAATAGACGCGTGTCGTTGCCTCGTTGCCCTGCGGATCGAACGTGAACGTCTCGGTTGCGTCGTTCGGTTCGATCGTTCCGGGGCCGTCGAGGACTCCGACGTCGGTCACGTTCGAGTAGTTCGCATTCTCGAGTGTAAGCGTCTGTTCGGGGCCGTGGGCGTGGTAGACGGTCGCGTTTTCGGCGCGGTCGGTCGAGACCTCAGCGTCGATGTAGTCCGGTTGCGAGACCGTTACCTCCGCTCGTTCATCCGCGAAGGCAGTCCCCGACGCGGCGACGAGCAGCGACGAGATCGCCAGCAGTGCAAGCAGGGCCGTGGTGATGCGTCTCATTGGTTCATCTCCTCCTCGAGTTTGTCGTAGGGGTTCTCGAAGTCCTCCACGTCCGTCGTTCGGCGGCCGTCCTGGTCGAACATCCCACGGAGCATACCCAGCAGTTGCAGCGTTTCTTTGAGTTGCGGCGCGGTCTGGCTCTCTTTGACGTTACGAAGCTCTTCGTTGGATTCCTGGTACATGTCGACCTTCTGGTCAAGCGTCTTAATCGAGTGCTCGAGACTGTCGATAAGCTGGTTCACGTTGTCGACGACATCCTCGTCCATTTCGTTCGGCAGTGGCGTATAGCGATCCGAGTAGAGCCCGAACTCGTCGTACTCGAGGTCCGAGGCGTGGGTGAACATGACCGTGCCGAAGTTGTCGGTCTCTTTCGTGACCGTCGTCGCGTTCAGTCGATCAACGACGGGTTCCTCGCCCGCGTCGTCGCTCCGGTTCGACCGGAGTTTCGACGCCTCGTAGGGGAGGTCTCGCTTCTTGAGCGGGCGGGAGTTGAAGCCACCATAGGAGAGATCGACGTAGGGCGAAAACAGCGACCGACCGGCTTGCTCGCCTTGCTCTTCCCCAAGGCGGAGATCGAAGTCGTCGCCGTAGTAGACCAGCGACTTTGCCATGTCGATGTAGGCTTGAATGCCGTCCTGCCGGCCTTTCAGGTACACCAAGAGGCTGTAAGACAGGAATCCGAACGCACCAAGCGCCAGCGGATTCTTGAACGTCGTTCCAAATATCGGATACAGATACAGGACCAACCCAGCAGACAGTAAGAGGCCAGCACCGAGTAAGAGCCACTGGGCGGCCGTACTCGGCGTGAGTCGTTCGCGGATCGACGGGTCCGGGTCCTCCCACGTATGGGGATCATGAACGTCTCGAGCTGACGGCTCGTCTGGGTCTTTGGTCCGGCGCTGTCGGAGGTGGTCTGGCCAGTTGAAGGGGTTGAACTTCGAGCCCGGCGACGTGGTCTCACTCATCGGCCGTCACCTCCTGGCGATACTCGTCGGGCAGCTCGTACAGTCCGCGATCGACCTTCGTGACGACGTCGTTCTCGACGAGTCTCGAGAGTCGTTGCGAGATGTACTGTTGGACGACGCCGATCTCGCCGGCAAGGTAGCGCGGCGTGCAGCGGCCCTCGAGCAAGAGCCACAGTATTTCTTCGTCGACGTCCCTCAGTTCGATGCTGATCCGGCTCGTCTTGATTGTGGTAGTCTGATCCATGCGGAGCGGATGCTGGTTGGTTCATTGATTGAACACTGGATCGGGAATTGCGATGTTGATAATTCGTTAGTTGGAATTGCGATACGACGGCTCGAGGTCGATTGGCGGCGGTCGGTCGGTGGAGTTGCTTCTCACGTGTGCGTAGGCGCGTTTCATGAAATTTTGCTGTACTATTTGATTCCGCGGGCGTAATGCGCGCGCTTTCCAATATACAGGACTATCGCTCAGGGCCAAGACCGGTAGACATGGTGGGCATCCCGACTTCCTCTTGCGATTTTAGGTAGCCGACGCGATAGGCCTGTGGTAGCCTTTGGTGGCCGTGGTCTATATTGGAACGTCCTCGCCACGAAGCACAAGTGTCCGGTGAGCATACTTCCGCTCACCGTCGACAGTTGGCTTCGCATCAGTGTCGTCCCCAAGGTCGAAGTGGTTCTTTACGCGCCGATGGATCTTGTCGTGGCTCATAATCTTCTTGTCTTGGACTTTCGCCCACTCGTTGTACGTGTCTGTGATGTACTCTTTGACTGCGTAGTCGTTCATGTCGTTCGTCTGGTCGATGAACTTCTCGCAGAACTCCGCGACCGGGTCGTCCGGCGTGTCGTCGAACTTGAGCCGTGCCGGGACGTTCGCGTTCCACGGCGCCGGGAGTAGCTTCTCGCCGGTCTCGTCGACTCGAGCCCGCATTCCGAGGCCGCTACCGTCCTCTTTGGCTTCGAGGTGGTGACACGGCGGCGGCGCGAACTGAATCGGCATGGTGTAGCCGTCCTCGTTGACAAGCGCGCATTTCCCCGGTTGTTCGAACTGGGCGATCGTCTCTGCCGGGTCGGTGTCGTCGAGTCGCGTCTTGAAGATATTTTTCACGTCGGGGACGTGGCTTTGGAAACAGTAGATGTGGTCGAACAGCCCGGATACTTCCGATGAGAGTTGCTGTTTGAACTCCTGCGTGTCCGCGATAATCTCGGTGTTCGCGTGGCGGGCCAGCGCGAACAACTCTGAGAGTGTATCGATCATGTAGCCCTCCATCGTGCTCTCTGCCTCCTGTTCGGACTTGCTCCGTGGTGCGACCTTGTGCATCTCGCGCATCACGATGGTCATCGGCGCGAAGTTCTCGGTCAGATTGTGCCGCGTGAGTTGCTCACGGGCGTCGTAGACCGAGTCGAGTAGGTACGACAGTACCAGTAGCCGGTCCGAGGGCTCGCGGATGGTGTGGACGGTAAACGAGGTAATCACGTCCTCGTTTTGCATGATGTCTGACCAGTCGAGTTGGTGCTCACACTCCTTATCCCGGATGAAGGACTTGCCTTGTGCCGTCTCGAGGGCCGTCTCGATGCGATCGCACACCGAGTCACCCGCGCCGGTTTTGTTTCGGACTGTGTCGGCAACGTCTTTCAGCGTCCAGTCGCGCCCGGAGTTGACGAGCTTCTGGTGGGCCGATCGGAGGTGATTCTCCTGAGTCGGCGTCGTGTTGTGCAACAGCATCACCAACTGTCGGAAGGTCAGATCCGACGCCGGGATTGTAAACGGCCGCATCACCGGCTCGTCGCTGTCCTCGTTGTACGGCACCTGCATTTTCTCGAGGCCGGGCGAGAGTGGCGCCATGATCTCGAGGTTCGGCCGCTCGTCCCAGTCCTCGAATCCGGCACCGAGGTCCATCGCCTCGCGGGCTTCGATCAGATCCGCGTTCGTCGGCTCCTGTTGGGGGAGGTCGTAGGTCGCGTTCTCTGATTTGAAGAAGTCGACGAGGTCCACGATCTTGTGGCCGTTGGCATAGGAGTCGAGCACCATTGACTCGACGGCCGTCGACTTGCCCGACCCTTTCGAGCCCGCACAGAGGATCGTTTTCAGCTCGTCGTCGGTATCGCGAATGTCAAGCGTGCCGCCGGCGGTCGAATCCGGCCGGACGTACCGCTCGCCGAGTTGCATCGAAAAGCCATACACCGGCTGTTGTTTCTCGAGGCGCGAGGGCAGGTAGCCCTCCATGATCGCCGCGCTCTCGAGGCTTTCAAACACACCATCGAGGATGCGCTGGCGGTGTTCTTCGGGCGTTTCCCCCCGGTTCGAGCGTGCAGATAACCATTCCCTCCCGTCGACGGATTCGGGTGTGAGATAGCGGTCTTGGTTCTCGAAAAACCGCGAGAGTGCGGTCATATGCCACCCGTAGGGACTGTCGTGCAGGCGTTCGTCGTACAGCCGCAGGCTGTACCGATCGATATCCAGCACTGGCAGCAGGCCCGCCGAAATGATTCGTGCAAGCTGGCCGTACTCGCCTTTCGACTGGGCTTCGTGGCCGTCGTCGATCGCCGTCCGAATCCGCTGGCGGATCGCTTTCTGCCGATTCTCGAGTTCCTCGTCGGTCCGAAACTCGTGATAGGACAGGACGTTCGGCCCGGTGACGGCTGGGCCAGTGTCGTAGGCCTTGCTCATTGAGTTGGCACCTCGCGAAGCTCAGACGCACGGTCTTCGAGCAGTTCGTTGTGGATCTTCGAGATTTGCCGATGCAGTTTCCCCTCGCGTTGGTCCCACGCATCGAGGACTTCGTGCAGCACCTCGGCGCCGGCGTGGCGGTGGATGTACTCGAGGGCACGCTTCCGGCCGCTTTTCTGGGGCAGGACCGAGTCGCCGTTGTACCGGATCTTTGCCGGGATTTTGCCGTTCGTCAGCGGGCATGTCGGGTTTGAGCACGTACACAGTGGGCCACGATTGCCGCGCTGTTTCTCCGCGTAGGCTTCGCTGACGTATTTGGCGACGTGCTGGTCGAACGCTTTGTCCGATTGCAACGAGATGTACTCCTGGTACACCTCCGGCAGTTCGTTCTCGAGGCGATCGCGCACCTCGGGGTCGACGCTGTCACGATCGAGTTCGCGTTCGATCGCATCGAGTCGGTCGCGTGGGTCTCTATGGAGTGGCATGGTTAGACGAGTGCTTTGTCGGGGCGTTCAACCGCAAACCAGATGGTCGCGAAGGCGATCAAGCCAAGGGCGATCAGAAAGAGCATCGTGCTCCCGCTGCGGAGGAACGTAAACGCAATCAGTACGATAAGTATCGCACCGACAACTCGGCGGAGGAAATCGAACGTGTTGTACGCCGATTCGACGGCCTCGCCGTGGCGGTAGACCACCAACAGCGTCAGTAGCACCGTCGCGACGGCGGGAAAGATGAATCCGGCATCCATCGCTTATCTTCCCCGCTTGAGTCGGAACAGGATTCTCGAGAGGACGAAGTACAACACCAGTAGGATTGCTCCCCACACAACGGCGACGATTAGGACCGATGCGAGACCGGTCGTCAACAGGAACGTCAGCGCGATGGTGATGAAAAAGAGCCACAGGAGCATCCCGCCGATGCCGCCGATTTGTGGGTCTGGTAGTAGTTTACCCAAAGAGATCACCTCCGTCGAAGAGATCCTGAAACCGATCCGGGATTAACTGGATATCTCGGATATTCCCACGAAGGCGGTCCATGAATGTCGCGTTGACCTTGTATCGGACCGTCGGCGGGTCCTCGGTTTTCGAGACGATGTACGAGGTGCTGTTCTCTGAGTCTCGCGTGTAGTAATACAGGTCTTGACGCATGGATTCACCCTGCGGCGCGTTGATCCACGTTTCTTCGGGCTGGTCTGGCGTCGCGTCGTACTGGACGGTTAGCTGGTCGGAATGCGTACCGATCTCGTAGCCCGGCCCCGATGTGAGCTCGTCTGCCGTGACGTAGTTCCACTGCGAGCCGTCGCCTCGAAGTGTGACGCCGACCGATTTGTTCATCCGCTGGTCGACGCGCTCGAGGGCCTTGTAGCTCATCGAGTCGTACCACTTCGCCGGGAGGACGACATCGGCCGGGCCGTCAAACTCGAGGACGACCGACGTGTACTCGCCGCCGCGGGCGGGTTCGAACGTCGCCGTGTGGTCTGTCGTGATTGATTCGACGCCCTCCTGCTTGTACGGCGTCCAATACTCCTTTGGGATGAGGATGCGGACCGTGCGCGTCGCCTCCTCGTTATACTCGAGCCGGAGGTAGTCGTTGACGGCGTCGGTCGGCGTGAGTTTGTGCTCGAGGCCGACCTCGCTTTTCTGCGTTGCCACGGTCGCGGTCATATCGATTCGAGTGAGTCTCGTCGATGTGTGACCCTGACTGTTGAACTCCGAGACGGCGTCGGAGGAGTCAAGGTCGTGTTGTGCCCCGATATCGGTCACGTGCTCGTCGGTCGTCCCGTCGGCTGCCAGCGCCGGCAGCGCGAACAGCGAACAGACGAGGAGCGCAACCACTACCAAGGATCGAATGCGAGTCATGGGATTACCTCACAGCGGCCACCGGTCGTCGACGGCTGGAATGAGCCGCAGGAAGCCGAGGAACGCGAACAGCAGGACGACCGGCACGAGGATGAGTGTCCCGACGAGTCCGATACTCGAGGTCATAATCACGAACGCCGCGAGAACGACCGAGCCGATGATCTGTTCTTCCGGGCTGCCGGTGCCGATCGCGTTGGCGATCTGCGTTTGGGCTTCTTTGACGATATCAACCATTAGAACTCACCTCTCCGACCAGGATCTCGAGGACGCCCTTGCTGTCGGGGCCAATCGTAATGCCGTCCCAGTAGCGGCCCTTCAGTTCTTCGACGTATTCACCGTCGGGCATTGCGTGGTTCCCGTCGCCCGATTCGTCGATGAACTTGCGTCGGTACTCCATGAGGTCGTCGTCGGCCAGCCGGGCGTGAGAATCCTTGATTCCGACCTGATAATCAGGGTTCTCTGGTGCTTCAATCCGCCAGTCGATCGCCGTGAACTCCTCTGTCGAGTCGTCGTACTCAGCTTCGATGACGGTCTCGACGCGGTCGCCCTCTCCGCGGATGGTCGACTCGAACACGTCGACCTGGAGCGTCGTCGTCCCGAGCGGTTCGACCTCGTCGTGCTCCGAGACGAGCCAATTGCCGTAGTTGATCCAGTGCTCTTCGTTGGCGACGAACTCGTTTCGCATCCCGTCGGCGAGGTTCTCGAGTGACGGTGTCTGTGCGAGCGGCGACTGGCGGGCACTTCGGAAACCTCGAAGGAACGCGAAGATGGAGCCGTTGCCGACGTCGAACCCGCTTGCGAGGAGGCCACCCGGCGGGCTGTCGTCGTCGGTCTGGGCGCTGGCGGTCGTCGTTGCGAGCCCGGCAGTCCCAATCGCCGTGAGCGTGGCGCCGGTCTGCCGCAGGACTCGTCGTCGGTGTGGATCTTTGAGTTTCATGGTTGGTCTTGTACTGAAAACGAAGGGTGGGGGGTCGGTTGGGAGAGGGGGCGAAGGACCAGAGGCGAGGAAAGCGCCCTCGAGCCCCACTGGTGGCCCGGTAGGAGACCGGGCACGCGACCGACGGGAATCGAACCCGCATTGCAGAACGCCAGTCCCGGCCGCTGGGCCGCACTGCATTACTTACTCCGCCGCTCGTCCGGTCCGATTCGCCCGCGCGACGCTATCGAGATCGGCCATGTACTGTTCTGCGCGCGCGTAGGCTGCCTCGCGCTCGAGGTCCGACGCGATCACCTCGGATCGGCCGTCAGGGAGTTGGTGCGTGACCGTCCACAGTCCCGAGAGCCCGCCCGAAGTCAGTTGGATGTGGTCGGCCTGGCCGCGACGGGACCAGGTCTTGCGGAGCGGGAGGTCCTCATCGCAGAGCCAGTCCCCATCGGGGCAGACCGATGGACTAGGCCGCAGATCCAGCGACGTCGTCGCCGCATCGAACAGCGTCAGCCCGGCCTCGCGAAGTCGTGGGACCAGTGCCCGTCCGCGATCGCGGTCGGTCTCGGTCGGTTCGAGCGTCTCGTGGTGATCGTGCGTTGCCATAAGGACCCGCCACTGGAGTCGAACCAGTGCAAGACTGCCTGTGCGGGTCGAACGCAGAATCAGTTAGCAAACAGTGCGTCCGTTACGCGCCGAGACGACGGCGGCCGCCGACCACGAACAGCACGCCGAGCGAGAACCCGCCGATACTGAACGCCTCAAGGCCGTAGGCGCTGAACAGGTCACTGAATCCGGGGTCGGAGTTAACCTGCATGTCGATCGAGGACTCGCCGTCGTGCTCGTCGCCGAGCTCAAGGACCAGCGCGTCCGTCGAGCCGCTGGTATCGTGTTTCAGCGCCGAGGTGCTGCTATCGAGGTCGTCGGGCAGCGAACTCGCGTAGGCCTTGACCGCCGCGTCGTCGCCGAGTTGGGCGAGCGTATCGTCGGACCAGGTGGCGCTATCGAGCGAGCCGAAGTTATCGTCGAAGTGGCTCGCAACCGAGTCGTTTGCCATGTAGGCGTAGACCGTCGTGTTCGAGCCGTCGATGTCCCGCGACGTATCGAGCGAGGTCGCCTGCTCGCCCGTGAACGGGATGTTGATACCGGCGACCGTCTTCGGATCTTTGTCCGTGTGGCTCAGGCCGTAGGCTTCGTTCTCGACCTGGTGGTCGCCGATGTACATCACGCTGCGCTCCATCGTGTTATCCAGCGTGACGTCCATCGTGGTCAGATTCGCGTTCTCGCCCTCCCAGTCGCTCTGGTTGGCGATCGTGACCTTGACCGACTTGTTTTCACCAGCCTCCATCGGGACGGTTTCTAAGTCGTCGCCCGAGAGGTTGAAGCCGTACTCGTCAGCGGTCGCGTTCCGCTCGTAGAACGCATCCGAAGAGTTGTCAAACTCCGCGTGAACCTGCGCATCCGAGGCGTTATCGCCCGTATCGGGGTCCCAGACGACGAGTGCGCCGTCCTGTGCATCCGTGTTCGTGTAGTTGATCTTCTGTGTCGTGTTTTCCGAGGCGTTGAAGTCGACCCACGTATCGGTGTCTTGGAGGTCCGAATCGGAGTCGACGGTCGGTTCGGCAGCGGCACTGGAGCCAGCGAACGCGCCGATGCCCGCGAGGGCGACCAGCGCGACCATAAGCAGCGTCGTGACTGTGTTGCGATTAAATTTCATTAGCGGAATTTGATGTCAGAGAACGGTTGGTTAGCGTACGATTCGGGTCCTCCCGGGTAGGGGTATCGGGTGGTGGGACTGGAGGTGAGGACGGTGGTGGTACCACTGGCGGCGGGGGAATCCCTCCGACCGTCCACCGGATTGTGTGCTCTCTCATCGGAGTTTCCTATGCATAGCCAAGTGCCGAGAGTCGTTCGTCGACGTCGATCTCCGCAGTGTCAGTCTCGTCGGCCCGGGCCTGATAGGCCGGCTCGTAGCCGCCCGCATCGGTTGCCGTCGTCTCGATCCACGGGACGCGTTTGACCGCGGGGGCGGGGACGTACTTCGGGTGGCCGTAGACGCCCCACTCGCCGAGGCCGTTGGCGTGGTCCGACGAAATGACGACGTTCTCGGCGTCGAGATTGCGGAGGAGCAACTGAACGTCCTCGAGCACAAATTCGAGATTGCGGCGGTAGCCGTTCCAGAGTTGTTCTTCGGTGAGTTCACCGTCACGAAGCCGGTTCCAGACGGATTTGTGAACGCCAGCGCCGTCGCCGATTTCTGATTTCTCGAACCCGTGCGACCACTCCTCGTGGACGAACGGGCCGTGTGGTTGCAGGTACCAGACGATCATCTGGTCAGCCTGGCGATCGTCACGCCGCCAGTAGTCGACCGCCGCATCCGTCACGGGCCGCGGGAGGACCGTGCCGTCGTCTTCCGACCAACTGTGCGTCCAGACTTCGTCGAGATGCGGCCAGCCAGCTTCGTGAACCCAATCGTGTCTCGTGAACGCGTTGGCCGCGACCATGGCCGTGTTCTCGATCTCGGCCTGATACTCGTCGGTGAGGTGACGCTCGAGGAACTCCTCGGACATGCTCGCCGAGCTGTAGACCGACGGCACATCGTCAGGCAGGAACGCCCACTCGTCGGCGACCGATTGCATGAGATCGTGGCGGCAGGCGTCGAGTAAGACGAGCACGTCCCAATCGCCACGCTCCCAAAACGACTCGCCGTAGTTGATCCGTTGCCCGACGCGGCGGCCGACGCCGACGCCGAACTCTTGGGCGGCAAGCCGCCCACCACGTCGAAGGCCTTGCTCAGAAACTAACTCGCATGATTCGTTGATCCAATCTGTGAAACTCATTGGTCGATCCTCCGGAAGAGTTGCTCGCCGCAATCGGGACACCGAATCGTTCGCTCTCCTTTGTGCGTCCCCGGGACGCCGGCCTTGTTACAGCGGTTGCACTCCGGGACGACCGTCGCTTGGCCGCCGTCGGTTCGCGGAGCGTCGGTCTCAAGGCGTTCGAGGATCGCTTCGGTGTCGCGTTTGAGCGGCGAGCGTTCCGATCGCTGACTCTGTGTTTGTCCGAACGCTTGCTCGCCAGGCATGAGTCCGACGTAGTCGAACGCGCCGTAGACCGCGAGTGCGCCGGTCCCGGCGACGAGAAAGGCCATGAGCGAGCCGAACACATCCTGTAACAGCGGCGTCGTCGAGTAGGCGGCCGTCATGGCCGACCACATGGTAATCATCCGCGAGAGGATGCCCGACCGCTGGAACAGGCGTTTCGCCGCGCCGAGTCGGACTTGCCACCGGCCGAGGTTGCCGACCGGCTCGAGTTGCGGGAGGACGCCGTCTCGGGAGATCTTCATTGCTCGACCCTCCGATAGACCGCGGTGAGTTCACCGCCGTAGCAGCGGGCCGCGGCCCACGCCGGCCAGCGGCGAGCAGCCGCTTGGAACAGCGGCGTGAGTGGCGCGAGTGGGCCGCCGAGCCACGTCCGAACGTTGCGGTCGACCAACTCGAAGGGAACTTCGGGGTCCCACGGGCGGCGATCGGGCGCGGAGTACTGTTCGGGCGTTTCGTAGGTCCACTTCGTTTCGTGATCGTTGTCCATTCGAGCGTTGACCCCCAGCGGGACGGTGATTTCGAGGGTGCCGCCTGATCGGAGTACCCGCGCACACTCCTCGAAAAAGGCCGTCGGATCGGCCAGGTGTTCGAGGCCGTGGCGGGCTTCGATGTATGTCACACTGTCATCCTCGAAGGGGGTCCACGGGTAGTCGGTCAAGTCGAGTACGAGGTCGGGGTCCACGTCGGGATTGGCATCGACGTTGATCGCCTCCTCTCGGTAGTCCTCGCCACAAAAGAGGTGTAACCGGTCGCGGGCGTGTGCGTTACTCATCGGTCCCTCCGTCAGTGACGGCCAGTTGTGCGTCGTCGGTCGTCTCGAGTGGCCGGTCGTAGGACACGTCGATGGCGCTGCGTTCGCGGGCCTCCATGACGATGCGTTGCATCTCTCGGGCGAAGCGCTCACGTCCGAAGTTGTCGGCCGCGAACGTCTCGAGTTGGGTTGGCGACCATGCCGCGCCCTCGCGCTCGAAGCGGTGAATCGCTCCGTCGAGGTCACCGGGGTCGCGTCCGAAGGTGTAGCCGTTCTGGCCTGCGAGGATTTGGTGTTGCGTGAAGCCCTCGTTGACGCCAAGGACGGGTGTCCCGCTTGCGAACGCTTCGATGGGACACAGCCCGAAATCCTCGTTTTCGGCGGCGAAAATAAAGGCCCGACACTCCGCGAGTCGGCGGCGTTTCTCGGCTTCGCTGAGGTAGCCGACGAATTGAACACTGTCGTCGGCGATCGACTCGAGACGGTCGCGGTCGGGACCGGAGCCGCCGACCACGAGCTGATAACTGTCGTCAAGCCGCGTGAACGCCCGCACGATCTGGTCGATTCGCTTCGAGGGGTAGAGTCGGGAGAACGTGAAGTAATAGGTCGGTTCTGCCGTGGCGTGCTCTTGTCCGTAGCTTTCAGTATCGACCGGCGGGTAGACGACTTCGAGTTTGTCCTCGGGGACGCCCCAGTATTTCCGGCAGCGCCTGGCGATCACCTCACTATTGGCGACGAAGACGTCCGGGTGTGTAAGCGTCTCTTGATAGAGTTGGCGGGCGGCTTCGGCGTAGGCGCGCGTGAGTGCTCCGGGGTCACCGTTGGCCCACCGATCGTAGGGAGTGCGTTGTGGAGAGTGGACGTATTTGATGATCGTTTGGTCGTCCTGCGGGACGTACCAGCCAGGATTGTTGCCCGACTGGATAATCGCGTCGTAGTCATGGAGGTCGGAAGCATGTCGCCAGGCCTGAAAGTAGGTCAGATCGCGAGCGAACACCGATCGCTCCATGACCGACGCCCACGCGCCGTCGCAGATCGGTTCCGGATCGAGATCGTCGGCCGTCGCATCCTCGCGGACCAGGCCGGCGTAGATATCGGCGTCGAACGTGCGAGCGAGTGTATCAGCGACGTGTTCGCCGCCGCCGCGTTCGAGGTAGTGTTCGTGTGCGACTGCAATTTCGGTCATTGGGTTTGGGCCTCCGGGTGTGGTGTCTCAGTCGGTGTCTCGAGTGTCGTCGTGCCGCCGGTCAGATAGCCGACGCCGACCGCGGCCGTGACTGCGAGGAGCCAGGCCGTCTCGACGAGTGGCCGTGGCGAGCGGTCCGTGACCGTTTGGGTGAGTCGTTCTGGAACCCACGTACCGAGCAGTCGTCCGAGGTAGTCGGCTTCCGTGTCGGTCGCGTCGGGGAGCAGGTCAGCGAGCAGGCGTTTCGAGCGCCCTTGGAGGAACGACCGTTCGAGGATCGTTCGGCGTTCGAGCTGGTAGTCGTCGACGTGGTGGGTGACGACCGCGTCGGGGTTGTAGTGGACGCCCTGGCCGAAGCGTTCGCGCAGGCGGGCGCACAACTCGGCCTCCTCGCCCTGAATCTCGTGACCGGGGCGTTTCCCGAGTCGTTCGTCGAAGCCGCCCAGCGCGTCGAAGACGTCCGCGCGGAACGAGATGTTGCAGCCGAACGTGTTGCGAACCTCGCGGATGCCCTCGCCGTCGGGAGCGAACCCGCGGTGGGTCGCGCCGATGAGCCAGTCGAGTTCCGGTGGCACACGGGCCGGCCGGTCGTCGGGCCAGGCCGGCGTCGCCGGGCCGCCCGCCGCGATCGCGTCGTGGGCAGCGTAGCACCGGACGAGTTCGGCGACCCAATCCTCCGACGGCTCGCAGTCGGCGTCGGTAAAGGCGAATATCTCGCCGTCGGCGACGGTCGCGCCACGGTTGCGTGCCGCCGACAGGCCAGTCGCGCCTGGTGTGTGATCGATCACGACCGGCGCGTCGGCGTACCGGTCTGCGAGGGAGGCCGCCAGGTCGGGTGCATCGTCGACGGTGACGACGATTTGGGGCGTATGAGTCTGTGCGAGCAGGCAGTCGATCGCCGTCTCGAGCCGGTCGTTTGGACCGGCGACCGAGCAGACGACCGAGACCTGTGGGTGGTCGGGTGTCATAGTGTGCGTGAAAAGTGTAGGATACCGTCGGGTGGGACTCGCACCCACGTCTACCGACGGCGAAGGCCCGCCGACGGAGTCGAACCGTCGTGCTCCAAAACGGGCGAAGTGTTAGTTACGTTCAGCTTTCAGGAGTTGGCGGACGGCGCGTCGACGTCGAAGCCCAGCGTCTCGAGACGGTCGCGCCAGTCAGTGCCGCGAGGACGGCATACGTCCCGACGTTGGCCCCGATATCCCACAGGACATCGTCGGCCTCGATCGCCGCGAGTAGATCGGCCATGACGTCTCGCTCGCCGTGGCCGCGAGCGCGGTACAAGTCTTCTTTGCTGTCGACGGCGATCGTGGCGCTGACGCCGTCGACCGACAGGGTCGCAGTTTGGGTGAGTTGTGCTGCCAGGTGGCCTGGTGGGTTGACTGCGATCCAATCGCCGATACCGCGGGCCAGTTCGTCGCGGCCGCCCGTTCGGTACAACTCGATGAGTCGTGTTGCTACTGTCATTGTTGTGGTGGTATTCCTCAAAAATAGGCCACAATGTCGCCGTTCAGGGCAGACTTATTACGCCGACGCAATCTGACTCCATGTGCCGTTATTGTAGAGGTACGTATTGTTGTTCGACGTGTCCCGTACTTGGATTCCCTCTTCGCCGTTCTGGTACCAGTCACCAGTAGATGTAGGATCACCCGAGTTGTATCCCAGCCCATTGATTACTGTTCGGACCCCGGTGGTGTCTAGCGTATTTGCCTGGCCTTCCCAACGGCAATCTTCGACTTCCATTCGAAACTTCACATCTACCCCACCATTCCCAACAGCGGTCCCGTGGAAGAAGCCATCAACATAGGTCCCCCCATTTGTCTGATCCCCAAGAACATAGACACCATTATCGCTATTGTTCTCCGACAGAATTTCTAAATTCGCATTACTGGCATTCGTGGACCCATTTACTTGCAGAACGGTACCGGCGAAACCACAATCTTCTGCGCGGATAGATCCATGAATATTTGAGAAGTTTATTGCCTTGAATCCACTATGGTCGCTAGCGGTAACATCAAGGTCAACGGTTAATCCATCACAGTGATAGTTGTTCGAATTATCCCCATTCACAAAGACCGCTCTCGAAGATGTGCCAGTAGCCTTGACTTTGCCCTCTATTGTAAGTCCATCCCACCCATTAGAGGTGCGAGCAAGGAAAATAACGGCAGCATCGTTAGAAACAGCTGACTCGACATTGATATTCGTGACTGTTAGATCGTGCACGGGCGCGCTCGAATTGGCACCCACAATTGCATTCTCAGAGCAACTTCCATAAACTCCATCAATAGTTACTCTCTCAGGCGGGGAAAATGCGGTCTTGGATGTGAAAGATTTGTCTGCACTTCCTTTGACAGTGACTATTTGATCTACACCAACTCCTCGGATATTATTATATTCGCAGTCTTTGTCACCACCGAAGTCAGCAACTTCCATTCCAGAGGCTAGGTTAATGCCGAGAGCGCCATTTACAGCACATCCTTCATTGATACCCTGTGAATCAACAACCTCGTCTCCTCCCAGTCCGATAGTATTGTTAAACTCGCAACCAGTACACCCCTCAAATGCAAGTAAATGGGTACCGCCGCCAGTCCCATAATCGTCAGAGTAGAGATAGTCAGTCGTACAATCATCACAATCAACGAGCCAAACGCCTTGATGGAGATCGACCATATTCCCACCCTCGGACCGAATGTGGCCGTTACTCACCGAATTCCAGTGGATCGGCTGGCCGCGTTCGTGATTCGCGTTGTTCCCATCTATGGTTCCTCTGTTGACAATGGTGATGTCAGAAACGCCGCTAGCGAAAAAGACGGGCGTGTGTGTATTCGAGTTGTTATCAGAGATTGTACTTGGAGTTGTACTATCTTTAATTTTTATATGTGCACCGGATTGTATAATGACGGTAACGTTAGACGAGGAGATATCTACCCAGTCATTGAGAGTATGGTTGCCGTTTTCGAAGACAACAACTCCGGGTGAGGAGACCGCGTTGTTCACGTCGGCCATTGAGTCAGATGGAGATATAAATGTACAAACTCCAGACATTTCACCTATATTTGCCGATTGAATGTGCTGTTCTGGGATTGGATTCGATTCCGTCCCTGTCCCTCCAGTAGCGACCCATCCGTTTGAGGATGTGTTCCGGTACGTGATATCTTGGTCTGTCGCCTCGTATCGAACCCCAGCCGGGAGATCTCCGCTCGCCGGACGGTCGGCGATCGTACCCTCAAGCCAGCCCGTAACGTCGACGTTGTCGAGATCGTCGAGTTTGGTTGCACCGCTGCCACTGGCCGCGGCGTCAATTCGAACGCCGTCTTCTGCGGTCTGCTCGACTGAGAGGTTGTTCCCAAAGTCGAGTTGTGTGATGCCCTCGCTGACCGGACTTTCGGCGTTGAGTACGCGGAGGATATCGTACTCAGTTTCCTCCTCGTCGGCGAAGATCGACCAATCGTCCCAGAAAGCAAGCGGCATCGATGCGCCTGCCGCCAAGGTGTCTCGTCGGGTCAGTTCGGCTTCCTCACCGTCTGATTTCGCGTTCCTCTCACTCATTGGTACCTCTTAGTTGATTTCTCGTAAGGTTAGTTAAATCACTATCGGCGACAGATCAGTTCTCGTACCGCAGCTCGTCACGCGAGTCGCCGAGCTTTGACGTTGATGTTTTTCGCGAAATTAAGGACCTCCGGGTCGATCGTGAGTTTCTCGCCACTGTCGGCGACATAGTGGGTATCAAAAAACCGAGTTCGCCGAGTTCGTCGTCATCGCCCCAGCTATCGAACAACATCGGCATCGACAGTGCCATACCGGCAGCCATTGCTTGGCGTCTGGTTGTGGCCGGTTCGTCTGGCTCGAGCTGTCGGCCGCCGTCGTAGTCGTTGTCCATGGGCATGGTTTGTGCTGTTGTTATTTCCAATAGGTGTTATTGTGTCGGTTGTTGGACTGTCCGGGTGGTGGCATAGGGTGCGAAAACGGAGAAGCACCACACGACGGGATTTGAACCGCGAGTGAACAACCAGTTCGGGAAGGTTAGAAGTCGGTCGCCTGCGCGCCGCCGATATTCAGGCCAGTGATCTGACTGGCGTTGAGTAGCGACGAATAGAACAACCGATTCATCGAGACGCTGTCACGGCCTTCGTCCCACCAGTGTCGGCGCTCTTTGATTCGCCACGGGACCGTCACTGTCTTCGGGTCTGCCAGCCACCCATTGTCCATCCACGCCGTATACTTCGTGTGCATGCTCTCGAGTGGGACGAACTCGCCGACCTCGGTGGTCGTCGTGTAGAAGTGCCACTTATGGGTTGGTCTGAGTAGCGGGTGGGTGCCGTCTTCGGTCGGCACCGTTGGATACTGCTTGGCAAGGTAATGATAACCGTCGACGACGACGCCCTCGATTTCGTCTGTTTCCGGGTCGACTTCGACGAGGATCGGTTCGCGGTCGTGTTGGTGACTGTCGAACGGCGAGAGGCCGTGTTGGACCGTCCAGTAGACCCAGTAACAGTACATCCGCGTCTCGCGTTCGGTGCTGTCGGCCACCCACGCATACGCCACGGTCGGTTTAACATCGAGGTGACGCGTGACGAGATACGGTTGGTATTGCTCGAGTGCGACTTCGTCGTAGACGAGATCGACGTATTCGGGTTGACTATCATAGGTCGCCCCACTCACACGACCAACTGTCGCGACTGTCGCTGCGGTCGCGGCCGTGGCCTGTAAGAATCGGCGTCGATGCATCGTCACAGCCCCACTGCCTGTTGGACCTGCCGGATTGCCTGGAATTGGAACCCAGTCCCGAAGTTGCCGTTTGCAGCATCACGGCCTGTGGCTGCGTCGGTGCGGGCCTCTTTCTGCGTTTCCTCGCTGGCGTTCAGATTCGCGAGCCTCGCAACCGAGCCCATGCCGTTGCCGACCTCCGTGATGCCGGCGTTCGGAACCGGGTTCGTCGTGTTTCGGACCCACTCGGCGAACGTCTCGGTCTGGTTTTCGAGAGACGGGTTGGCGGAGAGTCCAACCGCACCGCGAGCGGCTTCGATTGGCGTCGCCATGCTCGTCCCAGAGAGTGTGCTGTTGGTTCGGTAGCCTGATTCGCTGTAGGTCGGTACCGTGACCTGCATTCCGGGTGCAGCCACATCCGGTGACGCACCGCGGGTCGTGCCACTCGAGAGGTCGGTCACGCCGTTGTCCTTGCCGGTCTGGGAGAAGTACGCGACGGAGGCGTTGGCGGGTTCCTCAGCGGTCGTCGCTGCGACCGAGATGATGCCGTCTTCTGGAACGTCCGCCGGGCTTGCGATTTGGGCTGGCCGCACCATCCGAGAGTTGCCGACCGCCACGTAGGCGACCGTGCCGTTGCCCTCGAGATAGTCCTCGAGTGCGGTGGCGATTTCCTCGTCATAGACCGGGCTGCCGAGACTCATCGACAAGATATCCGTATCCTGCGTTTCGGCCCATCGAATCCCGTCGACAATATCAGCGGTCGACCCACTGCCGTCGTCGGCCAGCGTCTTGCCGACGTGCAGTGTCGCACCCGGCGCGACGCCGTCATACGAGTCGTTCGTCGCGTTGGCGGCGATCGCCGATGCAACCCACGATCCGTGACCGTTGCCATCCGAAATGTTCTCGAAGCCGTTCGTCACGGTGCCCGACTCGTCCGTGACGAAATTGTACGCGCCAGCTATGCGGTCGCCATACAGCGGATCGGCGCTTGCGTTTTTGACGTTCAAGCCCGTATCGAGCACGGCCACGTCGACGCCGCTGCCGTCGGCGCTGACCGCGTCGGCGTCGATCACCTGCCGGGCGTCACCGATCGTGCTTTCGTTGGCGTCGTCGGTGAACGCGATGCCGTCAGTCGCCCATGAGCCACGCACACGCCAGTTACTCGCCGGAGTGTCGTACTCATCGGCGGTCGCCAGCGAGGTGATTGGTTCCACGTAGCTGTGGCGGTAGTTCGGCGACACATCTTCGATATAACTGCGAGACTCAAGTGGCGTCACCGCAAGCGACGTGCCACCGAGTGCGGCGATCCGTGGGGCCTCAAGCAAGCCCGGCGTCGAGACGTGGTACTGTGGACCAGTGACGACGGCCTCGCTCGAGTCGTTGTTGACCGCAATCAGATCGTAGCGGGCATCTTCCTCGGTCCACGTCTCGAGGCTGTCGAGTGTGCCATCCTCGTAGTGGACGATGAAACTCGGCTGTAAGTCACCGCCGCGATCGTACTCCTGAAACGCCACCGGACTGTCGGCCGCGGCGACCGGCACCGTGATTCCGGCGAGCAGGACAGCGAGCGTGAGCGCTACGGTTGTGACTTTACGGGTCATTGTGTAGCACCTCGATTACGGTGACGGCGGCGAGTATACAGACCGAGTCCGACCACACCTGCGAACGGAATGAGATCAGACCCGGAGAACCCAGCCGTGTACTTCCGGAGCTGCCAGCGAGCGGCTTCGACCGTCGAGTCGATCGGGCCGTGTGGCTGTGTGATTGTGACCTGTGCCTCGCCGTTGGCGTTCGTGTAGGTCTTAATCAGCGTCTGGTCAGCTTGGTGTGTGACAGTCCCGAACTGGTTGCCGTCGCCGGTCGTCACGGGCTGGTTGCCGTTCCTGTAGACGTAGGTGCCGCCGTCTGTGGTCGCCTTGGCGTGGATGTAGACCCACGCGCGCTGGTTGAGCGCCGCGCCATCCTCGCCGACCAGCCGTGCGGAAATATCGCCGGTTGGGTCGGTGTCGAGCGTTCCTGTGTAAACGTGGATTTCGCTCGGTGGGTTCTCGGGATCGGCGACGGTCGCGCTGGTCGAAATGTCGCCGTTCTCGGCAATCGACACCTCACCGTCTGCGAGCCCGTCACCGACGAGTGCATAGACACCGGTCGGACCGGACTCGGCACGCACCGACGCCGGTCGCGGCCGGTCAGTCGTGTCTGCTCCGAGTCGGAGCGTCTTGGTGAACTCGTTGGCCTCGGTATCCTCGTAGGTCAACTCGAGGGTGTGCGTGCCCTGGCCGTTCGTCACAAACCCAGTCTCGCGACCGTTCTCGATCGCTTCGGTCGGGATCGTGACACCGTCGGGGCCGTAGACCGTTGCCGACGTAAGTTTCCGGAACGACGAGTCCTCGCCAGGGTTGATTTCGACGCCGACGCGGTCGTCGGGGCCAGGTGCGAGCGACGAGACGCGCACTGAATCGATTTTGGGTGCGTCGGCGTTGACCAACGGATTATTCGCCGTTGCGGTTGCCCGCCCGACGCCGTCAGGTCTCGCGGTGATCCACTCGAACTGGACGTTTGCGGCGTCGCCGGCCGGGAAGTCATCGACGTGGACCGCGGTCGTGCCGATCTGGTTGCCAGGGACGTTCGTTGCCGCGCTCGTGTCGAGCGTGATGTAGTCCTCGCTGACCGTTTTAGTCGTGCCATTAGAGTGGTGTGCGAGCACGGTGATTTTGTCTTTCGTCAGCTCGCCGGGGAAGCGTGCAACCGCCGAGACCGTGTCCTCGCCGACGGTAGTCTCAGTGCCGTCCGACGGGAGCGTGTCACGGCCCTCTTGGACTGCTTGCTCGAGGGCGGCGATCCGTTCGCGCAACTCCGCATCGGTCGCGTTGTCGGGATCGATCGTGACGTCGACCTGTGTCTCGCGGTCGCGGTTCAGGAGTTCTTCGACACGCTGGCGGAGTTCGTCGTTTTGGTCCGAGACATCTTCAAGTTCTGAGTAGACGTTCTCGAGTTCTTCACGGCTCGCGTCGGGTTGCTGCAAGGCACTTTCGAGGCGCTGCGTTTCGTTTGTCAGTAGGTTCTCGAGGTTTGCGAGGCGGTTTTCGAATTTGCTGTTATTTCCGAATGGCGTGTAGCTGACCTCGCGCAACTCGACATCAGCACTGTCAGTCGGCGCATCGTAGCGAGTTGGCTTCGATGGGAGATAGATCGACGAGTTGGTGCCATAGGTGTCGATGTGCTCCCGGATCTGTGTTCGTGGGTGTGTCTCCGAGCCTGGATCGACCGGCACGTCCGGCGCTTTGTACGCTTCGACGGCGACGGTCGCTGTCGCCTTCCCAACACCTACAGAATAGTAGCCAGTGCTGTTTGTCTGGACGGTTTCTCTCTCGAATTTGTTGTTCTCAAAGCGTTGGCGAATATCCTTGGCGCGATCGGTGTAATCACCAGCCTTGTCTTTCAAGTCATCTTCAAGCGCCCCGGCGATTTGGTCCGGGTTGCCGACGGAGATGAGATATTTTGCATCGTCGCCTTGGAGGTAAATGCGATAGATACCCGGTGAGAGTCGGGTTTCCGCATAGGGGAGTGACGAGGGGTCGGTAAGTCCACCGCCGGCCGATTCGGCCACAGGAATCACGTTCGTTTGCGTGACCGAACCGTCCGGACCGAGTTGCTCTGCGATCACTGGCCCTTTGTTGATTTGTTTGCCCGGCAGTTGATTCGCGTATTCGTCGCCGAGAAATCCAGCGTCGCCGTCGGGATTCCACGGCACGAAGACAACCGGTTCGTCCGCTGGCAACACGACCTTTGGCGGTTGCAGGTCGGCGTTGTCCTGCCATGGCGTTACGGCGATATCTTCGCGCGTGTACGCAAGTGGAACCTCCTCACTCTTGTCCGAGATGTATCTGCCCTTTACGTTGAGCGAGCGGTCAAAGGTCGGCGGCAGTGGGTTTTCAGCCTTGTCGAACAGTTCGTTGGCCCGGTCCTCGAGTGACTG
Organism: Natrinema salifodinae; assembly: GCF_900110455.1. NCBI lineage: Archaea > Methanobacteriati > Methanobacteriota > Halobacteria > Halobacteriales > Natrialbaceae > Natrinema > Natrinema salifodinae. The sequence goes on along the minus strand of NZ_FOIS01000007.1, from coordinate 12,661 downwards.
TGTTGGTCCTGGTGTAATCGAATCGTAGTTGACGCCTGTGACATGGACCGTAGCGTTGGCGACAGCAGTTCCATCTTGGGTTGTTACCCGGCCAGTGACCTCTCTGGCATCGATACTAAAATCGTCAAAGTAGACAGATGACGGTGAGTTTGTGAGGAGTCGTGTTTCCGTATAGACTTCGTGGCTGACTGAATAGGTCCCTTGGCCAGAGTCAGTCTCGTTTGACCACTCAACCATAACTTCATCATCGCCGTCGCCAAATCCAGAGACGGTCATGTTCACCCATCCGGAATTAAACCCACCACTGGCGATCGGCTGCCAGCCACTCGGCGTTTGTATTTGGATATCGTCTTGACGGACACCCACACGCCAATAGTCCCCCGATGAATTGAGGATTTGTACTACTGTCGGGCCATCATTGCCATTCGCATTGATCGATACCGAAACGTTCCCTTCTTTACTGCTGTCATAGGGCTGATATTCAGGGATTATGCCAATATCAGCGCCGTCGGTGTTATCTGACAGTGCAACGCTTTGATTGCCTTCAACTACTTTCTGGGTCGATACACTAATGTTACCTGAAACGTTATTAGACGTCCAGCCATCAGGAGCGCCATCATCAGCAGGCTGGTTTTCGAAACCGTCCGAGAACGATGCAGTTGTAACAGTCGAAGTTGTCAACGACGGCTGGATATCCGTCGGCTGTGTGGTCGTCGACGTCGCCGCGGCGGCCCCGGCTCCAGCGACCAACGGTGCGCCGACGAGCGACGCAACGAGGATCGCCGCAAATAGGGCAGCGCGGAGTTTGAACCAGCGGCTAGTCGCGTCGCTCGAAGAGGAGTTTTTGCGTGTCATGAGGATCAGTTACTCAATCAGTGGTTCGTCGCTCGTCACGTCCTCGACGAGCGTCGCGACGATCGTCACATCGCGCTCGCCAGTCTGTTTCAGTCGGTGGCCGTCGCGTCGCAGTTTGTCCACTTCGCCGTCACGCAAGTCCAGCTCGTCGCGCCAGTGCTCGAGCAAGTCGTCGAGTACCGACATGAACTGTGGCGTCGGGCGGTCGGGGATCTGTGGCCCGACGATATAGCCGTATTCGGGATTGTAGCGCACTCGATTCGGGTTTTGGCCGTACTCGAGTGGCTTGCCGCCGTACTCCTCGCTGGTCTGTAACGGGAGGTGGACCTCGGGTTCGGAGAGTTCAACGGCGTGATTGGCATCGTGGATCGATTCGTCAGCGCCGGGGTCGGCGTTCAGCGTGATCGGGCACAGCAGCCGCTGAGACGTCTCTTTGAGATATTGGTGGGCGACGTGGGCCGCGCGTTCAGCGTGGTAGTCGAACTCCGCTGGATCGTGGCCACGGGGCCGGTCAGTCTCGTCCTCGCCGACCCAACTATCACGTCGGTACGGAGAGTCCTCCAGTGCTGCCGCTCGCTGTTGCTCAATGTTCTCTTGGACACTCATGGATGGATAAACTAGCCTCTATGTCGCTTGCCGCGATCGGCCGTCGATCGGCTCTCGACCCCAGAGCCCTACCGCGCAGACCGCGGGGGTTGTGTCGAGCGTCCCCAGAAGGGGACTACGCCGGGCAAGCGTGGTTATCATATTCAAACATTCCTAGACACATTAATCTACCGCTAACAACCGTTTCAGCTAGTTCAAACCATCTTGATCGACATTCAGTGTAGTCATCGTGAAGGCGTAGATTAACAGTCGGTCCGCGTGAGTGTTCGGGCATGGGCGACGAGCCCGTTGGCGCTGACGACGAGTCGCTTGACGAGACCGAGTCGAAGAACGTGACGCTGAAACGGCGGACGTTCCAGGCACTCGAAGCACAGTACCCACACGCCCTGGACGACCCCGAGCGGATTCGGGCCGCAATCCACGACGCGCTCGAGAACAGTCGCGACTCGTCGGACGCCGACGAAACGGAGTAAGCGGGAGCCCCCGAGGACCTTGGCCGGGTTCGGGGTACAGGGAGTGGCTACACTATCTGACGCGAAAAGCGTTCGGTTGATCTCCTTATCGAGTTCCACGCACGTAAGAGTCAGTCCTCCGAGTCAATCACTCAGTCCGGTCGATTACCGACGCGCCGGAGAGGATCACCCGCGAGTGACCAGCGCCGTCGGACTGTGGGTGCTCCTTCCCTTGAAGGCCGTCGCGATCGGACTGCTGTACGGACTGTATCGTGCGAGCCCGCGCGCCTGGCGGATCGGTGTGCCGATCGGCCTGGTACTGGTCGGCAGCGGGCTCGTCGCGTGGAACGTTTCGGTCGTGTACTAAAAGCGAGTCGCCAGGCGGGTCCGAAGTATGCCGATCGGGAGAAATCCTTTTCAGGTGGCATGGTATACTACATCCTGTAGGCACCCCGATGAACCGCGCCTACACTCGTACGAGAAAAGGGATCTGACCGGTGAGGCGGTCAGATTATTCGTCGGCCGATTCGCCTGACGTTGCGGCGACCGCGACGGCGACCAGCGCCCATCCGAGCGCGTTTCCCTGTGCCAGCAGGGTCACGCCACCCGTCGCGAGTGCCGCTCGAACTTCTGGAGGTATGGATTCTCACCTCCACTGCTGTTGTTGTTTAGCCACGCGAGCGCAGCATGCGTGGGTGGCCGATTGCCACGACCAAATGACTGCGTTACGACTACTACAATCTGTCGAGAGCACTCAGAAAACAATCGCCCGGCAGTCAGCTACAGGAAACGTACACGCTGATATCAAACCCATCGGACAGTCGCCCGATATCTCAATTTCCCGGACTAGTTTTATAGTATATATCTCTTAACGTGACTGTGTGAAAATCTTAAATTGGGTGGTAACAGCCATTGTTGGTATCGCTGTCACAATTGCCATTGCTGGCCAACAGTTCGTATGGCCTGCGTTTGCGATCGGGGTAGGAACGGTCGTTACCGCGCTCGTGCTCCTGGTCCGGCGCGGCGGGCGCAAGTACTACGCCGCAGCGGGAACCGCGTACTGTCTCGGGCTCGCGGGTGTGATCTACACAACATCGCTTCTACCAGCAGCCTACTCCGAGTCTCCCTATGCAGTGTTGTTGAGTCTCGGGTTCGTAAGTGGAGTGCTCGTCTTCGCGCAAAATGCTGGCCGACAGATAGTCAAACGTACATTCGGTAACGGCAGTGGTGAGGGGGCGGCGACGAAAATCTATGACGCGTTCGCGGCGATCGTTGGGCTTGTTGGAATGGTATGGACAGTACTCACCGCCCAAGAAAAGGCCATGCGGTACGGTGGGATCTCGATCGGTGGGACTACCGGACTTGTGTTGAACTTTCTCGGTATCGAGCTCCCGATTCCATGGATTATCCAGAGTGGTGTCGACGCATCACTGGTTCTGTTCATCGGTGGGGTATTGATCGGATTCCATACCCTCGAATCGATCCACACGACCTGGCACGCAACGAAAGCGACAGCAAAAGCTAGTGCGAGCGCTGGAAAGTCGGTCGGGTCGAAAACAGCAAGCGCTGTAGGCAGTCTGCGTGAATCGTCGGGTGACGAGAACTAACCGAAACGCATTCTCATTCCAACTAGTTTTAAGACCAACTAATTTCCTGCTAGGATCATGGAGCCCGAGGAATACTCTGAAAAGGTGCTATTCAATCTGCAAGATAACGACTATGAGTTTGTCGACTCCGGCAGTGAGATTTTCGAGGATGTTTACACGAAGACGAAAACAGCCAGTTGGCTCGATGCAGGCCGTGAGCGGCGGTTCATTGCACCCACAATCGTCAACGACGACCTTACTGTCACAACCGTCCGCGAAGGGATCGACGAGTTGCGATCGATTGGCGAAGAAAACGTCCGTGTCGATAACATCACGGTCGGGAAGGGTGGACTTGCGTCAATGCCATTGTTCCCGGCATTCGTCACAGACGGTACAATCAACGACGACGTGAAATCAACCATCGAAGGCATGGAGAGTGTGAAAGAAGCAAATATTCGAGTCCCTGTTCTCGTCGAAGTGAGTGACGGTAGTGGATTAATGGGCGGCAGTGAAGTCGAGTTAACCTATCCGTTGCCTGGTCGTCGGAAGATCGCTCGCCGACGGGCGGTTAAGAAATTCGTCTCGGCTGTGTTTGGCGTGTAGGATTAAGTCGATCGGTGAAGTTCATAGTCGACTGGCAGCCCGCGGAGTGACCTTTGGACGGGCGGAAGTGTCGGCAGCCACACCCCTTCGATTATATGACTGTCGTTCGTCTGGACACGTATGATTACGAACCCGGACGTTCTCACACCCGACGTCCAACCGCCACGGGAGTTGATCGTCCACCGCAACAGCGAGATCAACCATCTGACGAGCATCTTTGAGCCGGTTACACAGGGACTCACCACCAGTGGGGCGTTCATCCACGGGCCGCCAGGCTCGGGGAAGACGTGTGCCGCACGGGTGCTGCTCAAGAATCTCCCCGCCGAAGTCGACCCCGAGTACGTCGACGGTGGCAAGTGTCCGCCGATCGAGACGGCCTACATCGACTGCTACAACGGAAAGTCACGACGCCAGGTCTACCAGGAACTACTCGAGGAGCTGGGCGACGGGCCGGCAGAAACACGGCGCTCGATTGCGACCGACGAACTCCAGCGGCGTACCCGCACCTTGATCGACGGATACATCGTCGTGCTATTGGACGAAGCCGACCAGATCGGTGAGAAGGCAGTCCTCAAAGAACTCTACGAAATGACCGGCGTTGTGTTGCTCCCGGTCGTCAACGAAACGCACCACCTGTTTGCCGACGCCGAAGATCGCCTGGATTCGCGGCTGACGTCGCTGACGCCGGTGCCGTTCAAATGCTACGACGAGTCGACGCTCGTCGAAATTTTACAGGCGCGAGTCGATGCAGGGTTAGAGCCTGGCGTCGTCGACCAGACACACCTCGAGACGATTGCCAGCCGGTCGAAAAATGACGCGCGGCGGGCGATCGCAATCCTGAACAACGCCGTCGAGACGGCGCGAGGGCAAAACGCCAGCGAACTCACAATGGAGATTATCGACCAGGCGACGCCAATGTCCGAACCCGACGTGATCCGGTCGCACCTCTCGGCGCTGTCGCGCACGCAGCGCATCTGTCTCGAAACGATTGCCGAGATCGGGCCGGCGAAAAGCGGGGCGATTCAGCAAGCCTACAGTAGTGACGAGCGTGTTGACGAAGCGCGGAGTCAACGGATGGTTCGCGATTGGCTCTCAGAGTTCGAGGATCGGAAGCTCGTGCGACCGTTCGAGACGTGCAATGGGCCGAAATACGAAGTGCGCGAGCACGTCCGCGAGGAATTGGATGTCAAACGCGAAACGGCGTAACAGGCGTCTATAATTTCGATTTTATCTCTTCGATTTCCTCATTAGATAATTCGTTGTTCACGTACCGGCGACCAAGGTCCGTGATGGTGTAGTATCCACGATCTTTATCCACTTTCTCAAGTAGACCCGCATCAGCAAGCGCAGACATGTGGCGAGAGACTGTATTTTGTCGCTTATCAGTCGACTCGCGTACTTTCGCGAGATTAAGCCATACCGAAGTCGGTGGCAAAGCAACAGCCTCACCGCCGGGTGAGCCCATCGCCTCGAGAAACTCGAGGATTAGCTCGTCTAATTGATCCATACCTGGTATCCGGCGGCGCATGCCCCCACTTTCAAAAGCACATTCATTAATTGCCTCGATATTTCGAGGGCAGTGAGTATTTATCTTTTGGGTAGAAGAAGTGGCCGATATGGAATGTAGGTGTCTATGCTGTGGATTAGATGCTCCAAAAGTATAAGAGGATTCAGTGTTACGGATAGAGTGTCAGCAAATACGAGCCTCTGGACGGGAAACCTGTCTGCGAAAACGAAGTGGACGGGCGTGACTCCACCACGCCGTCCAGTGGGCCAAAGGCTGACGCCCTACCATGACAGAGAACACGCGCCCCCTAAACTATACCGCCATTACGACTGTTGCGCTGCGCGCAACGTCTGGTTTCGCGACCTGTTTGGCGGCACGGTCGCCCGACCATCGACACAGGGGCCGGAAACGAAAATCGCCGGACGGCGGGGCCGGAAGCGTCGGAAACGACCCCCTTAGCCTCAAGGCGGCTTCGAACGTATTCTCTGACATGGCAATCACGAACGCCGAAGCGACTCAGTCCGAGCAACCCCCCGAACGATCCGAACGGATCGACCTGCGGGCGCTCGGCGCTGCCCAGCTTCCCGAGGCGGCCGCGACCGTCGAGGCCACGATCGTCGGCGACGTCGAGTCGACCGCGACGATCCGGCTGACGCTCGTCGAGACGACCTGGGTCGTCGACGTCGTGCTCGCGACCGGCGATCTCGAAAGCGTCTACGACGAAGCCGGGCCGGTGCCGAAGCCATCGACCGTGCCTGATTGGCTCGCGGCCGCGTGCTCGGAACTTGGACTCGAAGAGGTGACGCTGTAGCCGATGAGCCGTCGTTGTATCGAATCCCGTCGCGACGCCTGTTATGGGCAGGCCACCCGCGACGAGCGCAGCAACCCACATGGAGCCGCCATGATCCCGATTGGAGATTCACGTGATTCAGAACAGTACGACACGCGGTGAGGGCACGCCGTCGGGCGTGTCTAGTCCTAGACCTGTGTCCGACGTGGCTACTAGTTTTAAGCCACACGACTGTCAAAGGGACAGTACGCAGGACAGGAAACTCGCATACGCACCGCTGAAGAAAACAACCTCGGCGAAAAGGGCCGGTCTGGACAACTGTCCCTTTTCGCTCCGAGAGGTTAAAGCTACCGCCGTGAGCCGTGGCTTTGTCTCTCGGAGTGGCGTCTTCGGGCGTCGCCGGACCGCACGAAGACAGCGATGAGTCAGCACAACCAGCAAGAGTTAGACCACGACGACGTTTCGGTCGCAGAGTTAGTCGAACAGCAACAGAAACTCGCCGCTCGTGTCGGCGAGCTCGAGAAGGAACTCCAGCAAGAACGCCAGGCGCGCCAGTACCTGACACGTGCGTTGGCAGAGTTGGAAGTCTCACTCGAGACAGAGACTCAGAAGATCCGAAACAAGTACGACCGGCGGACGTTCAACAATAAGGAGGACGTTTTCGAGTTAGAAGAGCGGGTTGAGAAGATCGAACGCGGAGAGGTCGACCCAGGAGAGGTCGTCGCCAACTCCAACGCAGGCGTCGATCCGTCTGACCTGCTGCCCCTGCACAACATGTACCTGTCCGCGCAGAACCTCGAGCCGGACGAGCACGACCTGAGCAAGAACCAGGAGATCGCCGCTCGCCTGTTCCCGTACCTCGGACAGTACGCCTACTCGAATGAGGGGAAGATGATGCTCCCGTCGACGAAGGTCAAAGATATCCTCGAACGGGAGATCGCGACGCCCGAGCTGGCCCAGCGCCTGGACGTCGAGAATCCGAACGCGAACACGATCCGGCGGGCGATGAAGTTCGTCGGGAAGTTCGGGAAGGACATGATGGAGTTCGACGACTCCGAGAAGACGAACCGCATCGTGATCGACCGGAACGCATGGGTTGCATACACGAAAGAGATCGCGGACGTTGCGTCTGAGTCGGACGACAGCACCGTAAACACCGCCGATGACGCCGTGAACGCGGAGAATGCGGCAGAGGACGGTGGGGATGAAGTTGCTCAGGAGTTCGACCGACTCGAATCTGCCAGTGATTACGGTGTCGTAAGCACCGACGGAGGGACGACCGTAAACAGCGACTCTGGGCGATAGCCCCTAAGATATCAAGATAAAGATAAGAGCGGTTAATTTCAGTGCGGTTGCGGTTGTTTGTTTCGGTTCGTTACTGTGGGGTGTAATCACTACTCTTTCACTACTCTATATGGAGTCGTGAAAGATAGTGGTCTTGCTGTTTACGCCGGTCGTCTGAGGTTGTTTACGACACCGTAATCACTCATGGGGTCTCGGTACTAACCTCTCGGACTCGTTCCTCCCTGGATCGCCGTTCTCTGCCTCGTTGATCGCCCTCTCGCCACAAACCGCGGTCTGTTGGCACTCCCGTCCTGTTCTTACGCTCTCTTACAGCGGTGTAATCCGCCACCAGTCCTGGTATCACTCCGGCCAAACTCTCGAGAAACAGTGTCCTGAGCCGCCCACTTCGATAACAGCGATGTTATGTGTACTCAGGTCGTCCGGAGTCGGTCTCGACTCGGCTCGTAGACCTCGCCCTTCTGCTTCAACTTCTCAATCTCACGCTCGGCTTCTGCTTTCGTGTATGAGGCTTCAGGTGCGTACTGCAACACAGCCTTGATAGGTGCGCCACTTTCGAATTGTTCCTCGATCGCTCTTATTAACTGCTTCAGGTTGTACAACTCCTCACTCTCGATTTCAGCCTTGACGTCCACAATCTCGATATCACCACGTTTCTCTTTCGCACGGAGTGGATACGGGAGTTGTTCGTTCAGCTTCTTCACCGTTGCCTGGTGGTCTACCGTGACGGTGATCGTCCCGTCCTCGATATCGTGGTGGGCGTTCATCGTCGAATGTTCTTCGGCTACTAGTTCTATCTCTCGAGCTGCCGCAGCCAGCTTTCCTTCGGCCTCTTCGATCAACGCGTCGGCTTCTTCGAGTTCCTCACGCAGGATCGACATTAAATAGAGACAGAATTTCCGAGTACAAGAGCGTATTCCCGACAACCCTGCCGATACTACTCGGGACGCGTTACGACGTTCCCATCGCGTTCGACCAAGTCCTTGCCGATCGCGCGCTCCAGCTCGTAACGAGCGCGGTGATAGGAGACCTCCAGTCGCTCTTGGGTCCGCTCGATAACACTGTCGTAATGAGCCGCCCCGTCCTCGTGCTCGAGGAGGTCGACGATATTCTGGATGTGCTGAATGATATCGTTTCGTAACTTCGAGCCAACCGGGTACTCGTCACCCTCGTAGATGTCGACGAAGTCACCGAACGAGTGGTAGCCTTCGGACTCACGCACGCGCTCGTTATGGTCTTCCAGTTCGCCGGTCAACTCAAGGGTGAGCTTCGCCGCGTCGATCTTGTCGCGAATCCGACCGAGCTTCCCGCGATAGGTCCCGATCTTGACTCCGAGCGCATCCGCTGCCCGATCCTCGTTGACCATCTCCTTTTTATAGAGCATCAACGCGGCGAACTCCTTTGCGGAGAACTGTGACTGTTCTTGCTCGGCTTCAATGACGGCCAGCAGCTCGTCTTCGAGGGCCAACGCGAGTCGCTCGAGTGCTTCGATGTACTCCGGGTCGGTGATATCGGCCTGGTCTACGAGATCGTGGTCGACCTCGACGGATAGGTCGAATCCAGTGTCCCATCCGTATTGCCCAAGCCCGTCTGTCGGAACGCGAAAATCGATCAGCCACCCAGTATCGTGAGTGTAGAACACGCGCTCGAAGTCTGTGGGCCGTTCGTCTTCCCACTCTTCGAGCACGTTTCCGATTGCTCGCTGTTTCCAGATCGTTTTTCGCTCGGACGGCGCGTGTTTGTACGTCACGGCAACCAGTTCTCGGTCCATCTATCCTCCAATACGGAATTGTTCCTTATAAGGCTATTCCTGAATAGGGAATAATCCAATATCTATAAGTAGTATCAACTCTATTGACTATGTAGCACCGAGACACGTGGCTCTGGAGAATCTGAGTCACGGAAAACGCCGTGTTATGGGCACGGCGTCAGGTGCTATCCCGATTGGAGATTGAGATAGCAATGAGGTCATTAGATTCGCCCCGCCTTAACTATGGCGGGACTGACACCGGTGCGCAGACTGCGACCAACCACCAACCCCAGCCGTGCGTCGTCGGCACGGCCGACGGCGAGATCGACGTCTCGCTCCCGGCGACCCCGTCCTACGATCGCGATTACGATTCGTTCCTCACGCTCGCGGAGGCGGTCGACCAATGAGTACGCCCTACCAGGCGAGCACCTCCGACCGCCCGACCTATCCCGCGGTCGAAGACCGATTCGGCGAAGACCCAGCCCGGTTCCTCTCGCTCGACGAACTGTACCTCGCCGAGGCACGCATCAAGTGCATCGACGATCTCGAGTACCTCCGCGAGTGGCAGCGGATCGAGGCCGAAGAGTGGGGCCGCTCGAACGTCATGAAATGGCTCAACGCTCGCGAACGCGAACTGACTGGCGAGTCCGTCACGCCCGAGCCCGACCCGACGCCGGTCCCGGCGACGGACGGTGGCACCGAACTCGAGTACGACGAGGACGCACCCGTCAACAACCCTGACGACACGGCTATCGCTGCCGACGACCTCCAGACAACAGCCGAGTCGGGAGACGCCACATCCGACTCATCGACCCCCGACTCGGCATCCCGTTCTGACGACCTCCATCCGGACGTGAAAGGACTCGACGCCGGCCAGGTGCTGATCCTCGAACGCGCCGAGCCGACGGAATACATCTTCCCGGCCACGCCCGAGGCCAACGCGCCGTACCTACTCCGCACGGCCGCCGACGAGACCGCCGAACCGCTCACGTTCGACGCGGTGCTCGCGCGGATCGACGGCACGCTCGAGCCGACCTCGGTCACGGCGATCGACGTGCAGCCACCGAAAAACGCCGCGACGAACGGGGGTGACGCCTAGATGGCCGCCCACAAGTACGGCCTCCAACTCGACGACGCGGACCTCATCGACACCATCGAAACGCTCACCGAGCACGGCGAGACGATCGCCGGCAACGGCGGCGTCCTCCCGGCCCGCGTCGCGGAGGAACTCCCGTTCGCGCCGAAGACGATCGCCAAACACTGTTCGCAACTCGCCGAGGCGGGCCGCCTGCAAGCCGCCAGGGGGTTCCACGACGGCCAGCAGCGCAAGAGCTACCTACCGGCCGACGACGAGGGCGACCAGAAGCTCGTCACCGACGGCGGCGTCGCTCGCCCATCGTGGAACCCGACGGCCGCCGACGCCGATCGCAACCGCACCTGTCGCAACTGCGGGAGCCAGGTCACGCGCCAATTCGCCCGTGTCTTCGGCGACAACCGCGACGTCGTCCACGCCTGTCCTGATTGCTCAATCCTCCGGACACTGGACCGCGAAGCCTCGAACGCCGGGGGTGGCGACCGATGAGCATCCAGAACTACTCGAAAGAGTTCTCAACGGCAACTCGCAACCCGACTACGACCGACCGAACCGACTTCGCACAGACGACCGACGACCGCGCACTCACGATCCGGCGCTACCGCAACGGCGACCGCCCGGACGAGATCGCCGACGCGCTCGAGGCCGCCCTCGAAACGGTCTCGGGCTACCTCCGCGACGCCAACGTGCTCGCGCCGTGGGACGACTACCGCGCACTCGCACACCTCTATCACGACTACGGCTACGACACGCTCGACAAGCTCGCGGCGCTGTTCAACTACGAGCGTAGCACCGAGGTCATCCGATCGCGGATGGACAAACTCGGCGTCGATCGCGGCGCGACGAGTACGGACCTCCTCGAATCGCTCAATCCCGAGGACGTCGGCCTCTCCCCGCTGCGTGACGCCGATGAGTATCCGACGCCCGATGAGGGCGGGCAACAGACCCTCGATGCCTTCGGAGGCGGGTCGGAATGATTGAAGCGCGCCAGGCGGACGTCGACGCGGCAATCGCCAAGCTCGAGCGTGATGACGAACGCGAGCAGGATTCGCGGAGGTACTATTAGTACTCCAAAATATGGCTTCTGTACCAGATAGTAGTATCGGAAAAGAAGGGAGGGACGACTCGGACTAGCCGGTCAGTGCGGGCGGCGTAGGGTCGATTGACTGATTCTCGACACGATACGGCGAAAAGAAGGAGCGACTGAGAGTGCTGCGGCTACCGAGTCAGTGAACCCGGAGCGGAAACAGCGGGGTTAGCCGTAGTCGAAGTTCGCCAGTTCTTCGAGGTAGACCTTCCCGCGGACAGGCGGGTCGGTCTCGTCGTCATCGAACGTCTGAGCGGCCCACTCCTGAACGAGCAGGTTCATCGTGGCCCAGCCGTTGTACAGCAGGATACCGACCATCCAGAAGAACCGGCGAGTACCGAGGTCACGCGATCGCGTCTTCGCCATGAACTGGTACTTGACCTGGCGGAAGGTCGTCTCGATCGACCAGCGCCGACGGTAGCGTTCGGCCTGTCCCCAGACCGTATGCTCGTTGTCGTGTGCCTTCGGGTCTAAGGCCGGATCGATCCCGCTGCTGGTGATCTTCTTGTTCGTGACGAAGGCGACGTACTCGATGTCCTCGTCGTCAACGAGGTCGTCGAACGTGAGCTGGCCTTCGGGCTTCTCCATCTGGAAGTCGTCGAGACCAGCCTGCTTGTGATCTTCATCACGTTTCTCGCCTTTCTTCACGCCGATCTGCCCGCGCTTCTCTACGGCGAATAGTGTAGTGTCGTGTTCCTTCGACCCCTTCCCGGCCTGCGAACTGGTCTTCATCGTGTAGTCTGTCCAGTCCGCCTTTCCGGTGAAATCCTTGAACGCCTCCTTAACAGGGTCTCTGTGGCCTTTCCGGAAGACGTAGTATTCGTTGATGTAGTCGATGTAACGGCAGAACTGGACAGTGGCGAACTCGGCGTCTGCGTAGAAGCATTCGACGTCCACGAGGTCACGCGCACGATCAACGAGGTACTTCAGCGCCTGGAACGTCCGGTCTCCAGGGACCTTCGAGACGTTCGCCAATACGACCGAGCGACCGTCGATGATGGCGTTCGCGGTGAGATCCTTCCAGCCGTAG
>NZ_FOIS01000006.1 GCF_900110455.1 Natrinema salifodinae | reverse complement strand
CGACGTTCTCGGTGTCGGATTCCGACCGATTTTCGCGCGCTGTTTCGATCATCGCGGGCGTCATATCAATCCCGACGACCAGTCCGTCTGGCCCGACTTTATCCGCAGCAAGGAAGCAATCGAATCCGCCGCCGGAGCCTAGGTCCAATACGAATTCACCCAACTCGAGGTTTGCGATGGCAGTCGGATTTCCACACCCGAGTCCAAGGTTCGCTTCGGACGGAACTGACTCGATTTCGGCCGACTGATACCCGACTTGTTCCGCCCACTCCTTCGATGACTCGTCGTTCGTACAACAGCCGGTGATCGTCTCCGCGGTCGTATCGTCCGAGTCCGTTTCCGTCTCGCCACAGCAGTCCGTTCCCGTGTACGAGTCGGAATCGGCCGTCGTCTCGGCGGCGACGGCGGTATATCGGTCGCGTACTGTTTCGCGCTGTTCAGTTTCGGTAAACGATTCATCGTCGTCTGCGGGTGTACTTCCGGTCATGAGATCGTTACGCTGCGGTTGTTTCCGAAGGTTGGTTGGCGAACGAGACGAGCCGACACCACCGCGCTTTCGTTCCGGCCGTTCCTCGCAGGGGCAAATCGGTCGACAGCGCTGTCGCTGTAGATTCATCGTTCAGACGACGAGATGATTGAAAACGACGCCGATACCGATACCAATCGTCACAACCGTTCCGGCGTAGACGAGCAAGAGTCGGCGCTTAAACAGTTTGTTCAGTAGGACGAGATTCGGAATACTCACCCCGGCACCGCCGATGACGAACGCCAAGACGGTTCCGATAGCGATTCCCTGATCGCTGAGGGCCGCCGCGAGCGGGAGCATGCCGCTGAGACTCATGTAGACCGGCGCGCCAGCGAGTGCGGCGAACGGCACGGCCAGCGGGTTTTCCGGCCCGAGGACGGCGTGTAAGAGACTTCGCGGCACAGCGCCGTGAATGAGCGCTCCAATCGTCATCCCGAGGACGAGGTACGGCAGCGTCTCGAGGAAGAACGACCACGCCTCGCGAGCGGCCGTTGCGACGTGTTGTGCGTGCGTTCGGCCGGTTCGTGTCTCGGTCCTGCCGGCACAGCACTCGGACGTGCCGCCGTCCGTCGCGACTGCCTGGCTCGTGTGGTCCGTAACGCGAACGTCTTTCACCTGATCGGAGAGTCCCAGCCGACCGATGACGATTCCGCCACCGACAGCCGCGAGGAGCGTCAGTAACACGTACCAGACCGTTATTTCGATCCCGAACAGGCCGAGCAACAGGAGCACGGCGATCCAGTTGACTAGCGGCGACGCGAGCAGGAACGAAAACGCCAGCCCGAGCGGAGCCCCGGCCTGCAACAGGCCGGCCAGGATCGGGACGGTCGAGCACGAGCAAAACGGTGTCACGGCGCCGAACCCAGCTGCAGCGATGTTCCCGGCACCCTCGTCGTGGCCGCGAAGCGTCCGTTCGACCCGCTCCGGCGGAAGGTATTCCCGAGCGAGTCCAACGAGAAACGACGCGCTGATGAACAGCGGAACGAGAACGACCGCGAGGTGCTGGAAGTAGTCCCACGAATCGAGTAGTCCGTTCCACAGGTCCGGTGGCAGCACCGTCACTCTCCCTCCTGAATCGCGTCAGCGAGGTCGAGTAGTTCGAAGACGGCCGTATCGGCGATGCGGTAGTAGCTCCACTTGCCTTTCTTGCGGGACTTGACTAGTCCCGCTTCCTTCAGCTTCCGCACGTGGGTCGCGACCGTCGACTGCGGGGCGTCGAGAACGACCTGTAACTCGCAGCCGCAGCACTCGGATTCGCGAAGGGCGCGCAGTATTCGGAGTCGATCCTCGTTCCCCAGCGCTTTGAAAACGGTTGCTTGGCCGGAGATGTCGCCGTCAGCGGCGTCGATCGACTGCAAGTCAGCGATGCGTTCGGCGGGATCGTCGTACAGGCGCTCGAGCGCGTCGCGCGCTTCGTCAGGCGGTGATCCTGATTCGGACATAGCTGGATTATTCGTTCTATATTACTCACAACACTGCTCGCTCTGGTTGCCGTCCGATTCAGATTGACTTTCTTCGATTTTTGTCCCGCAACAATCCGACCCATTTTCGGGACTGTATCGGTCTGAAAGGCGATTCCAGGCTCGAAATAGGAGGTTTCGTCCCATCATGTCATATCGTATTATCTCGATCAATATATACCTAGGGGTGAGTGCGTGTGGCCATCCCCGAATACGAATTGAGATATTACAATACGATCTTTGGTCCGACGACTACACTATCCTCTCGGAACGGAGGTCCTGCCAGTCGGAACGGATAGACGATCGAACCGCACCCGTGCCCTCGGCACGATCTCCAGTGGCGGAGCCAGAACGGGAGATCGTGCGATACTCGTCACCCGAACGTCGAAGTCGCGGCCGCGAAGAACATAGTTTCGTATATCGTTATAAAGTTTATTTGTTTGGCATACTCCGATCACCGGCGCACGAGTATCGCTCACACTCGATCAGAACGATACGGATTTCGGCCGTCACGGACCGGAAATAACGGTCGCTCAGGACTATCGGTCTCGCCAACCGGGCTACATTCCGTTGGTGGTATGCTCGCCAATCGCGTCCCGCACGCGTTCCTCGAGCGATTCGCGTCGCCGGTGGCTCGCTTCCGAGTCGAACTCGACCGAGAGCACCTGCGTTCCCGTGGTCTCGAGCGACTCCCGATACGCGTCCGCGAACCCCGCGGGCTCGACGCGTTCGAACTCGAGGTCGTAGAAGTCGGCGAGCGCGTCGAACTCGAGGCCGTGGGGCGTCTTAAACTGGTCCGTAAAGGGCGGTTCGAACTCCTCGATCGGGAGCTCGTGGAAGATGCCGCCGCCGTCGTTGTCCAGCAGGACGATCGTCGCGTCGACGTCGCAGCGATCGACGGCGAGCAGCCCGTTCGAATCGTGGTAGAAGGCCAGGTCGCCCGTGACGAGCACGAGCGGATCGTCGGTCGCGCTCCCGGCGCCCAGCGCCGTGCTCGCGATGCCGTCGATGCCGCTCGCGCCGCGGTTCGCGAGCACCGTCAGGTCGGCGTCCCGCGGCCTGGCGAAGCGGTCGGCGTCCCGGATCGGCATGCTGTTCGAGACGAACACCGTCGCCGGGTCCGGCGCGTTCGCGACCACCGACGCGAGCACGGCGCCCTCGAACGGCTCCGACGCGAGGGCCTCCGTGGAGCACGCGTGATCACAGACCTCCCAGTGGCGGCGCTCGGCCGCGTCGAACCGAGCGCGCCAGGCGTCGTCAGTCGTCGCTCGCGGGTTCGGTGAATGATCGGGCCGCAGCGCCGCGAGCAATCCGTCAACGACGGTTGCCGGCTCGGCCGCCAGCAGATCGGTCGCGGTGAACGTCGCCTCGCGCCAGGCGCCCGCGGGATCGACGAGGAACTGCGTCGCATCGGCGTCACGGAGCGCGTGCCGGAGCGGTTTCGACGTGGGGGAAGCGCCGAATCGGAGGACGACGTCGGGTGCCGGGAGTTCTCGAACGTAGGTGTCGTAGCCGCCGTAGATCGTTCGGGTAGCGTCGCCGTCGCCGTCGTTTCCGTCCTCGCCCGCGTCACCGGACCCGACGTGGGAGCCGAACCGCAGCCCCGAGAGCGGGTCCGCGAGAACCGGCGCGCCCAGTCGGTCGGCGAGGTCGGTCACGGCCGCCGGATCGAGCGCCGAGAGATCGGCGGGATCGGCCGGCCCGGCGACGATCAGGGGTCGCTCCGCGTCCGCGAGCGCGCGGGTGACCGTCCGTATCCTGTCGTCTTCGAGCGTCCGGTCGCCGGCGTCGGTCTCGACGAAGACGCCGTCTCGCCCGCGGCCGGCCAGGCCGTCCGAGAACGACTCGGGGACGTCGCCGGGCACCTCGGTCGGCTCGAGGGGCTTCCTGAACGGACAGTTCAGGTGGACGGGACCGGGCGGAACGCCGGTCGTCTCCGCGAGCGCGCGGGCGGCGGTCGTCCGGAGGCTCCGCACCTTCCGCTCGTCGGCTTCTGGCTCGGGAAGCTCCGAATACCACCGCACCGCATCGCCGTAGAGTTTGACCTGGTCGACCGTCTGGTTCGCGCCGCTGTCGCGGAGTTCGGGCGGTCGGTCGGCCGTGAGCACCAGCAGCGGCACGCGGGCCTGGTCGGCCTCGACCACGGCGGGATGGAAGTTCGCGGCCGCCGTACCGGAGGTACAGACTAGGGCCGTCGGCTCGCCGGTCCGGCGGGCGCGACCGAGCGCGAAGTAGGCCGCCGCACGCTCGTCTAGGTGCGAGTAGACGTCGATGTCGGGGTGCGCGGCGAAGGCGACGGTCAGCGGCGTCGACCGGCTGCCGGGCGCGATACAGACGGCTTCGAGGCCGCCCTTTGCGAGTTCGTCGGCGAGGACGCGACCCCAGAGGGTCGCGCGGTTCGGCGCAGTCATCGGTATCGAGTATCGGTATGAGTAGTGGTTTCGGGTCGCGGTCTCGGATATCGGTTCTCGGTTGCGGCGCTATCTGAGTTCGTCGAGGATCGGGCGGAACTTCAGCTGTACTTCGTCCCACTCCTCGGCCGGATCGCTGTCGGCGACGATGCCGTTGCCCGCAAACAGCGTCACGGTCCCGTCGGCCGCGACACCGGAGCGGAGCGCGACCGCGAACTCGCCGTCGCCGTCGCCGTCGAACCACCCCAGCGGCGCGGCGTACCAGCCTCGGCCGAACGGCTCCGTATCGCGGATCGTCTCCCAGGCCGCGTCGGGCGGGACTCCGCCGACCGCCGGCGTCGGGTGTAAGGCCTCGACGAGTTCGAGGACGTGTCGGTCGCCGTCGAGGATCGCCTCGATCGGCGTCTGTAAGTGTTGAATGGTCGCCAGGCGACGGATCGTCTGCTCGCTGACGGTGAGTTCGCGCGCGAACGGCGCGAGCTGCTCGCGGATCGCGTCCACGACGAGTTCGTGTTCGTGCTGGAACTTCTCGTCGGCCCGCATCCGCTCGACGTGTTCCCTATCTTCGGCTGGCGTCTCCCCGCGGGGGACGGAGCCGGCCAGCGCCTCCGTCTCGACGCGGTTGCCGCGTTTCGCCACCAGGCGCTCGGGCGGCGCGCCGAAGAACGTCCCGCCGACCTCGCGGCCGACCAGGAACCGGTAACAGTTCGGATACTGCCGGCGGAGCCGCTCGAGGGTCGCGGGCACGTCGATCGCCCCCTCGAGGTCGACCGAGAGGGCCTGTGCCAGGACGACCTTCGTCAGCCGGCCGTCGGCGATCCGGTCCAGCGCCGTCTCGACCTGATCGGACCAGGCCGCTTTCGACGTGGTGCGTCGCGTCGACGCGACGCCCGGGGCGGGGGCCGAGCCGCTCGATCGGTTCGACGGGAGCGCGGCCAGGCGATCGGTCCAGCGCTCGAGACGGTCGTCGGCCTCGTCGGCGCGGGTGCCGACGGTCGTCAGCCATGTCCCGTCGTCGGTGCGAGTGAGGAGCACCTGCGGGACGACGAAGGCGGCCGCGTCGAAGCCGGTCCAGGGCGGGCCGGGTTCGTGGCCGTCGTGAAACGAAAAGCCGCCGACGGCCCGCGGGCGGGCGGGCTCCGGGCCATCGTGTGCGAGCGCGTCGAAGACGCGACTCGCCTGCGTTCGAATCCGATCGAAGCGGTCGGGGCCACCGGCCGCGAACCGTGCGGCGACGCCCCTCCCGACGAGTTCGAGTCCGTCAGGCGTGGCCCACCGGATCCGCGATGCGGTGTCGCCGCGGAGCAACGCGCCGACGGCGACGTGGTCGTCCTCGCATTCGAGTTCGCGACTGCGGCTGACCAGGTCGACCGGCTCGACCGTCGACGCCGAATCGGCCGCCAGTTGACCCTCACCCGACGATCGGTCCATCGACCGCACGTCGGGACCGCCCGGCCTTCAGCCTAACTATTCGCCGACCGGTCGGGAGACGTCCGTTGAATCCCGTTGAATTCCGTTAGCTGTAGCGCTCTTCCTGCCAGGGGTCGGCCGTCTGCGAGTAGCCGCGCTTCTCCCAATAGCCGCGCTGCGCTTCGGTGAGGAACTCGATGCCGTCGACCCATTTCGCGCCCTTGTAGGCGTACTTGTGGGGCGTAATCACCCGGAGCGGGCCGCCGTGGTCCTCGGGAAGCGACTCGCCGTCGTACTCCCAGGTGAATAGGACTTCCTCGCGCATGCAGTCTTCGAGCGGCAGATCGGTGGTGTAGCCGTCCAGCGCGGAGAACATGACGTGGACCGCGTCGTCGCGGACGCCGGCCCGCTCGGCGATCTCGGTGAAGGGGACGCCCGTGAATTCGCAGTCGAACTTGCTCCACCCGGTAACGCAGTGGAAATCCTGCCGTTGGGTCTCGCTGGGCAGGTCGCGGAACTCGTCCCACGAGAAGGTTAGTTCCTCGTCGACCGCGCCGGTGACGGTGAACTCCCACGTGTCGGGGTCCCAGTCGGGCGTCCCGCTCTTCGAGAGGACCGGAAACGCCGACGTCTCCCGCTGGCCGGGCGGCAGCCGCTCGTCGCCGAACTCCTGGTAGAGATCCGTAACGTCGGTCGCGTCGTTCGTCATACGCGTGCGTACGTCCCGACGGATGTAGATGTGACGCCTCCGGCGGGCGGGCCGAGCCGACGACCCATCCATCCACGTGTCGCGTGTGACCGGGACTCACCGTTCGAATGAAACGATCGTCGACACGTAAGCCCGTATTTCCGGGCCGATGACGGGGTCGAAACGAACTGTAACAGTCGGCTCGACATCACAATTCAGGGGCTTCCTTGCGAAACCCTCGCCATCCCTTAGTACAGTCTCGACTACACTCGCTTGTATGGCAAACAGACAGCAGATAGCCGAACGGGAAGTTACCGAACAGGCAGCAGAAGAAGTCGGCGAAGAAGCCATGGGCCCCGCGTTCGTCGCGTCGGCCGCCTCCGTCGGCCTCTCGCTGTACTACTTCTTCCTCCGAGGAGAGCGACAGTTGGGCGCGTTCATCGGGCTCTGGCCGCCGACCATCCTCGCGTTCGCGAGTTACTTCAACCAGCGGAAGATGCTTAACCAGCTCCAGTCGGTCACCCAGCCGGGAACGACGCTGAAGAACGCGTTCGACTCGATGATGGGCAACCGCTGAATCGGCTCGCAGTTCGAGCTTCAGCGCCATACGGTCCCCCGCGACACCTTCGGTCTTCGACCGACGCTCGCCGAACAACCGTCGTTTCGCCGAGGCGAGTTTTTTCTTTCCTATCCGTGTAGAGTCCCCGTCAGACCTAAATACCCCCTCGCCGAAAGCCGAATCAGATGCCGAAAGTAGAGATCACCATACCGGAGCACCTCGAGATGCAGATTGCCCAGATGGTCGAACGCGGCGAGTTCGTCAACCGTGAGGAGGCGATCGAGGACCTCCTCTCGACGGGCATCAAAGCCTACAAAACCAGCGGGCCGATGGACGAAGACGAAGGAGCAACGGGCGGCACCGGCCTCGAAGACGACGGCATGATGGGCCACGACGACGAATACGTCTTCTAACGCCCGATTTTTGGATCGGCTCTCGGCAGCGCTATAGCCCGATCGTGAGCAGCGGAATTCCGAACGCGACGACCGCCCCGAGTAGCATGACGACGACGCCGATACCGACGTCACGTCCGGAGTAGTCGCTCATCGGTGCAGTCGTTCGCTCGGCGTCGAGGTCGTGGCCGACGTCCGCTCCCGTATCGGCCTCGTGTTCGTCGTGTTCGGTGTCGGCTACCATACGTGCGTGTTCTCTGTTCCGTCACTTAAGGGCACCTACACGGAACGTCTCGGGAACTCGCGCTCGTCCAGTCGTCGACGTTCCGGCCGTCTCGGTCCGTCTTTCCCGATCCAGACGGCTTTACTATCCTCGGTTCGAACACTCGGGTAGCAACCACATGGTACTGACCAAGCGAGTCATCCCGTGTATCGACGTGGACCTCGACGAGGACGGGAACCCGGCGGTCTACACCGGCGTCAACTTCGAGGACCTCAAATACACCGGCGACCCGGTCGAGATGGCCCGCGCGTACAACCGCGCGGGCGCGGACGAATTTGTCTTCCTCGACATCACCGCCTCCGCGGAGGGCCGCGAAACGATGCTCGACGTCGTCGAACGCGTCGCTGACCAGGTCTTTATTCCCCTCACCGTCGGCGGCGGCATCCGCACCACCGGGGACATCAAGGAGACCCTGCGGGCCGGCGCGGACAAGGTCTCGATCACCACCGGCGCGCTCGAACGCCCCGAACTCGTCAACGAGGGCGCCCGCGCGTTCGGCAGCCAGTGTATCGTCATTAGCGTCGACGCCAGGCGACGCTTCGACGAGGGCGGCGAACACTACGTCGAGATCGACGGCGAGTCCTGCTGGTTCGAGTGCACGAAGAAGGGCGGCCGTGAGGGGACCGGGATCGACGTCCTCGAGTGGGCCGCGGAGGCCGAGGCCCGCGGCGCGGGCGAACTCTTCGTCAACTCGATCGACAAGGACGGGACGAAAGACGGCTACGACCTCCCGCTGACGAAGGCGGTCTCCGAGACCGTCGACACGCCGGTCATCGCCTCCTCGGGCTGTGGGGGCCCCGAGGACATGTACGACGTGTTCACCGAGGCCGGCGCCGACGCCGGCCTGGCGGCCTCGATCTTCCACTTCGACGAGTACTCGATCGAGGAGACGAAGGCCTACCTCGACGAGCACGGCGTTCCCGTCCGTCGCTGACGCCGAGGACGGCGATCCCGGCGCCGGCGCGGCCGACCCGGATGACGTCCATCCAGCAGGCTTATCTCTTCGTAGTCGTGCGTTTCTACCAGTGAAATGGCGATGCGCGTGGTGTGGGAAACCGCACGCGGAGAACGAGCCGCCCTGTGACGAGTGCGGTCACAACGCCTTCGAGAAGGCTGTCGTCCGCGCGAGCGACGCGAACGCGACCGACGGTGACTCCGGATCCGGGCCCGAATCCAGTACTGGAGCCGAGACGACCGGCACCAGCACCGGAACCGGTACCGTCGACACCGGCCCCGACTACGTCTGGACCTGTCCGAACTGCGGCCGGGAACACGTTCGCAACACGCCGCCCTGTTCGCGCTGTGGCAACCCCGACCTCGAACGGGTCGAACAGACCTACGACGGGCTCGAACGCGACCTGACCGCCCCGACCTGGTTCGAGGTCGCGAAACCCTACCTGCCGATCCTCGCCGCGATCGGGCTCGTCATCGCGCTGTTCGCGACGGGGATCGTTTCCCCGTCGATCCTGCCCGGGATCGGCTCGCCGTCGCCGCCGGACGCGCCAGGCGATGGCGATCAGAAAGCGGGGATCGACCTCGAGATCGCGGCAGCGGAAATCCACGAACGGCTCGACGAGGAGCGGGACGAGTCAGCGGCGCGCGCATACGACGACGGGCTCGCGGCGTACGCGGAGTACCAGAATCGCGCGTACGTCGCGGTCGAGTTCGACGATGCGGAGCCCGACGCTGCGGATCCCGGCGATTTCGACCACGACTGTAGCGAACCTCCCGTCGACGCACCGATGATCGTCTCCGACCTCTCGGTCGAGGACTACCCCGACGAAGCCGCGTTCGCCGACGACGTCGCTACGGCGCTCCTGTCTTCGCGGTTCGGCGACGAGGTCCGATCCGGATTCGACGCCGAAGGTATCGACGTCCACGTCGCGCCGAACGACGATCTCTACGTGTTCTACGCGGCGTGTTGACCGTCGGCGATCGCCGACTTCGGCGTCTCCAGCCACTCCGGCGCGAAAACCGCACGCTGCGACGGACTGTGATTACAGTCGAAATCGAGAGAAAATCGAGTCGAGAGCGGTGCGATCGACGATCGATCGGGGTTCAGGCCGCCGCTTCGAACGCGTCGCGGAACGACGCCGACTTCTCGCGGACGGTGACCGCCGCTTCCTCGAGACACTCGAGCGGGTCGGCGCCCTCGGTCTTGATCGTCAGGATCGGCTCGGTCTGGCCGCCCGACTGCTCCGGATTGACGTCGTAGGTCGCCGCGGCGACGTCGTCGTGTTCGAGTAGCGCGCCCTTCAGCACGTTCATGAAGGTGTGATCCTCGCCGGCGATCTCGATGGCAAGTTCGTCCTCGCTGCTCTCGGTGACCCGCAGTTCCATGTCCCTCCTTCCGTTCGTCGGCCGCTTGTACCTTTCGAAGCCGACGTTCGCCGCGGCTGCCGTGACTCGAAGATAAATCACTATACGGCGCCGTTCGAACCACGGGACATGCGCTCGCTTGCGGCCCTGCTGACCCTCGTCGTCGCTGCGGCCCTGATCGGGTCGATCGCCGTCGTCAGGCAGATCCACCGCCCGACCAGGCGCTGGCGCGACGTGGCCGGGGCGCGGCTCCTCTACGGAATTCCCTGGGGATCGCTCGTCGTGATCGCATTCGTACTCTGCGTCTACCTGTTCGTGCAGGACGGCATCACCGACTTCGACGATCCCGTGACGATCCCCTTCCGCGCCTGGTCGTACTTCTACCCACTCGGGATGGCGACGGCGGCGTTCTCCCACGCCGGCCCCGGCCACCTCGTCGGTAACCTGGCGGGGACGGTCGTGGTCGCGCCGCTGGCGGAGTACGCCTGGGGGCACTTCCCCGACTCGGACACCAAAACCGCGACCGCCACCGACACCGACGCTGCCACTGACGACCGGGACCGGACCCGGGCGGCCGACGCCTGGCGAACCGATCCCCGGATACGCGCGTTCGTCCTGTTCCCGCTGGCCGTCATCGGGATCGGGCTGACGACGAGCCTGTTCGCGCTCGGTCCAGTCATCGGGTTTTCCGGCGTCGTCTTCGCCTTCGCCGGGTTCGCGATCGTCCACTATCCGATCGCGACGATCGTCGGGACGCTCGGCGTGCAGAGCGTCATCTTGCGGCTCTATTACGCGCTGCAGGAGCCGATCAGGGTCTACACCGCCGAGCCGAGCCCGCCCTCGGCGCCGTCGTGGGCCGGCATCGCCATCCAGGGCCACGCGATCGGCCTCTTTCTGGGTTTCGTGCTCGGAATCGCGCTCCTCGAGCGACGGAACGCCCGCCCGAACCCGCTCTTCCTCTGGCTCGCGATCCTCCTCTTCGGTTTCTCGAAGAACCTGTGGGCGATCTACTGGTTCGGCGGCGAGAACACGTACGTCCTCTTTCAGGGTCCCGGCATCGCGGTCGTCGCGGTGCTCGCACTGGTGGTGACGCTCTCGATGACCGCCTCCGAGAAACCGCTCCTCTCGCAGCGGGTCGAACGGCTGCTCGCGCGAATGGACGCCTCGACCCCCGCCTCGGATTCGGACTCGGAGAACGGGACTCGATCAGCGGTCGCCAGGCCGCTCGAACTCGCGAGCGGACGCCGCGACGGTGACGGAACCGCCACGGCGCGCCTCGATCGCATCCGCGAAATCGTCGGCGACACTGCGGGACCCCGACGAGCAGCTCGTCAGTCGAACTGGATAGCATCCCTGACTCGCAAACGGACCGCGTTCATGGCGGTCCTCTGCATCCTCGCGATCCTCGCCGGGATCGCCATTCCGGCCAACTTCCTCGTCGTCGAAGACGCCACCGCGTCCTCGGACGCCGCCGTCGAGATCGAGGACTACACGGTCGAGTACGTCGAAGGTGTCCCGAACGGGCTGGTCTCCGGGATCGGCATCGACGCCATCGAGAGCGACGAGGGCCTCGAGTCCAGCGGGGTGATCGTCGCGAGCGAGCAGCGAAACGTCTGGCTCGAAGCGGTCAGCGCCCAGCGGCTCTCGTTTACCGGCGAGGAGACGGTCTACGTCGGCGGCGCCGGCTGGCGCGAGGCCGTCCACGTCGAACGGACCGGCTGGGAGCCCGTCGGCAACGACACCGTCTATCAGGTCTGGATCGAGGACGGCGGGGACCGCCGGCTCGCACACGAGTCCAACGAATCCCGGGCGGAGGCCCGGATCGCGGGCCGGAACGTAACGATCGATTCCGACGGCGGGGAGTTCGTCCTCGAAGTCCAATCGGACGGGACCGAGCCGGTCGCGACGACGCCGGTTCCGGCCGAGAACGAGACGGCGTCGGCCGGCGGCCTCTCCTTTGAGCGCGAGAACGAGTCGATCTACGCGGCCGCCGACGGGACGCGGGTCGCGGTCGCGAGCGAAGAGCGCTACGACGAGTACTAACCGCCTTACTCCCACTCGATCCGGAAAACCTCGGCGTCGAGCGTGGTCTCCGCTTCGGTGTGAAACTCGAATCGCTTCGCGATCGGAAATTCCGCCCGGAACGCGTGCGTGACGGTCCCGCCCTCGTCGGCGGCGAAGGACTCGACGAAATCCTGACTTCCCTCGTTGTGAATCGTATAGGAGACGGCCCCGATTTCGCGGGCCGTCTCCAGAAACTCGCGATCGGCGTGGCGATTACCCCGTTGCGCGCCGAACGGCGGGTTCGAGAGGACGGTCGCGTCGGTGATCGAAAACGGATGCCGAGTGACGTCGCCGCGGAGCCAGGCGATCGCTCGACTACCCCGGGCTCTATCGCCGCCGGACTCGTCGCGAACCGCCCGCTCGTTTCGGCGGGCCAGGCGGAGCGCGTCGGGGTCGACGTCGAGTCCCGCGACGCGGTCGGCGCCGGAAAGCGACGCCGCGATGGCAAGCATTCCGGTTCCGGTCCCCAGATCGACGACCCGGCGATCGAGATCGCCCTGTAAACCCGCCAAGTGACAGAGGTGAGCGGCGAGTTCCGACGGCGTTAGATACTGCTCGAGGCTGGCGGACGGATCGGAGAAATCGTCGACCGACTCGAGGCGGCGGGCGAGCGTGCGCCGAGAGGGAGCCATCCCGCGAGAGTCAGGCGTCGACGGTGATGGGCCCTTCGAGATCGAACGCGAGTCCTTCGCGGGCGGCCCGTTCAGCGCAGGCTGCCAGGGCGGGACGGACCTTCTCGGGGTCCGCGACGTCGTCGACGGTGACGGTCACGGTTCCGACGCCGAGGAAGGAGCCAGCGCGGACGTAGCCGCGGATGCGGTCGACCTCGTCCTGGGTGGCAAGCGAGCAGTCCTCGTCGAAACACGCCTCGACGGTCAGTTCCGCGGGAACCAACCCCTCGGCGGTCAGTTCGCCCTTGAGATCGCGGAGGTACTCCGGCGCCGTCGACTCGAGGGCCGCAGCCTCGAGCGTGACGGGGGTCGCGTCGGCGGGCTGACAGCGGTCGATCGCACGGGTGGGGGACGACGTCGTACTCATTGCCAGTGCATACATAGCCTGCATACAAAAAGGTTAGTGAATACGCAGTAGTAATACACTCGAGCGGATGCAACGCTGTCAGCGGCGACGGCGACCGAGGGTCGAAAGCGGACGCGAACGGTCCTATTTCCGACAGATTCGAATAGAGTTAAGGACGATCCGTGAAAGTGACAGGTATGAACGAGTGTCCACGGTGTCAGGGCCCCATCGAAGTACTCTCTCTCGGCGAGGCATCGACGGTGACGTGCTCGCACTGTGGGTTTGCGGACGTGTCCGTCGAACACCAGCCCCAACGCGAGGAGCCCGAATCCTGGGGCGAGGCGTTCAATCGATTCTACGACGAATCAACGGCCACTTCGGATCGATAAGCAGTCCGATCGCTCACGTCTCGCTGTCGCCGATCGTCGAAAAAGGATCGAACCACCGAGAACCGCAGCCGGGACCGTCGTTACTCGTTGGCGGCCGCCGCTTCTGCTTCCTCGTCCGCCTGGTCGTGGTCGACGTCCTCGTCGGAGCGAGCGGCGACGAGGCCACCGCGGGCGACGCTGTAGAGCGGTTCGTTCGCGTGCGAGACGCCGCTGATCGAAAACGGAATGTTCGCCTCTTCGAGATGGTCGCGGAACAGCGCCTCGAAGCCGTCGGGGCTCGAGGTGCCACCCGTGACGACGACGGGGACGTCCAGTCCTTCTTCGACGTCTTCGTCGTCGACTTCCCGGACGGTGTTCTCGATGACGTAGTCGAGCAGGTTCTCGTAGTAGATCGACAGCGCACCCTCGACGCCGCCGACGTCCGTGGTGAAGTCGAGTTCGAAGTCGTCCTCCTTGATCGAGGTGACCTTGTCGACGGGCGTGCCGGTCGCGCGGGCAGCCTGTTCGTCGATCCAGTCGCCACCGCGGGCGACGGAGAACTTCATGACGGGGACCGCGTAGTAGGCCAGACAGACGTTCGTCATGCCGGCACCGAACGAGATCCCGAGGCCGGTGAAGTTGTTGTCCGCGAGCTCGGAGTAGATGACGGACATGCCCTCGTTGATCGGCTCGGCGTCGTAGCCCATGTCGTTTAGGAAGGACTCGATCGTCTTCTGGTGGTATAGCGTCGAGAGATCGGAGTCGATCGGGTCCGCAGGCGTCGAGAAGTAGAGCTTCTCGTCGGGATAGGCGGGCTCGCCGACGACCTGTTCGATGATGAGCTTCATCATCGGGATCGCGCTCTGCTCGTCGTTCGAGAGGATCCCGTGTTTCATCGGGCGGCGCGTCTCCTTGTTGAAGATGTTCGCGAAGTTGAGGGCGTCGTCGCCGACGACGTATACCTTGTCGTCTTTCCGAATGTGGAGTACTTCACTTCGCGAGAGCATCTGCTCGGCCATATCCGAGTACTCAATTTCTACGAAGGAGTTGCGCTGCTGCACGAAAACCGTGTCGTTGCCATCCTGCTGTGCTGACAGGATGTTCATCGTTCCAACGTCTAGGCCTTTGGCCATGTGTGGGCAAGGCCACCGACGGATTATAAATCTATGTGCGTTACATTCGGATCTGATACTACGTCATAACAGAGTGATTCTTTTCCGCGACGGCAATTAATTGCGGTTTATCAGGTCCCGGAAGCGGTCGAGGAGGGACGCGAACGGTTTCGCCACGGCGTCGACGGCGCCATCCTCGTCGTCGGTCGCCAGCTCTTCAGCCTGCTGTTGCTCACGGAGCTCCTTCAGCTTCGCCGTCTGATCGTCGACCGTCGAGCTCGAGGTCGTCGTCTTCGTCTCGCCACCTTTCAGTCCCTTGAGACCGGCGACCTGCGCATCGACACCCGAGGAGCGAGTGGTCGTCGTCCCCGCGTCGGTGTCGACGCTGACGTCGGTGAGGTCGTCCTCGGAGAAGCTCAGGCGCTTGTGTTCGGTCTTCTCGACGCCGCCCCACGAGAGTTCGACGTCGTCCATCGCCTCGTCGATGTCTCGACGGACGTCCTCGTCGGTGAACTCGGGCTCGTCGTCCGCCTCGTCGTCGGCGGCGACGGCATCGACCTGACGAGCCATGTCGAGGTAGTGTGCGATCAGCGCCGCGCCCGTCGAGGCGATAAGCGCGGCGAGGCCGACGGCGTAAATTGCGATGATTTCGACGGTGTAGTCGGCGCCGTAGCCGTTCCAATCCTTGGGGTACACGGCGAGGAAACCGACGACCGCACCGACGGTGACGGCGACGCCGACGACCGACGTGTAGAGCATCCGTCGTTCCGACGGGAGCAAGACGACGATACCGAGCATCGTGACGGGAAGCGCGACCATCGCGAGCGCGTACGCGGGCCCGATCCACGCGAAGTACTCTGCAGAGCGGGCCTCGAACGTATTGCCCCAGAGGAAGAGCAACAGTCCGATGATCGCCAGTCCGATTCCGCCGAGGAACAGACCGAACCCAACGTAGACGTCGGTCCGGTCCTCCGGTTCACCGATGTATCGACGATAGAGGTCGAAGAGATAGCCGTCTGGGGCCTGTTCCGCTGACATTAGCACCCCGTTTATACTCCAGTACTATGACTGTTGGGACGTGTACAGAACCGACCGAACGACGCCACACCGAGGATTCGGCGGACCGCGTGTGCATGAAAGGGCGGCTCGGCCGGTGGTCCGTTCCTGTTTAGTCGGCCGAATCGGTTACCGGCGGTGGATCAGTCCATAGTTTGATATCGGTTCAACCAAAATATATTACCAAATCTAATTATGTTTGGGGATGCTGGTGGCGTGCTCATCGCCGCTCCCGAGCCCGAGACGGTGGCGCAGGTACGATCGTGGCTCGTCGACGACTACCGCGTCGAGACGACGACGGACGGCGACGACGCGTTGGCGAGAATCGGTACCGTCGACGCAGCCGTGATCGACCGCGAGCTCCGGACGGAAACCGGGACCGTCGTCGCGACGGCGATCGAACGACGCGACGCGCATACGACGACGATTCTCGGCCGAACCCGGGTTGACGGGGACCAAGTCGGTATCGGGATTCCGAAATCGGCTTCGAAAGCCGACCTCCGCGAGACCGTCGACCGCCTGGTACGGCGCGCTCGCTACGACCAATTGCTGACCGAGTATGCGGCGGTGGCGGCCGAACGCGGGGCGGTCGAGTGCGAGCCCGGTTCGGCGTCGCCCTCGGACCGCGCCGCGACCGACGCGGCGATCGAAAATCGACTCGGCGAATTGGTCGAGACCGCAGACGAGTTGGTGACGTCGTTCGACGGCGTGGACTTCCGGGCCGTTCTCGCGACCTGCGAAGCCGAGGAGCGAACCGAACTCCGGCGGGCCGGGAACCGATCCTGATCGGGAGCCGAACTGTGGCCGTACGACACCGAGACGATCGACCATAGCGGACGTCGGTCCGTGCCCAAATCGATCGGCGCAACAGGGGGAATTCCTCGCTCACGGACAGCGTGCAGTATATACGTCCGTGGCCGTTAAGGCGGCTAATGAGTCAGGAGT
This sequence comes from Natrinema salifodinae, assembly GCF_900110455.1. Taxonomy (NCBI): domain Archaea; kingdom Methanobacteriati; phylum Methanobacteriota; class Halobacteria; order Halobacteriales; family Natrialbaceae; genus Natrinema; species Natrinema salifodinae. The sequence continues at coordinate 72,021 of NZ_FOIS01000006.1, read as the reverse complement.
CGGAGTATACCGAGGGGGACCTCCGGAATACGGGAATGCGTCTCAAACACGATCGCGAGTGGGACTACGAACTTGAACAGATCGTCGACGCGATCGAAGAGCGGGACGCGAAGAAAGTCGGGCTGCAGTTCCCCGAGGGGTTGAAGCGACGGGGGCCCGCCGTCGCCGACGATCTCCGGGAACTGGCCGACGACGACGTGACGTTCATGCTCTCGGGCCAGCCCTGTTACGGGGCCTGTGATCTCGATACCTATCTGATGAAACGCACCGACGTGTTCGTCCACTTCGGCCACTCGCCGATGAAGAACACGGACAAGGTGATCTACGTGCCGCTGTTCTCGAACGTCGAGGTCACGCCGATCATGGAGGAAGCCCTGGACACCTTAGAGCCGCCCGAAGAGACCGAAGACGTCGGGCTAGTCACGACGGCCCAGCACATGAACCGCTACGAGGAGATGAGCGAGTTCCTCGAGGAACGGGGCTACGACGTCCACAGCCGTCGGGGCGACGAGCGACTGACCCACGAGGGGCAGGTGCTCGGCTGCAACTACGCGAGCGCGGACGTCCCCGCCGACCAGGTACTGTACGTCGGCGGCGGGAAATTCCACCCGCTCGGCCTGGCGATGGAGTACCCCGACAAGCACGTCGTCATCGCCGACCCGGTCAACAACATCGTCACGCTCGCGGACACGGAGAAGTTCATGAAGCAGCGCTACGCGTCGGTCCACAAGGCGATGGACGCCGAGAAGTGGGGCGTCATCTTCTGTACCAAGATCGGCCAGGGGCGCTGGGAGACCGCCCAGGAAATTCTGGCGGATAACGACGACGCCTACCTCATCACGATGGACGAGGTGACGCCGGACCGCCTGCGGAACTTCGATATGGACGCGTTCGTCAACACGGGCTGTCCGCGGATCACGACCGACGACGGCCCGCAGTTCCACAAGCCGATGCTCACCCCCGGCGAGTACGAGATCGCCGTCGGAAACAAGCCCCTCGACGAACTCTCGTTCGACACGTTCCACGGCACCTGGTAGCCCCGCCGTTTCGCCGTCGACACGGACGCCCGGTTTTTGCTCGGCCGTCACACTGTCGCTTTCCGAGCTATTACCGGTCTGTTTAGCGACTGTTGCGAAATCTCAAGTTCAGTACCCGAATCGAAATAGATTGTTATGTTCTCTCTGCAGTGACTGTTTATACCTGTATAGTCCGCTAAATAGCGGTAATAGATTGCTGATTCCAAATCAGTTTGGAGCAGGTCTTTTGCACATAAGTCACCGACCAGTAGTCGATGAGTAACTCAGCTCCGAGCGGCTCCGCGACCGCGACTCGTGATTCGCTCTTCGACTCCCTCGCCGACGCCGATTCCCGGACCGTGCTCCGGCTCGTCGGCGAGCGGTCGTCCCAGGGCTCGGGAATCGAGAAAACAGATCTTGCGTTCCGGCTCGCGGCGGTAACAACGGATAAACGGCTCGCCGACGTCACCGACGACGAGCATCAGCGGGCCCGCATCGATCTCCACCACCGCCTGGTGCCCAAGCTGAAAGATGCGGGGCTGCTCACCGAGACCCAGGACGGCGCGATCGCGACCGCCGACCATCGGGCGTTCGACGAGTCCGAGTTCGCGGCCCTCCTCGCGGACGACGGAGACGCCGGTGCAGACGCGGACGAACTCGACGCCGTGTTCGAAGCGCTCGCCGACGAGCGCCGACGGACGATCCTCTCGGTACTCGGCGACCAGTACCACTCCATCGCGACGGAGACGCTCGCGCGCGACGTCGCGGCCCGGGAGGCCGACGCGAGCGAACGCGAGGTCTCGCAGGAGCGCGTCGACGAAGTCCTGGCTGCGCTCGTCCACGTCCACCTGCCCGTGCTGAACGATGCCGGGCTCGTCGGCTACGACGCCGACACGGATCGGGTCTCCTACGAGGGCCATCCGATCGTTCGCGTCGAGTGGATTCGATCAGGAGGCGACACGAACGCGGAGGCAGTCGACGCGGACGTCGCCGAGGACGCCGACGTCCGCACGCTCGAAGGGCGCGAGACCATCGTCTCGACCGGCCAGTCGCTCTGTGAGCGCGCCGACGACGAGCTCTTCCTGATGTTCACGACCACGGGATTGCTCGAGGAGGGTTGCGTCCGCCGGATCGGGGACGCCGTGGACCGCGGCGTCGACGTCTACCTCGGCTCGCGCGATCCTCGCGTCCGCGAGCTCGTGCGCGAGCGCGTGTCCGAAGTAACCCTCTGGGAGCCCCAACTCGACTGGCTCAATCTGCCCCCCGCGGGCGAGTCCGTCGGCCGCCTGGTCTTTGCCGACCGCGAGGCGATCATGCTCGGCACGATCGGTCGCCAGGCGTCCAGCGACAAGTTCACCGAGACGGCGATTCTCGGCGAGGGTCAACACAACGGGCTCGTCGTCCTCATGCAGCAGATGCTCGGCTCGCGGGTCGACCGCCTCGACGCCCGACGCGACGAGATCACCGCGGAGTTCCCGCTCTAACGCCGTGTCGATCGTCGCGCATCCGCTCACAGCAGCTCTTCTTGCGGACTAAGTTCGCTTTCGCTCGTCGGTACCGTCACCAGTAGCCGTAGGCACCCCCGCATCCGTAGCCACAGCACTGCTCCGAAACAGGCGCGGCATCGATGCCGACTCGCACCGAGACGGTAACACTTACGCGGTCGGTGGTCACATCCTCACGCATGACCGAAATCCGAAGTGACTGGGGCGACTGGCTCGTCCGCGACGTCGCGGACGCAACTCCCGACGGCGTCGCGATCTGGTATCTCGGCTGCAACGGCTTCGTTCTGAAGGGCAGCGAGGGCACGACGCTGTTTATCGATCCGTACGTCGGCCTGGGCGATCCGCCGCGGACGGTCCGCATGATCCCCGTTCCGTTCGACCCCGAGGACGTCGCGGACGCCGACGCCGTCCTCGCGACCCACGAACACACCGACCACGTCCACGGGCCGAGCCAGGCGCCGATCCTCGCGAACACGGGCGCGACCTTCTACGCGCCGGACGACAGCCTCGCGGTCGCCCGCGACGAAGAGTCGTGGACCGACGAGTGGGACGTCGCGGCCGACCAACTGACCGACGTTGCTGAGGGGGAGACGCTCGAGATCGGCGAGTTCACGGTCCACGTCGAAGACGCGCACGATCCGGACGCGACCCACCCGGTGAGCTACGTGATCGAGCACGACGCCGGCACCTTCTTCCACGGCGGCGACACGAAGCCAAGCGACGAGTTCGACCGGATCGGCGACGAGTACGACATCGACCTGGCGGCGCTGGCGTTCGGAACCGTCGGACGGATCCCCGACAAACGGACCCGCGAACCGAAACGAACTCGCTGGTACAACGACGAGAACCAGATCATCGAATGCGCCGCCGCGTTGCAGTGTGAGCGGCTCCTCCCGAGCCACTGGGACATGTGGAAGGGACTCACCGCCGACCCGACGGCGCTCCATCACCACGCGAATAGTTTCACGCATCCACGGCGGCTCGAAATCGTCGAGATCGGCGACCGCGTCGACCTCTGATCGTCGAGGCGGTACCTCGTGAGCCGGATTTGACTTGTCCGTACGATTTATAGTAATGGTATGGTAACGTTGGCTCCATATGAGCAGCACCGCCGACGCGGACGACGTGATCGAGGTCAGCGCTAACGGGGTGACCGTCCGGAAGACGTTCTCATCGGACGAGTTCCCCGTCCCCGTGATCCGATTCCAGATCGAATCGGACCGCGACGACCCGGTCACGTTTCAACTCTCCGAGGACATCCCCGAATCGTTCCCGATGGACAAAGTCGGGTTCCACCCCGACTACCGCAGTGACGACTGGACGGCCTACCAGGACAACCACGTCGAGTTCACGACGACCCTCCAGCCCAACGAGCGACTCGAGACGGTCTACGGCATCCAACTCACCGACGAAAGCCGGGCCGCCGAGTTCCTCACCGAACCGGCAATCGTCGAACTCAGCCCCGACGACGACGGCGAATCGGGAGCCGCCGAAGTCGACGACGAGGTCATCGGCTCCATCGTCTCCGAAGACCGCACGCAGGCCGTCAAGGACATGATCGCCGGTGAGTCGGACTCGGTTCCAGGGCTCGAAGCCGACGGTGCCAGCGACGACAGCGGCCAGGCGGTTCGGGATGAGCCCGCGGCCGCTGCCGACGAGCCGGCGACCGACGACGCGGACGACGGCGGACTCGACCTCGATCTCGGCGACGTCGATTCCGGGCTGGTCGACGCGGACGCGGACGCAGACGCAGACGAAGACACGGATGCGGGCGGCGAACCGTCGAACATCGACCTCGAATTCGAAGAAGACGGGGTTCCGGAGTCCGACGAGACCGACGACGCGGCCGCCGAACCGAGCGTCGACCTCGATCTCGGAACCGAAACGGAAGATACCGACGACATCGTCGGGGACGAACCCGACGCGGACGAGGCCGACACCGCGGAGCGCGAACCGGAAATCGACCTCGATCTCGACGGCTCGGCGGCCGCGGACACCGAGGATAGCGACGGCGAAACGGACAGCGAATCGGGGACCGAACTCGAACTCCAACCGGACGTAGACGACTCCGGATCCGACCCGGACTCGGCGCCCGACCGATCGATCGAGTCGGCCGCGGACGACGAACCGGACCCGGCGGCCGAACCGGCCGACTCGGATTCCGAATCCAACGCGCCAGGCGGTGCGAACGACGGCGCGGCCGCCGAGGACGGAGCGGATGTCGACGTCGACGACGACGTGACGGCCGACGACGAGACCGTGATCGCCGACGAATCGACGGCGACCGACTCGGTCGGTGGAGACTCCGAACCGTCTGCCCCTGCCACCCCGGCGGACACTGATCCGGCCGACACCGAGTCTGACGCACCCGCAGTCGAGGACGACCCCGAGACCGCGACGGCTCCCGAACCCGACGACGCCGACGAACCGATCGAAACCGAACCGGCCGAGCCGGAACCGGACCCGGCTCCGGTGTCGCCGTCCGTGTCCGAACTCGAAGGGTCGATCGCGGCCCGCCTGGCCACCGAGATCCGCGAAGGGACGGTCGACGACGACGATCTCGAGGCCCTGCAGGACGAACTGGACCTCGAGCCCGCGGGGCCCGACATCGCGAAGGTCGAACACCTTCAGTCCTCCGTCGATGAGGTCGCCGCCTACACCGAAGCGCTCGAGACGTTCCTCGAGGAGAACGGCACCGGCGCGCAACTCATCGAGGAGCTTCAGGGCAACATCGAGGCGCTCGAGGCCGACGTCGCGTCGCTCGACGATCGGCTCGAGGGCACGGCGTCCCGGATCGACGAACTCGACGGCGACGTGAACCATCTCACCGACTGGAACGCCGACCTCGAAGAGGGGTTGAGCGAGGTTTCCGACGACGTCGACGCAGTCGAGACGACAGTCGACGACCTCGCGGACGACATCGAGACGGTCGACGACGACGTTGAAACGGTGACGGACGACCTCGCGGGGGTCGAGGACACCGTCGAGACGATCGAGGGAGACCTCTCGGACGTCGCGGACGACGTCGACGCCGTCGAAGCGGACGTCGAGTCCGTCGCGGACGATCTGGAAACGGTCGAGGACGAACTCGACGACGTCCGTGCGGACGTAACGGACATCCAGGAGTGGCGCGACCAGCTCGGCTCGATGTTCTCGGACTGAGCCGACGGACGCGGGCGACGGACGACCGTTCCGGAAACACAACTCGTTTATCCGTCGCCGGTGGAGAACCGGTCGATGGGCGAGACGATACCGATCGCTGTGCCGCGGAAGGGGCGCCCCCTCGAGTCGGTGCTCGACCGACTCGCGGACCGGCTCGCCGTCCCCGAACTCGCGGACGATATTACGTCGACGCTTCGCCACGAGAAGGCACTCACGAAGGGAAAGATCGAACCCGACGAGGAGCGCGGCGTCTACCATCGTCTCGCCGACTACAGCACCGTCGCCGATCCGACCGATCCCGAGTACACCCTAGTGCGCGACGACCGTGCCGGGAAACCGCGCCGGATCGTCTTCGATAGCGTCACGATCCCGCTCACCGACGTCGACGGCGCGCCCGACGACACGGACGCCGCGATCCAGCTCGTCGGTCGCGAGGAGCCGTTCCGCGCGCTCCGCACCCACGACTTCGCGCTGGGGTTCGACAGCGCCGATCTGGTTCTCGAGGAGGTCGTCGAGCTCCGGCCGGAGCCGCTCGGTCGGATCGCCGACGTCAACGCTCGGATCGACCCCGCGGATACCGACGTCCGCGTCGTCACCGGCCTCGGCGACACCGTCTACCACACGCTGTTGGCCGGGCCCGAGGTCGCGCCGTCGGCGGGCTCGCTCGATCGGGACTTCCTCAAGCGCTACGAGGGACCGCTGTGTATCGAACCGCGGTACGAACGGCTCGTCCAGGCCGTCCTCGGAACCGGAACCCTCGACGGGATCGAGTTCCGGTACCCCGAGGAAGGGCGCGAAGAGGAGGCGGCCATCGCCGACGCGGGCCTGGGCGTCTACCTGACCGTCACCGGCTCGACCGCCCGCGACCACGGGCTCTTGCTCGGCGAGCAATTGTTCCCGAGCGAGACCGTTCTACTCGAGAACACGGCGGAAACGTCCGAGACGGTCGAGTTCGTCCGCTCGCTGTTGAACGGGGCCGACCTCGAGACGGAACTCGCCGTCGAGCCGTAGCGTTCGCCTGGCCGTTCCGCTCTCGTTTCGGTCTCGATTTCGGTTTCGGTTCTTGTGTTCTGACTCCGATTCAGGTCGTCCGCTACTCCCAGTTGTGCAGCGAGTCGCGGAAGACGGCCGCGACGTCGTCTTTCGTTACCGGCCGCGGATTACACCGGAGCAGGCGCTGTTGGGTCTCGACCGTCCGCTCGGCCAGCCAATCGATCTCGTCCTCGGTCACCCCGGCGAGTTCGTGCAGTCCGCTCGGCAGAACGTTCACGTCTCGCTGGAGACGCACGAACTCCTCGCGCGCTCGATCGGCGGCGTTGCGCGCGGCCAGGCCGTCGGTGTTCGCGCCGAGCAGGTCCGCGATGGCCGCGAACCGCTCCGGATCGCTGGCGACGTTGTAGCCGAGCGTGCTCGCCGGCGTGAGCACGGCGATCGTCTCCCCGTGGTAGGTGTGATACTTGTTACCGACCGGATACGCCATCGCGTGACAGAGGCTCGCGCCGGCGGTCAGTCCGGCGATCGCGCCGTACAGGGCCCCTTTCAGCATCGCTTCGCGAGCGTCGAGATCGTCGCCGTTGTTGACGGCCCGGCGAACGTTGCTCGAGAGGAGGTCGATTGCCTTCTCGCTGAAGAGTTCCGTGAACCCGGTTCGGCCGGCGTAGACCGGCCGGTCGGCGGGATTCTCGGGACGGAGTAACTCGTCGTACCGGTGGGTCGTGTAGCCCTCGATGGCGTGACCGAGCGCGTCCATCGCCGTCTTCGCGGTGAGTGCCGGCGGGAGCGACGTCGTCAGCGTCGGGTCGAGCACCGCGGCGTCGGCGCGTACGTTATTACTGGAGATCCCTTCCTTAATCTCCTTCTCCGCGACGGAGAGGATCGCAACCGGCGAGATTTCCGATCCCGTGCCGGCCGTCGTGGGGAGCAGTACGAGCGGCGGGCCGGATTCGGTCAGCGGTTCGCCCGAGCCGGTCGGCTCGGCGACGTAATCGAGGATCGAACCGCCGTTAGCGACGATCGCGCGGGTCGTCTTCGCGGTGTCGAGACAGCTCCCGCCGCCGAGCCCGAGATAAAAGTCGTAGCCGTCCTCGCCCATCTCCTCGCGGACGAACGAGATGCACTCCTCGACGGCCTCGATCGACGGTTCGCGCTCCGAGCCGTCGTAGACGTCGACGTCGAAGCCGGCGTCTTCGACGCGGTCCGCGACTCGCCCCGCGTGACCGATCTCGACGAGCGTCTCGTCGGTCACGATCAGTCCCCGCGCGTTCGATTCGACGCCCAGATCGTCGAGTTGGGCGCCCAGTTCCGCGACCGCGCCCCGACCGACGCGAATCTCGGGCATCCGAACGTGCCAGACGGTTTCGGGTGCGAGTTCGTGCGGATCGGCGGAGACGGATCGATCGTAGCTCACAGCCCCCACCCCGGCTGCACGGCGTCGAACTGGTCGGGGTCGTGGCCGTACACGACTTCGGCGTCGTGACGGCGCTCGAGCGCCTCGATGCGACGGAGGCTCTCGATCCACTCGGTCCGCCCCCACAGGAGGGCCGCCCCGAGCGGGATCTCTTCCTCGAAGTTATCCGCCATGTACACCTGATCGCCGGTGAACACGAGCGTGCCCTCGTCGTCGAGGTGGATCATCGTTCCCGTGAGGCCTGGCGTGTGTCCCGGGAATCGGACGAATTCCAGATCCTCGAAGTGTCGTTCGCGGTCCTGGTGTAAGACGTGCCAGTTCAGGTCGTGATCGAAGTCCTCGAGCACGTACGCGTCGCTTCCCTTGTCGGTCTTCGCGCTGTAGTAGGCGAACTCGAGTTCGCGCTCGTGGACGAACACTGGCACGTCCGTCCCGGCGAAGAATTCCAGGCCGCCGGCGTGGTCCAAGTGTAGGTGGGTCTGAAAGACGTAATCGATGTCGTCGACGCCGAAGCCGGCCTCGTTCAGATCGTCGTCGAGCCGATGCTCGTGGGCGTCGTGCGGGTAAAACGCCTGAACGAGGCCCTCGGGCCAGTGGCCGTCAGCGGCGTCGTGGTGGGAACCGGTGTCCCAGAGGATCGTCCCCTCGGGGTGCTCGATCACGAGGTTCCAGACCGGGATCTCGCCGTAGTCGATATCCGGGTTCGGCTCGTCGTGCGTGCCGAGCACGTGCCCTTCCATCATGTAGTTCATGTCGCACTCGAGGCCGCCGCGATCGAGAACGTGAATGCTAGCATCGACCATTAGCAATCGTCACGGTTGTTCGACCACGAGAAATATCATAATAGTACGGGGAGAAGGGGGTCGCCGCTAGTGGGACGACAAAAACCGCTCAACGGGCCAAGTACCGCGGCAACGACGGAGCAGGGGGTGAAACGCGGAGTTCGCGTCGAAGAATTCCAGCGCCGTCACCCCCAATATTCCTATAGCAGTATAGGATTTATTCGTCGGTTCTCAGCCAATGGAGTTTACTACGGTAGTAGTACTCCTTTGGGGAGTCGGTGAACGAATCCGACTCCAGCCGATCACTGCACCGGTCGCCGAGCCACGGTGTAGATGTGCTCGAGGTAGGTTTCGCGGACGCGGTCGCCCCAGTTGTGCGTGTAGGTATCGATCACGTCGCCGGCGACGTCGCCACGGAGGTACTGGACGATCCCTCGGTCCCCGGTTCGGTCCCGCAGATGCGTGGTGAAGAAGTGCCGAAAGTAGTGGGGTGTGACGTTCTCCTGGGTCCCGCCGCCGGTTCGGTACCAGCCGTGATCGCGGGCATGTTTCTCGACGATATAGCGGACGTCGGACGGTTCGAGCCGTCGTCCCCACGACTCGCCAGTGTCGAGAAAGAGCGGCCTGGCCGACGAGACAGCGTCCGGCCGAATTGCCAGCCACTCGAGTAGCACCCGCCGGAGTTCGCCGTCGACGGGGACGACCGTCTCACGCTTGCGCTTGTTTGAGGCCGTCCGCTCCTCGCCGTTGACGGTCGTCCCGCGGGCCGGCTCGGCCGCGACGAACAGCGATGACGGCCGCCGCTCGAGACCGACCCGCGTCGTCCACTCGAGGTCGAGTTCCGGCGTTTCGAGGTGCAGATCCCGCAGGTCGAGGTTACAGAGTTCTCCGACGCGCATCCCCGTCTTCAGGAGCGTGACGACGACGGCCCGCTCGAGCGGATGGGCGATCCCGCCGACAAACGAGCGCATCTCCGGCACCGAGATGTCCCGCCTGGTCGGGTTCGTATCGATCGACTCGGGGAGTTCCTCCATGACCAGGCCCATGGGATTGTCGTCGAAGGCCCCGACGCGGGTCATGTAGTCGTAGAACCGGTTGAGGTAGGACGCGTACGTGGCGATCGTACTGGGTTCGAACTCGCCGCGAAGGGAGTGGATCCATGCCATGCACTCCCGGCGTTGGGCCCCCGCGACTGCGTCGACGCCGAAGCGCTCGTCGATGAACGCCTCGAACCGGCGGAGGATGCGCTCGTAGGCCTCGAGCGTCTGCTCGCTCTTGCCGTGATAGCGCTGGTCGTCGAGGAAGTACGCGATCGGATCGTCGACGCCGTCGGACGCGCCGGCGGCGGATTCGGGGTCAGTCGCCATCGGCCCCTCCGCCGTCGACCGTGGTGTACCCGCCGTGGCGACCGCTGTATCGAATCCGGTTGTTCGCTTGCAGTTCCTCGAGGGCCTCGTCCAGTCGCGACTCGATGTCGTCGGAGACCGCATCGAGGAGTTCCTCCCACGAGTACGTGTCAGCGGAGAGTAATTCGAGGACCTGTCTTTCGAGGCCGTTACCCCCAGGGTCTGCGTCCGGAGAATCGGGTTCCTCTGAATCGGGTTCGAACCCCTTTCGACCGGCCTGGACCATCGTCCGAACGAACTCGCTCTGGCTCATCCCGAACTCGTCGGCGTGGGACTGCCACTCCGTTTTCTGGTAGGCCGGCACGTAGGTCTTGACAGCGGTTCGAGATGTATCCGCCGAATCGCTCATACCCAACCCGTTAGCAGCGACGATATTCAATCTACCCATTATTCGAGCTAAGTATGTTTATCTCAGATTGTGGGATATCATTTGCGCCAAAATGGGTGCCAGAATATAAGATTAGCTTACTCTAAGTCCTACCGTTTGAGATAAAGATGTTGTAAGTCTAGTACCAGAATTCGAGATACAGATACAGCGGGTGAGTTCGTACTGGGCCCATCGGTGTCGCGATGCCGGGCATCTGTTCGCCTCATCGAGTAGGCGACTGCCACTCGAGACGACCGCCTGGCCGTCGACCGAGTCGCGAGGTCGACTTGATTTGCCCGTCGATCGAGCGCGGCGCGGTTCGCCGAGTCAGTCATGTACGGTCTCGGTACCACACCCCCGATCGGATCACGATCGAACGCACGGCAGTCCGAAACGAGTCGACGGACGCCGTTCGCCGGCACCGGTCGGGACGAGCGGAATCGGCGGGACCGTCGATGTGGCGACTTTCCCGGCCTGGCGAACCGGCCCCGGACCGGCTCTCTTCGAAGGCGTCGGAACGCGGAAGGAGGCTTGGCTGTGGAGGAAGGCGAGAGACCGATCAAACGCCAGGAAAATCAGTTGCGCTCCTTGACTCTCTGCGAGAACTGGACGGCCAACCGCGCCATCGGAGACGACCGTCCGGTGCCGGCCTCGCAATCGGGCCGGCGACGCGTTCGGATTGGCCTCCCTACCACCGAGCATCGGACACCAAGCACTGAGACCTACTGACGAGGAAGCAGACTCAGGGAACGCAACGCGGCCCCGCCCGGGTCCATGGCTGGAATCGGTAGTGCTGACTGGAGCGAGCGTCTGGAACGGTCGCTGCTCGACGCCTGGTTTCGGTAGTTGGATTCTCGCGTTCCGTTCGTAGATCGCCGTCCGAGTATCCCGGTCGTAATCGCCGTGACGATCGGGTGCCAGTGGCGAACGACGTCCTCGCGATACGCAGTCGATTGTGGCGGTCTCGGCGTCGGAGCACGGACGCCGATTCGACGATCCGGTTCGTTCGGAACACCCCGTCCCGGTCTCGACGGATCCGAAGGTGGAGACCGTCGCGGCTGCGATAGCGGCGACGAAAACCGGGGACTCGAGACGTGAGGAAGGAGAAGTGGCGACTAGGCGCCCGGTCCGGCGCCGGGAGATCAGCACACCAGCACGCAGGCATACAGACGGTGAAGACGGACGCCGAGCGAACGGGACAGCGGTTATCGTAAACGCGCGCAGACGCCCACTGAGCGCGTCTGTTCCCGATCGAAGGGGAGATCAGCGTCTGGGCCACCGGAACCGCTTGGGAACGGGCGGAGACCGCTGTACCGAGTCACGTCTGCCGGACCGAATCGCGTTCTGCGACCGCGAAATCGCGGTGGTTCCGCTCACATTCACGTTAGCACATACCATGTTTTGAGTGAAGTGCCGTCGGGCACTGGACGTATATATCCCATATCGCTATACAAAGTAACCGCATCACTGGACACCACAGTTTCGGAGGATAGGCCAGTTTTGGGTTGAATCGACATCTATTCGTGGTGATTCACACCGATCAAGCATTAATTTTGAATCCTCGGGGTCGAACTACCGGGCGAGCGTCAGAAATTGTGTGGATTTTGACGCTGCTGAATAGGGTTGCCACTCTCGAACAGCTAACTCGGCGAGAGTAAAGCGGTTAGTCAGGCGGAATCAGCGCGGAGGCGATCAGTTCCACACATTCGCCTGCAGTCAAGACGGGCGCGTAGTCCATCTCGCCCTCGACGCCCGCTTTCAGTAGGAAATCGGTGAGCCGCCAGATATTGTACAAGAGCACGGCAAACACGAAGTAGAACAAGCGTACACGGTAGTCTTTTGAGGAGGTCTTGGCGAGGAAATCACCTTTGATCGATTTGTACTCGCTCTCGATTTGCCAGCGCCGGCTGTAACGCCGACAGAATGTCTCAGCCTCGTCGGGTCCAACTCGGAGATTAGTTGCGAAGACGGTTGTCCCCTCGCCGCTCGTCGACGGAACGTACAAGAACCGCATTGGGTGCGAGCCCGCCTCGACGTGGATGGAGGCCGATTCAACAGCCACGTCCTGATCGTCTTCGTCCATCTGGTCAAATACGTCCTGCTCGGGGCTGGAGACTCGTTTTGGGATGAGGTAATTCATATCGAGGTTCGAGAGCGTCTGAAACACTCTTATTGAGTCGAACTCCCGATCACAGAGCACCGTCTCGATGGGGACGTGTTCTTTCGCTCGTTGAACGAGTCGCCGCACAGTACGATGAATCTGATTCGGCGAGTTTTCGTCCCACGCAGAACTCTCTCGGACCGGCTCAACGGCGAGAACGAGCGGGACATTCTGCCCGATGATCGAGAGCGTCGCAAATTTGAACGCTCGACCGTCTCTGTCTTTCGTCCCGCTGACCATCGGCATCTCTTCGACGTCTCCGTAATAGGGAATGGTGGTGATGTCGATCGCGGCAGTGACTGGCCGGGGGAATGATGCTTCAGAGGCGATGACAGAGAGCAAGCGATCCGTCGTCTCATTGAATCCGTTTACGAGTTCTTTAGGATCGAACTGCTTGACTGCGCGGAGATGGGTGTCGCCATGGGGTCCATACTCTTCACCACGCCGGTACTGGAAGCGAGTAGCTCCCTGTGCGGTCCCGCACCGAACCATCCCCATGAACGTCTGTAACTCGAAAAATTGTGTGTCCTCGTAGGAGGCGTTCGACGCCCGCCCAGATTCAAAGTGGACTTCTTTGACGACGAAGTAAGCCGCAGTCTGGACGTATTCTTGGACAGCGTCGTCAAACCGATTCCGCCACGCTCGAGAAAACGCCGATTCGTCAGGGATACGGCTGAACCCAAGGAGACTGGAAATTTCCGGCTGCCGGGTAAGCTGTCGCGTGAATGCGGCGTACGAATCACCCGTAATTTCCATGAAGATGGACGCAAGAACCATCGCGCGAAAGGAGAGCGGGGCAGGATGCCATGCTGGATAGCCGTCTTCGATGGCATCAATCGACTGGTCGAGGTTCTCAAATGCGGTGACGAGATCAGTATGCTGGAGTTCGTTTCGAATGGTAATTCCGAGTTGGTACGCCTCGCACAGATAGCACCTACGAGGACTCTCTTTGGGGCGGGATTCGTTGAAACTATTCATACAAGATTGGTGATAGAGATTACATAATAAGCGCTTCAACTGGGCCAGTTGTACCATCCTAAACTATTACGTATTTCAGATGTATTGGCCATTTACGTCACCCGTGCACGATTCGTGAGGTAGATTCCCACCAGCACGACGACACCACCGAGAATCATCACGACTTCCGGGACTTCACCGAGTAGCACGAGCGCGAGAATTGTGGCTGCAACTGGGTCGGCCAATAGCGAGACGCTCATAACACTCGCCTTGACGTACTTCAGCGCCCAATTATATACGGTTTGCCCGAACAGGTCTAGAATGAGCGCCATTGCGAAGAAAAGTACCCACTCCGTCGGCGCATAGCCGAGCAATTGTGCGCCGGTTCCGATGGCAAGGCCGCCGAGGGCGACCGTACTCACGGTGTAGATGATGAACGTGTAGACGAACAGCGAAAGCCGCTGGCGGAGTGAGCGCCCTGTGAGGGTATAAATGGCACCTGCGAGTGCCCCACCGAACGCGATGGCATTGCCGTAGAGCTGGGCGGAGCTGCCTGCAAATGCGGCGGCAAGCACTTCGACGATGTTCCCCCCACCGAGGAGGGGATCGACCATGAGTGGTCCGACTGACATCGTGAACGCCCCTACAAGCGCGACAATCATCCCGACAAACATTCTCGAAGTAAGTCGTTCGTTGAGCAGGAATGCCGCGCCAATACCAACAAATATCGGCTGAGTACTGATGAGCGTCACTGACGCTGCCACCGATGTCCACTCAAGGCTCTCGAAAAAACTCCCGAAGTAGGCTGCAAGCGCCAAACCTGAAACCACAGCGAAGCCGAGGTCACGGACCGAGATAGTCTTGATACCATCAATGTCGCGGAGCGCGAACGGTGCGACCATGCTCGTCGCAAACAACACACGGTAGAACGCCTTCACGACGCTCGGCGCTTCGCTCCACCGGACGAGGATCGCACTTGTGCTGATGGCGATGACTGCGACCGCAACGCCCACCATCGGGTCAACCCGCTCTTCCAAAGATGCCGTCCACTGATTCATACCGGAAGTTTGACAAATCGAGACAGTTGTCTCATATCGAATTCTTTCTCGGGAAGAAATACCCTGTTAAATCCGCGAGGAAGCGCTCCCATCAATAGTTAGACACCTGCTTCCATCCAGTTTGTTGCATGGAATAGCTTTCGACCCACTCGAAGTTATACCATTCCTGCAAGATATTCACGATGGTGAAAACCTTTCACGAACTGATGTCGGCTAGGTAGCCGATTATTGCATTGATTGTATGTTCATATCAGAAATTACCAGAGTGTGATAATTAGATGACCCTGAGTGTCGACTCAGCATATTGTGATCTGTGTTCACACCAAGTGCCGACGCTGTGTTCAAATAGTCGAGGCAAGATTCCACGGGTCACCTAACCCGTGGTCGTTGACTAGCGCGTACTCTAGTTTACACTAGAGTGAACCATTCCCCGTAGTCATCAGTCCGACGTGCAACGATGTCGAAGAATCGGGACTGGATTTCGTCCGTGACAGGGCCTTTGGTACCGTTGCCGACGGCGATGTCATTAACCGAGCGGATTGGTGTGATTTCCGCGGCCGTCCCCGCGAAGAACAATTCATCGGCAGTCTCCAGTTTGTCGAGTGAGATAGTCGACTCGTGGTGAACAGTGTAGCCGAGGTCTCGCGCGATCCGAATAACACTTTCACGTGTAATGCTCGGGAGGACACCTTCTGAGAGGGCAGGGGTGTGAAGTTTGTTGTCACTCACTAGGAAGAGACACTCGCCAGGTCCTTCGGCCACGGTCCCGTCCGGAGTGAGGAGAATCGCTTCGTCATATCCTCCCTGTCGCGCCTCAAGGTTTGCAAGCACGCTGTTGACGTACCCGCCTGTCATCTTGGCATTCGTCGGAACCTGGGAGGAGGCGAACTGCCGCCAATTTGAGACGGTCACATCGACCCCATTCTCAAGACCGTCGTCTCTAAGATACGCCCCGAACGGCCAAGCAGCGATCGCGGTCCGTATCGGACTTCCGGTTGGGTTCAAGCCGAGATGATCATACCCGTAGAAAACGATAGGACGGATGTAACAGTCGTCGAGATGTTGGCGGTCGATGAGTTCCCGAGTTGCTTTGGTTAACTCCTCGGGTGTATATGGGAGTTCGATATCAAAGGATTGAGCCGACCCATAGAGACGATCGAGATGATCGCCCCACCGGAAGATAGCAGGACCATCTTCAGTGTCATAGCAACGAACACCCTCGAAGACGCCGGTTCCGTAATGGAGTCCGTGGGTGAGGACGTGAATTGTGGCCTCATCCCAGTCAATGAATTCCCCATCCATCCAGATGGTATCTAGCGACTCAACAGTGGATTGTTTCTCGGAAAACGATTTGAGCTCGCTCATACTACCGACTCATAGTAGAGTGATAAAAATATTGCGGGCTGTTTGAACACTATGTTCAATAACCGCCTGTAGTAGGAGAAAATATTATGTAAAATCACTCCATTTGAGCATAGTGTAGAACATTACTCATGCCAGCAGAGATAGACGATGAGAAACGGAGCCAGATCATCTATTACTCGGCACTCGGATACTCCCAGCAGGAAATCAGCGACGAGGTGGGAGTTGCACGCAACACGGTCAAAAAGTACCAACAAAAGACACGTAAGGCAGTAGAATCAGCCGATACCCCGAGGAAAACACTCGCGGATATCATCGAAAATCAGTACGACTGGGAACAATCACAGAGCAGAAACGTATCCTTCGGAGACCATCCCATGTGATATTGAGAGTCCCTGAAGTCAGGCAAATGATTTCTCGTGCACAGCAGATGCTGAATCTACATCTACAGCTCAAATCTCACGGGGAGCCGTGCATACTGAATCAACCTAGCCCGCTTCAGTCACGAACGAAGACTCCGAGATACCGGCGCTTATACTGACTCGTGGTCTTCGTTCCATATGGACCAATCACTCGATGAGATCGAGTATCTGTCTCGATCGGAGAATCGGGTTCAGGTACTCAAATTACTCACAAGAGACGCGCTTACGCGCCGTGAATTGCAGGACGAGATTGGTGCTTCGCAAGCAACCCTCAGTCGGATTCTCCAGGATTTTGAGAAACGTCAGTGGATACAGAAACGGGACGCCGTCTACGAAGCGACCGCTCTCGGATCATGGGTCTCTGACTGTCTGAGTGCACTCCAACAAGCTCTCAGCGTGAGCGACGAGTTGCAGGAGTTTGAGGCGTGGCTTCCAACGGATATTGATGGATTCGACGTGAGCTGGCTCGCTAATGCCGAAGTAATCACGCCGACGCCGATTGAGCCGAACGCACCGATGGATCGAGTCGAACACTCATTGCGTACTGGACAGCATGTTCGCATACTCTCGTACGCATACAACAAGACCTGCCTTGACGCGAACATGACTGCGGTTCGAGAACGCGGTCAACGGTACGAGGCCGTATATAGTGATGAGGCCATTCAATCGCTATATGACAACCCCGAGTGGCGTGACCAGTTGGATACGATTCTCGACGCCGATACGACAGCTATCTCGGTTTATAACGGGGAGATTCCTTGTTCCGTTACGATCGTAGACAAGGTGGTTCAGCTTGTTCTCCGAGACGAACACGGTGTTATCCGTGCGATGGTTGAATCGAAGTCAAGACCGCTCCATAAGTGGGCAAATTCTCTGTTCGAGCAGTATCTTGATGATGCGAAGTCGGTTAGTAGCTAAAGTCCTTTAACCACGCTTCGTGACGAACAGGCCAGTAGCCGCTAATCACTTCGTCGTACTGACGCACTTGCAACGATACTGGTTGATTTTTCGAAAATAACTACGACGTAAATAAGGCACGCATCAGAACCATCCTCCGAGGTTGTGCTGGACAAGAGATCGACCCTCGCCTGGTCAGTTCTCGTCGCCGTCCCCGTCGGATTCCCTCGTCGACTCGGCCGCATCGCGGAACCACCGGCCAACCGTCCGCTGGCGCTCGTGTGCTCGGAGTCGGTCCTGTAACCGCTCCTCAATGAGCGCCTGCAGCTCGAGCCCGCGATCGGCGTCGATATCGTGGGCCGTCGCGGCCCGGCCGAGGAAGGTAGCGGAACTGGCGGTGTCGGCCGTTACACTCGCGAGTCGCCGCCGGCGCTGGAAGATCGTCGCCTGGTGGAGCACGGCCTGGACCCGGTAGTGGGGGACGACCTTCGTCGTGCGCCGCCAGAACCCCGTGCGCGTGAGGAAGTAACGGTCGCCGACGCGGTAGCCGCGGTTCGTCCATTTCAGATGGGCGGCGATCGGGACGAGAGCGGCGAGCGCGGCGACGACGTACCAGTCCCGGACGACGGTCGTGTACCGCGCGACCAGGTACGCGAGGCCGACGACTGCCGCGACGACGAGGAGGTAGCGAACGGCGTAGCGCTCGCGAGCGCGCCGCGGCGGCGACTCGAGGTCAGTCGAGCCGAAGGGTTCGATCGCGCGGGCGAGCGCGGCCACCCGGTCGGCGTCGGCGAGCGGAATCGCGGACTCCGTGCTCCGACCGTCCTGACCGGGCGCGTACCCGGCCGTCTCGACGCTCAGGGCGGCGTAGCCGAACCACCGGAACGGGACCGATTCCGAAATCGTCAGCGTCTGGACCTTCTCGAGCGGGATCGTCCCGCTGTAGCGCTGGAGCAGCCCCCGCTCGTAGTAGAGTTCGTCGCCGACACGGGTGAGCCGGAAGTCGTAGTAACGGGTGAACGTGAGGGTCGCGCTCAGGAACCAGGCGGCCAACAGGAAGCCCACGACGGCCCACGCGAGCGCGACCAGGCCGGTTTCCGCGCCTGGCAACACGCCGACGCGGTCGGAGAACAGGGTCATCGGGTCGAACCCGCTGGCGAAGGAGAGCGCGATCCCGCCGAGGAGGCTGGCCCCGGGATCGATCGTAAAGAGGCTCAGGATCGCGAGTTCGCGGGGGCGGATCTCGAACAGGAGCGTTTCGTCCGCTTCCGCGGGGGCCGTCGCGGCGTCGGTGGCTCGATTCCGGTCTCGGGCCTCGCGAGTGGGTCCCTCGGCTGCGTCCGCCTCTGCGCTCGCCCCGCGGCGGAGTTGTCGCCTGAGTCGCTGGGCCTCCGTTTCGGCGACGTACCGGAGGCTGACTTCGGTCTCGCCGCCGCCCGCGGTTTCGATGTGGACGGCCGCGATGCCGAGCAGTCGGCCGATCACGTTCTGTCGGATATCGACGTTCTGGATCCGTCCAAGGGGAAGTTCGCGATCCCGACGCGCGATGACGCCGGAGGTGACGTCGAACGTGTCGTCGGTGAGGTCGTACCTGAACCGCCGGTAGTACGCGAACTCGTAGACGATTCCGGTGACGATCCCGATCGCGACGAGCCCGACGACCGACAGCAGATCGATCCCGTTGCCGCCAGGCGAGACGACGACGCCGATGACGAAGAACAGGAACCCGGTGTTGAGGCTGCGAGAGAGCGATCGGACGGCGACCGAGGCCGGGTGCAGCGTCCGCGCGCTCATACCGCGTCCTCACCCGCGCTCTCGATCGCGAGCCGGCGCAGCGCATCCTGAAGATCCTCGGCGCGCGCGGGCGTCAGGCCGGGGATCGCAACGTCCGAACTCCGGGACCCGGCCGTGTAGATCACGACCGTCGCGAGCCCGAGGGTCCGCTCGAGCGGCGAGCGCCGGGAGTCGACGTGCTGGACACGGACGTAGGGGACGACCGTCCTGATGCGAGTGAAGACGCCCCGTTCGATGTACAGGTCGGCGTCCCGGAGGTCGAACCGCCAGACGCCGTACCGTCGCCAGGCGACGAAGATGCGCACGACGGCGAGGACGGCGGCGAGCCCCGCGGCGGCCGGTACCAGAGCGTCCGGCGCGGATTCCCAGAGATTGGTCCGCGTGAGCCCGATCGCTCCGCCGACGAGGATCCCGCCGAGGATCGCGGCCCGAACGAGTGCGAGCGCGAGCCAGACGACCCGGATTCGCGGCGTGAGCCGTTCCATACTGACCGTGAGGGAACGAACGGATTAAAGGGTGGGAAAGCGGCGGGGGTTCTCACCGACTGAGAGGGATTAGGAGCGAAGCGAAGCGGGAGAGGAGAACGGAACGCAAGCCGTCGCTGATGTCGGCGGAAGCGAGCCGACGGCGGGCAGCGATGCAGCGCGGCGTCAGTGGGTCGTGGCGCGGACGTCTTCGACGCGATAGAGATCGTCTTTGAGGCCGTCCCCGTCACAGTCCTCGTTCGGGCACTCGTAGTGCCAGCCGTCCTGGGTCGCTTCGCCCTCTCGGAATCGCTCTCCGCATACTTGACAGAAGAGCTGTCCCTTTTTGCACGTGTCTCGGTGTAACTCGAGGGCGAGTTCGGTCTGGAACGACTGGTTACAGTTACGACAGGTGTGCATATTTCGTCTGACGAGAGCCGCTGCCAAAACTGCTTGGGTTCTTTTATTCCGTTCGATTCGGCCCTGATACGGCCCCGACCTCCCGATTTGCGGGAAATCGATCGGGAAAAAAGAACGGTCGGTGCCCGTGTTTACTCGACTGCGAGTGGTTCACTCGTTGGTAGAACACACCAACATTGCTTCGTGTAAACAGTGCGCTTGGCGGTATGTCACGGGGCTGGTTTATAGGCGGATAGTCCTCGTTACGAAACTCACGTACCGCCCCGCTTACTTTGTCCGTCCTCGGCCTACGGCCGACGATGAACGCGCTCGAGATCGGCGGTCGGCTGCTGGCCGGGATCGTGCTCATCCTGCTGAACGCGTTTTTCGTCGCGGTCGAGTTCGGTTTGACTCGCGCCCGGCAGTATCCCGAGTCGGAATTCGATACTCCGGGACTCCGGCGCGCCTGGGAGATGACCGACGACCTCGAGTTCTACCTGACGACGTGTCAGGTCTGGATTTCCGGGACGAGCATCGCGCTGGGGGTCGTCGCCGAGCCTGGCCTGGCAGCGCTGATCGAACCGACGATACAGAACACGGCGCTGGCGTCGGTCGGCGCCGGCTCGCTGCTCGCGTTTTTCATTATCAACGTAGTCCACCTCACTCACGGCGAGCAGACGCCGACGTACCTCGGCGTCGAGCGCTCGAAGCAGGTGTGTCGGTACGGAGCGCGGCCGTTGTACTGGTTCGCGGCGACGATCACGCCACTGATCAAATTCGGCGACTGGGTGGCCAAGGCGACGCTCCGGCTGTTCGGCGTCGAGATGACCGGGTCGTGGACCGAGACCGAAGAGGAGGTTATCGAGTCCCGGGCCGAACTCCGCAACCAGCTCGGTTCGGTGCTCGAGGAGGGCGATCTCTCGACGGAACGCCGAGAAGAGGTGCTGAACGCCTTACGGATCGGAGAACAGTCGGTTCGTGAAGTGATGGTTCCGCCGGACGAGATCGTCGCGCTGTCCACGGCCGTCGATTCCGAGGAGAACCGTCGTCGAATGGAGGAGCGGCCGCAGACCCGCTATCCGTTGGTCGGCGAGGAGCTGACCGACTTCCGCGGGATCGTCTACACGCCGGTCCTCGTCGGCCGCCGTGAGGCCCTGGCATCCGGCGACCTCGATCTCACCGAACTGGCGGCGCCGCCGATGACCCTGGCGCCCGACGCGGACGTCAGCGACGCGATCGACCAGTTCCAGACGGAGAATCAAGAACTCGCGCTGGTGATAGAGAACGGCGAGGAACGGCGTTCCCCGAGCAGTCGGACGCGGCCTGGCGACGGCGACGTCGTCGGCCTGGTGACGGTGACCGACTTACTCGAGGCGGTGATGGGGGATATCGAGGACCCGCTCGATCGGGGAGAGATCGACGCGAGCGGTCGGTAAACTCGCTGCCGGAGAGTCAGTCGTCCTGACCGAGGATGCCCCGTTCGGTCATCTTCCGGGGGTCGAGGACCTCGTCGGCCTCCTCCTCGTCGAGGTACCCCTTCTCGAGGACGACCTCGCGGACGGTCTTGCCCTCCTTGAGCGCGGTCTTGGCGACCTCACTGGCCTTGTCGTAGCCGATGTGGACGTTGAGCGAGGTGGCCATCGCCATCGACTGCTCGACGCGGTCCCGGCAGTACTCCTCGTTAGCTTCGAGTTCGCGGACGAACCGCTCGGCGAAGACCTGGCTCGCGTTCGAGATGAGTTCGGCCGACTCGAGGAAGTTGTGGGCCAGCACCGGCTTGTAGAGGTTGAGGTCGATCTGGCCCTCGGCGGCGCCCGCGGAGACGGCGGCGTCGTTGCCGACGACCTGCTTGTGGACCTGATTGACGGCCTCGGCGACGACCGGGTTGATCTTGCCGGGCATGATCGAGGAGCCGGGCTGGTTCTCGGGCTGTTCGATCTCGCCGAGCCCGTTGCGCGGGCCGGAGGCCAGCAGCCGGAGGTCGTTGGCGATCTTGTTCAGCGAGCCGGCGACGGTCCGCAAGGCGCCGTGGGCCTCGGACATCGCGTCGTGGGCCGCCTGAGCCTCGAAGTGGTTGTCGGCCTCGCGGAACTGGACGCCGGTCTCCTTCGTGATGTACTCGGCGGCGCGGCCGGGGAACTCCTCGTGTGTGTTGAGGCCGGTGCCGGTCGCAGTGCCGCCGAGCGCGAGCTCGCCGAGGTGGTCGCGGACCTGATCGACGCGGGCCAGGCCCTTCTCGACCTGCGTGCGGTAGCCGCCGAACTCCTGGCCGAGCGTAACCGGCGTCGCGTCCTGGAGGTGCGTACGGCCGGTCTTGACGACGTCGTCGAACTCGTCTTCTTTCTCTTCGAGGGCCTCGCGAAGGGTGTCGAGCGCGGGGATGATGTCCTTTTCTACCGCCTCGAGGGAGGCGACGTGCATCGCGGTCGGGATGACGTCGTTACTCGACTGGCCGTAGTTGACGTGATCGTTGGGGTGGACGACGCGGTCGCCGATCTCTGCGCCCATGAGCTCGGCGGCGCGGTTCGCGATGACCTCGTTGGCGTTCATGTTCGAGGACGTGCCCGAACCGGTCTGGAAGACGTCGACCGGGAACTGGTCGTCGTGTTCGCCGGCGATGACCTCGTCGGCGGCCTCGATGATCGCCTCGGCGACGTCGTCCTCGACCAGGCCCAGATCGCGGTTGGCCTGGGCGGCGGCCTTCTTGACGACGCCGAGCGCGCGGACGAACCGGCGGCTGAACGTGATCCCCGAGATGGGGAAGTTCTGGATCGCGCGCTGGGTCTGGGCCCCCCAGTAGGCGTCCGCGGGAACCTGCATCTCGCCGAGGCTGTCCTCCTCGATTCGGTAATCGTCTTCGTCTCCCATACCCGGAGGCTCTCGGCGGGTCAGGTAAAATCCACCGAAAGCCCGATATCGTCCGCGCGGGCGCGCTCGCGAAGCGCCGACTGGAGTCGCTCGCGGCCGGTCCCGTGGATCTCGCGGGCCGTCTCGAGGTCGACGTCGCGGATCGTCGGCGTTCCCCAGACGAACGTCCGCGAGCTGGCGGTGTCGACGACCAGCGAGGCCAGGCCGAGCCGTCGCTGGAAGACCGACCGCCGCGTCGAGACCGTCTGGATCCGGTAGTAGGGGATGACGGTCGTGCGCCGCTTCCAGAACCCGGATCGGACCACCAGGTGGTCCTCGCCGACGAAGTAACCCAGGTGGACGTACCGCAGGTGGGCCGCGGGCGGGACGGCCGCGAAGACGACCGCAGCGAGGTACCACCGCTCCAGCGAGGTCGCTCGCGCGAGGCCGAACGCGGCGGCGACGACGACGGCCGCGACCAGCGAATAGCGGACCAGGTAGCGCCGTCGGGCCAGCGGCGGCGGCCGCCGGAAGTCGGGCGTCTCGACCCCGGTGAGGTTCTCGGCGAAGCGCCGGATTCGAGTATCGGCGGCCAGCGGGACGGCCGACTGGCTGCCGCCGCTGCTATCGGGGCCGTAGCCGGCGGTCTCGACCCAGAGGCCGGCGTAGCCCAGCAGCCGCTGGATCGGGTTGTCGGTGATCGTCACCGACTGGATTTTCTCCGCGGGGATCGATCCGCTGTAGCGCTGGAGCAGCCCCCGCTCGTAGACGAAGTCGTCGCCGGCCCGGCCCAGCCGGAAGTCGTAGTACGCGACGAACGTGTACCCGACGTTCAGCAGGTAGGTGACGGCGACCCCGTTGACGACCGAGATCAGCGTCAGGATCCCGTAACTCCCGGCGGTCCCGCTTTGGAGGTCCGTCGGGCCGCCGACGGGCCTGGCGACCGCGAGGAGGTAGTCGACGATCGCGTCGCTCGCGACGAAGAAGACGAACAGCAGTCCCGCGCCGGCGGCCGGCCGGAACGAGGACAGCGAGTACAGGAGCAGGTCTCGCGGCTCGAGGGCGAACAACCGTTGTCGCCTGGTCCGGCCGGAGCGGGCCGCCCCCGCTTCGGACGCCCGCGCCGCGGACGGCGTCGAAGCGGGGGCCCGTTCGGAGCCGGCGTCCGCCGTCGCCGCATCGGTTTGCGGTGCGTCCGTCGTATCGGGCGCCCGGCCGCGGTCGGCGGCCGCGTCGGTCTCGGCACCGGACCCCGTCGCACCCGCCTGGCGGCGCCGCTCTTTCACCGCCGCGGTCCGGTCGCGGATCTCCCGTTGCAGGCGCTGCGCCTCGGCATCACCGACGAACTGCAGCGTCGCCTCGGTGTCGCCGCCGCCGGCGGTCTCGATCGAGACGACGGCGAGGCCGAGCACGCGCTGGACCACGCCCTGGGAGACGTCGACGTTCTGGATCCGCCGGTAGGGGATCTCGCGGGCGCGCTTAGCGACCACGCCCGCAGTGACGTCGAACGTGTCCGCCGTGACCGCGTAGGTGAATCGATAGTAGTACGCCAGGCCGTACGCGACGCCGGCGACGAGGCCGAGCGGGGCCAGAACGAAGAGCCACCCGACGTCGACGACGTCGAAGACGCCCGACGAGATCGACACGAGAAAGATCGGGATCGAGAGCCCGGTGACGCCCCGCTGAACGGCCATCGAGACCGCGCTGAGTGGATGAAGCCGGTTCATAACACGTTAGACGGCATCCTCGGCCTCGCTTTCGACGGCCAGCTCGCGGAGGGTATCCTGCAGGCGCCTGGCCCGGTCCGGCGTCAGCCCCGGGATCCGGACGTCGGCGTTCCGGGAGCCAGCCGTGTAGACGACGACGCTCGAGAGCCCCAGCACGCGTTCGACGGGGCCGAACTGCGTGTCGACGTGCTGGACGCGGACGAACGGGACCGCGGTCTCGACGAAGGTGACGACACCCCGTTCGAGGTAGAGCGCGTCGTCCTGGAGTTCGAACCGCCAGGCCTGGTACAGGCGGACGGCGTAGACGACGCCCAGGAGGAGTCCGAGGGCGACCGCTCCGGCGATCGCGGACGTCGGGACGGCGACCAGCCACCGCTCGACCGCGGCGAGGCCGACGCCGAAGACGACCGCCGCGAGCGCTCCGCGGGCGATCCAGAGCAGTCTGATGCGCGGATGCAGCGATTCCATACGAATATCGTATCAGGACTGGTGGATAAAACTACGGTCGCGGGCGATGAACGAAGCGGCCGCACGGCGCGGTGGGCGGTGAGAGTCGAGGATCGAGCGAGCGGCAGTCGGTTCGACGGGGAGATTACCGGGAGAGAGACGGGACCGTGAGGACCGGGACCGACGCGTCGCGTCGGACCTGGTCGGTGACGCTCGTCGGCGCGAGGTAGCGGCGGAGGCCGCTCCGGTCCGGTTCGCCCATGACGATGAGATCGACGTCAGTTTCCGCCGCGTATCGGGCGATTTCCGTCGCGGGGTCCCCGTATCGGAGCCGTTTCGCGACGTCGATGTCGGTCTCGGCGGCCGCGTCGCCGACCGCGTCAAGCGCCGCTTCGGCGCTGTCCTCCCGTCGCTCGACGACCATGTCCCAGTGGTCGACGGACGCGGTCATACGTACGATCGACAGCGCGTCGACGCGCGCGTCGTGACGGGCGGCCAGCGAGGTGGCGATCTCGCTGACCGCCTCGTCTGTTTCTGCCTCGACCGCGACCAGCACGCGGTCGAACTGCCCCTCGCCGTGCTCCGTCTCGTTCGTCGGCGCGTCCGCGATGTCGCGGCCCCCTATCGTGGCCGGTTCGTCCGTTTCGATCGACTTCGATCCCATTACGTCCTAGCACGCTGCCGAGATCTATATAATTGTCCAGAAAATGATTCATATCGCCCCGAGTTTTCACCCCCCGCGCTCGGGTCGATCCGTGAATCGAATTCACGGCGTGAAACCGGAGGTCAATCGTGCAGGATCCGAACCGGTGCTGGCGACGATGCTCGAACGCGAACGGTGAACCCGCCGGTCCGGAAACCGTGCCGTCGCCGCCTATTGGGCGTCGAGATCCTCGTACTCTTCGGGCGTGTACGTCGACAGTTCGAGGGCGTGAATATCGGTCGTCATGTGGTCGTCGAGCGCGTCGTAGACCTGCTGATGCTGCTGGACGAGCGGTAGGCCCTCGAAGGCCGGTGAGACGACCGTCGCGGCCAGGTGGTCCTCGTCGTGTTCGTCGCGGGCGTGGGTGACGGTCGCGTCCGCGTCCTCGAGCCCCGATTCGATGAGTTCCTCGACTTCGGCTGGCTTCATAGGGGGAGAATACGGCGCTCGCGGCAAAAGCACCGCGGTCCCGGCAGGCGCGGGTAGGCGGACGCGAGGCTAGCGGTACCGGTAGCAGCGGTGGCCCGGCCCGTCAGAATGGGGTGTCCGGCGGCACGTCGCGACCCGAGGATCCCTGCTCGGCCAGGCCGTCGAGCCCGGTGCTCACGTCGACGCGATCGATCGCGTCGATCTCGGCCGGGAGCCGCTGGCGAATCGCCTGGGTCGTCATCGGGCTGACGCCACAGCCGCTGCAGGCGCCGCTGAGGTTGATCGAAACCCGGCGCTCGTCCAGGTCGAGGTCGGTGATCGTCGAGTCGCCGCCGTGCATCTCGATCTGGGGAAAGTTCCGGCGGAGGAACAGCGAGACGTCCTCGCGGACGGCATCCTCAGGGGACCGCTCGGCGTCGGAGTCGCTCATACCGGTGGGGAGGGACCGAAGGGGTATATCCCTGTTCACGAACCGGTCGAGCCGTCTCGTCGTTCGTCGGCATCGCGGTTGTGACGGTGATTCCACCGCCGATGCCGATGGCAGCGACTTTATGCCGGCGCGCGACGCTGCACCCGATATGTCACTGGCAGCCGAGACGCGCCAGGCGGTCGAGCGCGACCCGTTTCTCCTGACCGCCCTTCGGGCGGGGGTCGTCAACTACACCGCCGCGGCCCGCTATCTCGACGTCGACGGAGAGACCGACGCGATCGCGACGGCGCTGCGCCGGTACGCCGACGAGTTGCCGGCCTACGAGACCGAATCGCGGAACGTCCGCGTCCGGATGGAGAGCGGCATCGGACCGGTCGCGGGAGCGGGGAACGGTGACGAAGACGAAGACGGAGACGGCGACGATGAGAGCGCGGACCGCGGCGCAGCCGACGCGCTGCTCACCGTCGGCGGCGCGGCCGTCGGTCCCACCGGCGGCGATCGAACCGCGATCGTCGCGACCGGCGACGTCGACGCGGCCGCGCTGGCCGACGCGCTCGCGCGGCTCTCCGCCGCGGGGATTTCGCCGGCCGCGGCGGGCGTCGCCGACGGAACGCTGGTGATCGCCGTCGACCGCCTCGCGGGCGCGAACGCCCTGCGGGCAGTCGAGGACGCGCTCGACCGCGTCGGCGTTCGCGAAAGCGAGATCGACGGCGACTAAGTCGGCTCCGCGTACCAGGCCGGTTCGTCGACGAGGGACCAGTCTCTCAAAAGTCAAAAGCCGTGGTGACGAACCCGCCCACCCGTTGCAGTTCGCTCGGTGACCGATGCACCGGGTAACGGCCGTATTCGGGCGGCATCACACGCTTTAACTGTCGTCCGCGGGAAGTGAGGGTAATGACCCTGCACGTGACGAACACGTTGACGGGCGAGAAGGAGCCGTTCGAGCCACGGGACCCCGAGAACGTCTTGCTCTACTACTGTGGCCTGACGGTTTCCGATCCGCCCCACCTGGGCCACGCGCGGTCGTGGGTCCACGTCGACGTCATGCACCGCTGGCTCGAGTACCTCGGTTACGACGTGCGTCACGTCGAGAACTTCACCGACGTCAACGAGAAGATCGTCGCCCGCGTCGGCGAGGACGACCTCGGCGAGGACGAGAGCGAGGTCGCCGAGACCTACATCCAGCGGACGATCGACGACATGCGGTCGCTGAACCTCCTGCGCGCGGAGGTCTACCCCCGAGTGTCCGAGCACGTCCCCGAGATCATCGACCTCGTCGAGACCCTGATCGAGAAGGGCTACGCCTACGAGTCCAACGGCTCGGTTTATTTCGACGTCACGAAATTCGACGAGTACGGCAAGCTCTCGAACCAGGAACTCGACGAGATCGAGTCCCAGGGCGACCCAGACGAGCGCGCAGAAAAGCGCCACTCCGCGGACTTCGCGCTCTGGAAGGCCGACGGCGTCGACCCCGACGCGGTCGAAGAGCACCGCCACGAGGGCGTCGACCACGGCGGCGACCCGCCCGCGGGCACGACCTGGGAGTCGCCGTGGGGCGAGGGCCGCCCCGGCTGGCACATCGAGTGCTCGGCGATGAGCATGACCCACTTAGACGAGACGCTGGACGTCCACGTCGGCGGCCGGGACCTGGTCTTCCCCCACCACGAGAACGAGATTGCCCAATCCGAGGCCGCCACGGAGCAGGAGTTCGCGAAGTACTGGCTCCACTGCGAGCTGTTCCAGATGGAGGACGAGAAGATGTCCTCGAGCCTCGGTAACTTCGTTACCGTCGAAGAGGCGATCGACCGCTGGGGGACGAACGTCATGCGGACGTTCCTGACCGCCGGCTCCTACAACAGCAAACAGCTCTACTCCGACGAGACGATCGCCGAGGCCGAGGAGCGGTGGGACCGTCTCGAACGGGCCTACGAGGCGGCCGTCGACGCGCTGGACTCCCCCGCGGCGAGTTCGAAGGTAGAGGACGGCTCCTTCCGCGACGAGATCGACGGCGCGCGCGAGGCCTTTACGACCGCGATGAACGACGATTTCAACACGCGGGAGGCCCAGTCCGCGCTCCTGTCGGTCGCCACGGCGATCAACCGCCACCTCGAGGAAGCCGACGGCGACGGTGACGACGCCGACGGCGCCGCGGCCGGCCGCTACGACTACCGCGGCCTCCGCCTGGCCGTCGAGACGCTCGAGGAACTGGGCGGCGTGCTCGGGCTCTCCTTCGCGGGCGACGCGACCGGCACGGCCGAGCTCGCGGGCGACGTGGTCGACCTCGTGCTCGACGTGCGCACGCAAGAGCGCCAGGCCGGCAACTACGAACGGGCCGACGAGCTGCGCGACGAACTCGAGGCGCTCGGCATCGAAGTGCAGGACACCGACGAGGGACCGACCTACCGGCTTCCCTCCGGCGAGTAGCGGGCGCGAAACGACGGTCGCGAGGGCGGGGAGGGAGCCGCCGAAATCGGTGACCCCGGTCGGTCAGTCGAAGGGTCATCAGCGCGTGACGATCGTCCGGGCGTTTATTTTCTCGAGGCTGGTCGAGACGAGTGAGATGAATCGACGGCTGTTCATCGGAACCCTCGCGGCCGGCGGCGTCGGCGCGGCGGCCGGCTGCCTCAGTAGCTTCGTCGACGATGCGACGACGTTCACCGCGGCGCCGGCGCGCGTCTCCGAGGAGGCGGTCCGAGAGGCCGGCTACGAGTACCAGGGCACCGAAAAGCGAGTCGACGAGGACCGGATGGGCGGCGAAGACGTCGAGGTGACGAGCTACGCGAGCCTGTACGACCGGACCATCGATTTGCCGGCCGAATACAGCGAGGAACCGGTCCGGGCGGGCGTGTTCGGCGTGGCTACCACTCCGCAGGTCACCGTCGGCGACGAGTCGTTCAACCCCGTCGGCGACCTGTCGGACGGGGAGCTGGCCGCCCACGTACAGAACCGCTACGACGGCCTCGAGATCGGGCGCTCCGTCGGCGG
This sequence comes from Natrinema salifodinae, assembly GCF_900110455.1. Taxonomy (NCBI): domain Archaea; kingdom Methanobacteriati; phylum Methanobacteriota; class Halobacteria; order Halobacteriales; family Natrialbaceae; genus Natrinema; species Natrinema salifodinae. Next base: position 42,294 of record NZ_FOIS01000006.1, on the reverse strand, counting down.
TCGCGCGGTCGAATCCCTGGGTGAGCAGTTCTCGCTCACGTCCTACGAGGGGACCGCGACGCTGCGCGACGACTTCGAACTCGACGTCCTCGTCGACGTCGCCCAGCCAGATCACGACGGGGACCACCTGGTCATCGCCGCCGTCTACCCGGCCGACGACCTCGTTCCGGACGAATCGGAGCAAGAGCGGATCGACGCACTCGTCGCGGACCTGAACCACTACGACGGTCTCGACGTCGAAATCGTCGAGCGCTCCGGCGACGAGGGTTGAGAGACCGCGAGAGAACGGAATCGTGATCGAGCGTTCGAGTTCGTCCTGCGCTCAGAGTCCCAGCGCGGTGACGATCGAGAGTCCGCTCGCGATCGCGCCGATCAGGTAGCCGCCGATCGCGCCGCCGTTGAGCAGCGGCAGGCCGGCGTGGGGCCGTCCTTTGAGGACCATGTACATGAGCACGAGCAGCCCGGCGAGCGTGCCGACGATGGCCCCGAGGGCCGGCACGTTCAGCGCGATTCCGGGGACCGCGATGGTGCCGACCTCGAGGAAGGAGGCCGCGCTGGCGACGAGCACCGTCGGAATGACGGCGTCGCCGAGCCCGATGAACAGCGCGTCGCGTTCGAGGGCGTCCTCGCCGGCATCATCGACGTCCGTCTCCGTGGCGCCCGGGTCAGCGTCCCCATCATCGACGGTCTCGCTCTCACCGTCGGCTGCCGGGGCGTCGACGTCGGCTCGGGACTTCGCCTGGCGATCGTCTTCGATCACGTCGTCGGTGCTGCCGGCCGCGCGGTAGGAGTACGAGAGCGTCGTCGGCACGACGAGCACGACAGGGATCTTGAGGTCCATCACGCCCTCGGCCAGATCGAGCATGTGTTCGGTGCCGTAGACGCTGATCGCGTCGTAGACGGCGAGCACCGCGAGCAACAGTAGCGCCGGCAGGAGGCCGAAACTGATCCCGAACAGGGCGGCGGCGCCGGCCCCCATCAACACCCCGACGCCGTCGATGACGTACCACTCTGGGTGCCACAGGAGGGCTGCCCCGACGCCGAGCGCAGCGAGGAGGACGACCGCGTCGACCGCGCCGGCGGACGCGATCGGGCCGAGCACCGGCGGCACGAGTTCCGCGAAGACGTACCGGGCGATCATCACGCTGACGCCGACGATCAGGAGCCGGATCAGCCAGTCGAGGTCGAACTTGAAGGCCGCGAGCATCAGCCCGGTCGCGGCGAGCATGACGCCGAAGTAGAGGACGCTGTTGGTCGGATCCTGGGGGTTCTCGACCGCCTGGCGTTCCGATTGGTGGAAGGGCTCGATCAGCGCCAGCGCTCCGAGCTGGACGCCGAGAAACAGCAGTACCGTCACGCCGACGGCGGCGAGGACCCGCGTCCGGTCGTTCATGGCGCGGCGTTAGGACCCCGCTCCTATTGCCTTTTCCACTCGGCGGTCCGACGAGTCGAGCGCAGCGAGCCGAAACGCGGTGGCGGAGACGTCGGAAAACGCGCTACCGTGCGTACAGCGTCGATCCTACCAGCGACGGCAGGTGGACGTCGTCGTCCGGCGTCACCGCTACGTAGGGTTCGGCGACCGGCCCGAAAACGTCGACGACGCGGCCGACCTCGTCGAGGGAGTCGTCGAGCACGACAGTCCCGATCTCGTCGCGGTGTTTCTCGGTCCCGTTGCTCCCGCCGTCGGCGTCGGCCTGGTCCGCCCGCAGGACGGCCAGGCCCTGTGCGGTGCGGATGACCGATCCAACCCGGCGCATTTCACTCGCGCATCGCGACGACGTACGCCGCGACGGCTTGGACGAGGTCGTTCTTTGCGGAGTCGTCGGCCCCGCGGACGACGACCCGGCCCCGATCGGCCCAGTGCTCCCGGGAGTAGGCCTTGTCCCGCTCGATCGTGGCGTCGTAGCCGATCTGCTGGACGGCTTTCGCGATCTCGTCGACCGTCGGTTCCTCGACTGCCAGATCCTCCGACACGCGCCGTCCCTCGGCCCGCGAGAGGGACGCATCGAGATAGGCGGGCCAGATGACGTTCTCGACCATATCGGGTCGTCTGTGGAGGCGGGATAAAAATCGGTCGTTCACCGGTTCGTCGGGCGTGGCCTTCGAACGGGAGAGCAACGGAGATCGTTCCGGCGAGGAGCGTCGAACGGCGAGGGAGACCACTGACTACCGACCCTCCTCCCGTGATACGACCCTGTGTTCGGATACACGGTATTGCTGGACGCCGACGCGTGCAGTTTCGCTGACGTAGCGCCGATTCACCGGTGAAGAAACGGAGAAACGACTTCGAAACGATCCTGCGCTCCCGCTCCCCTTACTGCCGCCGGGTCAACGCGCCGAGCGTCGCGAGCAGCGCTGCGACCGCGACGGGAACGCCGAAGCCGGGGATCGCCTCGTCGCTCGCATCGGATTGGTCGTCGTCGGCCCCATCGGTATCAGCATCGTCCTCGAGTTCCGCCTCGATTTCCGCGTAGGCTTCGGGATGAACTTCCTCGACGATGGTTTCGATCGCGTAGACGACGTGCGGCGCCGGCTGATTGATCTGGTTCGCGTCTACTGCAACCAGTTGGTCGTTTTCGTAGGCGGTCGTCGCCATCGCGCCCTCCGAGAGGCCGGGGTCGTCGCCCTCGTCGTCGACGCCGTAGATGATCCACTCGGGGTCTTGCTCGACGATCACTTCGTCGCTGATGTCGGGCCATCCCTCGAGTCCCGCCTCGGCGGCGAGATTCTGGACGCCGGCGGTAGTCAACACCTCGTTCTGGAACGTCTCGGCACCGGCCGTATAGCCGAATCCGAGCGACCAGTACGCAAGCGGCCGTTCTTCGTCCTCGAGAGCCGATTCGATTATCTCGAGACGGTCGTCCATCCAGTCGATTCGCTCTTCTGCACCGGCGCACTCGCCGGTGAGCTGCCCGGTTAGCCGAACGTTTTCGCGGATGTCGTCGATCGACGTCGCGGTATCGAAGTGATAGACCGTCAGGCCGGCGTCCCGAAGCTGTTCGACGTCGCCGTCTTCCGTTACATTGTCGGCGAGAACGATATCAGGTTCGAGGGCGATCACCGTCTCGACGTCCACGTGCGTGTCGCCGGAGATGTCGATATCGGTCCGATCACCGGGATCGTGACTGTCGGTGTACTGGTTGATCGGCATTCCGACGAGGCGGTCCTCGGCGCCGATCTCGAAGACGGTCTGCGTGTCACTCGGCTGCAGCGCGACGACTCGTTCCGGCGGTTCGTCGAGCGTTACCTCCTCGCCGGTCGTGTCCGTGAGCGTCAGCGGATAGTCGCAATCGGCGTCTTGCTGTGTCGCATCGGTTGCGGCGCCGCCGGCGACCGTCGCGGGTGCGAAGCCGGCGACGACGAGAACCGTCGTCATCAGTACGATCGTTGCTGTTCGCATTGGCCCGATCATGCGGGCCACTCCAACAAATATTTGCCTAAAGCAAGCGAGATTGATCACTGTGACACTCAGGGGTCGGGTTCTCTCGTGGTCGATCGGACTGACGGTGCTCCTCATTGGGGTCGTCATCGTCAGCGCCGGGCTCGGTCCAGTTAGGATCGATTCGATCACGGTTGCGCTGGCGACCCTGAACGCCCTCGTCGTCCCGTCCGGAGTCGCGTTCGGCTCGTGGACGATCCCCGTGATCGGCTGGCCCGTTCCCGTGCCGGGGCTCGAGTACACCGAGGTATTCGCGTTCGAGACGCACGGACCCCACCAGACGATCGTCGCGGACATCAGACTGCCGCGCATCGCGCTCGCGGCCACGGTCGGGTTCGGCCTCGCAGCCGCGGGGACGGTCATGCAGGGTTTCTTCCGGAACCCGCTCGCCGATCCGTCGATCATCGGCGTCTCCTCCGGCGCCGCGGCGGGCGCCGTCGCCGCCATCGCGTTTCCAGCGCTCGTGCCGCTGTCGAGCGTCCATCTCTCGGCGTTCATCGGCGCGCTCGTCACCGCGTTTCTCGTCTACGCCATCGCGACCGACGGTGGACGGACGCCGGTCGCGACCCTGCTCCTCGCCGGCGTCGCGATCCAGGCCTTCCTGGGCGCGCTGATCTCGTACATGCTGGTCCACAGCGGCGACGACCTCCGCCAGGCCGTCGTCTGGATGATGGGCCACTTGAACAACACCACCTGGGAGGACGTCCGCTTCGCCCTCCCGGTAGCGCTGCTCGGGGTGCTTGTCCTCGGCGCCTACGCCCGCGATTTGAACGTCCTCCTGCTCGGTGAGGAGGACGCCCACCATCTCGGCGTCGACGTCGAACGGACCAAGATCTACCTGCTCGCCCTCGCAAGCATCGTCACCGCGGCGGGCGTCGCGGTCGCCGGCGTTATCGGCTTCGTCGGCCTCGTCGTCCCCCACGTCATGCGGCTGATCGTCGGACCGGACCACCGCATCCTGCTACCGACGAGCGCACTCGCCGGCGCGTCGTTTCTCGTCGTAACGGACACGATCGCTCGCGCCGGGCCGGCCGAAGTTCCCGTCGGCATCATCACCGCGTTCGTCGGAGTCCCCTTCTTCTTGTTCCTGCTCGTCCGCCGGGAGGTGCATTCGCTGTGATCGATTCGACGGCTCCTGACGATCCCGAGACCGAGACCGGAACCGATGGAATCCGGGACGAGATGGGAGCACAACTCGAGCCAACGACGATCACCGTCGACGACCTCTCGCTGTCGTTCGGCGACGTTTCCGTTCTCGAACGCGTCTCGCTTTCGATCGAACCAGGCGAGTTCGTCGGACTCGTCGGGCCGAACGGGGCCGGCAAAACCACGCTGTTGCGCGCGATCAGCGGGTCGCTTGCGCCCGATTCCGGGACGGTAACGGTCGACGGCGTCGATATTCACGGCGTCTCCTCGCGAACATCGAGCCGGCTCGTGGCGGTCGTTCCCCAAGACACGTCGCTCTCGTTTTCGTTTCCCGTCCGCGACGTCGTCGAGATGGGCCGACACCCCCACCGGTCTCGGTTCTCCTCGCCGGGACCCGAGGACCGCGCCGCGGTCGAGCGCGCCCTCGATCGAACCCGAACGACCGACCTGGCGGACCGACCGATCGACGAAGTCAGCGGCGGGCAGCGCCAGCGGGTCGTGCTGGCGCGTGCGATCGCCCAAGCGACGCCTGTCATGCTGCTCGACGAGCCGACGGCGAGTCTCGACGTCAACCATCAGGTCGAGACGCTCGAACTGGTCCGTGACCTGGTCGCCGACGGCCGGACCGCGATCGCGGCGATCCACGACCTCGACCTCGCGGCGCGGTACTGCGATCGCCTGGTCCTGCTCGCGGACGGCGCGGTCTCACGGGACGGGCCGCCGTCGGACGTGCTGACGGGCGACGCGCTCGCCGAGTCGTTCGACGCGACCGCGGTGGTGACGCCGAACCCGATCACGGGGACGGAGACGGTGACCGCGCTGGCGGACACCGGTGGTGATTCCGAAGCCGGCCCCCGGCCGGATCGCGTCCACGTCGCGGGACTCGGAACCGCCGCGGCCGGCGCGGTCGCCCGACTCGCGGCCACCGGACTCGAGGTGACGCTCGGCCCGGTCCCCCGCGGGGACGCGGCCGCCGAGACGGCCCGCTCGCTCGGTGTCGACGCGCTCGAGGTCGCGCCGTTCGAACCGCTCTCGGCAGCGGTTTGGAACGAGGCCGCGCGCCTGGTCCGCGCGGCCGACGCGACGGTGCTCGCGGAGCACCCGCTCGGCGGCGGTGCCGGTGGCGACGGCGGCGAGCGCGCGATTCACGCCGCGCTGGCCGAGTCGGAACCGCTGGTCGTCGTCGAGACGCAGTCGCCCGACGGGTCGGCCGTCTCGGAGATGGGCGATCGAGCGCGCCACGAGGAATATCGGGGCCAGGCCATCGAGTCGACGCCCGCCGAGATCCTCGAAGCGGTCGCAGCCGCGTACGCGGCCGCGGATCGATCCCGGTCTCGCTCGCAGTCGTCCGCGTCGACCGACTCGATCGACGGCTGAGAGGCTGCGGGCGAAGCGATCCGGCCAAACGCCGGCAACGCGGCGCGGGACCGTCGCCGCGCGATCGCACGCCGTTCCGTCGTTTCGACGGGCGATAATCCGCTGTTACGTCGATCCGGCGAGCGTTCTATCTGCGACTAGATGCGACCCGCGGTTCGTTTCCGGAGGCAAACGCCGATCTGTCCCGGGAAACGGGAGTGCGGCTTTTTCTCTCCCGTAGCCGTCTCGCAGCGAGTATGACAGGTTCTGATAGAACGCGGCGGACGGCGCTCAAACTCATCGGGGCGACGGCCGCGATCGCCGGCTTGCCGGCACCGATAGCGGCCCAAGACGAGGACGAAACGAACGAGACCGACGACGAGACGGACGAGGCCGTGAACGACGACGAAGAAACTGACCAGCAGCCGATCATCCTTGCCGGTCGAAGCGAGTACTGGTACGGCATCGCGCCGGAGGAGATCGAAGGCGAAGAAAACCCCGATCTGAACCTCGAGGAGGGCGGGGAGTACGACCTCGTCTGGATCAACGTCGACGGCGCGGAACACGAACTGATCGTCGAGTCCGAAGAAGGGGAGGAACTCGAGGCGTCCGACTCGTCGGAGACGGCGGGCGAAGCCGTGTCGATGACGATCGAGGCCGACGAGGACGCTGCCGAGTACTACTGCGAATACCACCCCGAGGAGATGCGCGGTGCCGTCGAACTCGACGGCGGGTTCGACCTCTCCGCGAGCGAGCACGAGGAGCACCACGAAGGAATGGAACCCGACGACGAGACCGATAACGAATCGAGCGATACCGAAATCGAGTACTGATCCCGGCGCTCCGGACTGGACGGTTTTTTACCCTTCCGCCCCAGAGTGGCCGCTAATGACCGAGTACGACTACGAGGACCTCGGACTCGTCGCCGGGCTGGAGATCCACCAGCAACTCGACACGGCGACGAAGCTGTTCTGCCAGTGTCCGACCGAGCTCCGCGACCCCGAGGAGGCGACGCGATCGTTCACGCGCTACCTCCATCCCACCCGGAGCGAACTGGGCGAACTCGACCAGGCCGCCCTCGAAGAGAGCAAGGTCGAACGCGAGTTCGAGTACCTCGCGTACGACTCGACCTGCCTCGTCGAGGAGGACGACGAGCCGCCCCACGAACTGGACGAGGAGGCACTCGAGACGGTCCTCGAGATCGCCCAGCTCATGGACATGTCCCCCGTCGACCAGGCCCACGTCATGCGCAAGATCGTCGTCGACGGCTCGAACACCTCCGGCTTCCAGCGCTCGACGCTGATCGCGACCGACGGCGAGATCGAGACCAGCGAGGGCGCGGTCGGCATCGAGGACCTCATGCTCGAGGAGGAAAGCGCCCAGCGCGTCGAAGAGACCGACGCGGGCGTCCGCTACAGCCTCGATCGGCTCGGCATTCCGCTGGTCGAGATCGGCACCAGACCGGACATCTCCACGCCCGATCAGGCGCTCGAGGCCGCCGAGCGGATCGGCATGCTGCTGCGCTCGACCGGCAAGGTCAAGCGCGGTCTGGGGACGATCCGCCAGGACGTCAACGTCTCCATCGAGGAGGGCGCCCGCGTCGAGATCAAGGGCGTCCAGAGTCTCGACGACATCGACGACATCGTCCGTAACGAGGTTGCCCGCCAGGTCGAACTCGTCGAGATCGCCGACGAACTGACCGGGCGCGAGGCGTCAGTCGGCGACGTGCAGGACGTAACCGAGGTCTTCGAGGACACCGACAGCGGGGTCATCGCCGGGGCCGTCAACTCCGGCGGCGCCGTGACGGCCGTGCCCCTCTTCGGCTTCGATGGCCTGGTCGGTCGCGAGATCGCGCCCGACCGCCGCCTGGGGACCGAATTCTCCGATCACGCGAAGCGCCACGGTGCGGGCGGCATCTTCCACACCGACGAACTGCCGGCCTACGGCGTCACCGAGGACGAAGTCGACGCGCTGCGCGAGGCCGTCGGCGCCGGTCCCGAGGACGCCGTCGCGATCGTCGCGGCCGATACCGATGTCGCCGAGGCTGCGATCGACGCCGTGGCGGCCCGCGCCGAGACGGCGATGGCGGGCGTTCCCGAGGAGACCCGCGGCGCGAACGACGACGGCACGACCCGCTACCTGCGGCCCCTGCCCGGGGCGGCGCGGATGTACCCCGAGACGGACGTGCCGCCGGTCGAACCCGACCCGAGCGACGTCCCCGAGCCCGAACTGCTGACCGAGAAGGTCGAGCGCTACCAGGCCGAGTACGATCTCGGCGAGGGCCTGGCGGAGCAGGTCGCCTACGGCGAGTACATGCCGCTGTTCGAGGACGTGGTGGCCGACGGTATCTCCGCGAGCGACGCGAGCGGAGGCTCGTCGGACTCGTCTGACGGCGTCGATCCGACGCTGGCCGCGACGACGCTCGAGTCGACGCTGACCGAACTCCGCCGTGACGACGTGGCGGTCGAGAACCTGACCGAGCGGCATCTGACGGACGTCCTCCGGCTGGTCGAGGACGGCGACCTGCCGAACGAGGGCGTGCCGGACCTCCTGACGGCCCTCGCGGAGGATCCGGATCGGACCGCCGAGGAGGCCGCCGAAGACGCCGGACTCGGGGGCGCCGACGAGGCAGAAGTCCGCGAAGCCGTCGTCGAGGTCGTCGAACGAAACGAAGCTCAGGTCGAAGACGAGGGCATGCAGGCGTTCTCCGGTCTCATGGGCGAGTGCATGGGCGCGCTCCGCGGGAAGGCCGACGGGGACCTGGTGAGCCAACTGCTTCGCGAAGAGATTCAGAAGCGAGCCTGAACCGGCTCGAGATGGGCTGAGCAAACGCGATCGGCGGAATCGATCCCTCTTTTCGATTCTCTTTCGACTTTCGTCTTCTCTCCGCTCATCACCGCCGTTTTACTCGTCGACCAACTCTTCTAACAGCGTCTCGAGGCTGTAGCTCTGGAGCGCGTCCCGTTCCTCGATCGCCGAGATAACGAACGTCGAGTCGGTCCGGTCGACGCCCTCGATCTGCTCGAACTCGGCGATCAGGCGCTCGACCATCCCGCTGTCGCTCAACCGCGCGATGACGATGAAATCGGTCTCGCCCATCGTGAAGTAGACGTTCGTGACGCCCTCGACGGTCAGGAGACGATCGGCGAACTCCTCGTAGGAACCCTGATAGTCGGCGTGAACCTGGATCAGGACGGTCACCCCGAGACCGAGTTCCTCGAGGTCGATCTCGTAGCGGTCGTTCTCGATGATCCCCTCCTCCCGGAGGTTGTTGAGCCGGTAATGGATCGTCGAGACCGGGATGCCGGTCGCGTCGTGGAGCCGTTCGGGGCTCCCCGTCTCGAGTTCGGCGATCGCCTTTAGCAGGCGCACGTCGCGGTCGTCGATGTCCATGGACGGACGTTGGGAGGCCGATAAGATGTGTCTTCCGACCGATGTACTTGGAGATTCATCCAACTCGACTTGCGTATCTGGCGGGTGATTCGGAATGCATTCATATGTATGATTTTTGGTCCAGCAGAACCGAGTTGCTTGTAGAAGCATCTAAATACGGGGACGATTTCCGAATCGAATATGACTCTACTCGATTCAGTGCCGGACGGGTACCGCGAAGCGGTGCTCTTTTCGATGCTAGCACTCTGTTGGGGGACCTCGTTCGTCGCGATCGAGGTCGGACTCGAACACGTACCGCCGCTGCTGTTCGCCGGCCTCCGCTACGCGGTCGCGGGCGCGATCGTCTTCGGCTACGCGGCCGTCGCGACCGATCGTACGCGGCCGCGCGACCGGTCGGAGTGGCTGGCGGTCACCGTCGCCGGCGTCTTCGTCATCGCGCTCTACCACGGACTGCTGTACCTCGGCGAGCTGTACGTCCCGGGCGCAGTCGCGGCGACGCTCGTCAGTACCGCCCCGATCCTCACGGTGGCGTTCGCCGGCGTCGTCCTCCCGGATGAGCGACTCGCGCCCGCCGGCGTCGCCGGCTTCGTGCTCGGCCTGGTCGGCGTGATCGCCGTCGTCCAGCCCTCCCCCGACGCGCTCGGCGGCGACGTCACCGTCGGAGCCGTGCTCGTATTCGCCTCGGCCATCATGTTCGCGCTCGGCAGCGTGCTCACGCGGCCGATCGACTCTGACCTCCCCCTCGAGACGCTCCAGGCCTGGGCGATGCTCGTCGGCGGCGCGGTGTTGCTCGGCTGGGCGTTCCTGCGGGGCGAATCGGTCGCGGCGATCGACCTGACCGGGACGGCCCTGCTCTCCTACGGCTACCTGACGATCGTCTCCGGCGTGTTCGCGTTCCTGCTCTACTTCGAACTGCTCGAACACAGCGGGGCGACGCAGGTGAACCTCGTCAGCTACGCCGAACCGGTGGTCGCGATGGGCGTGAGTTGGATCGCGCTGGGCTACGTCGTCGACTCGCTCACGCTCGTCGGCCTGGTGACGATCCTCGCGGGCTTCGTCATCATCAAGCGCCAGGCGCTGCGGGCGCTGCTTCGTTCGGCCTTCGGGACGGGATCGAGCGCGACGTCGTAAGCGAAGCGAGCGGTTCCACCCGAGTGGGCTCGACGACCGATGGTGGCTCGTTCCCGCTGATTTGTCGCCTCGCTTAGAACAGTTCGAACCGCCGATAACGGGTCGAATCAACGAGAGGGGCGGTTTCTTCACACGGATGCATTTCCGTACCGGGCTGGTTCCGGGCGTCCGTAATAACGTCTCTTCTGGTGGTTCTGTGAACTATCGGTTGCAGTAGACACTCACGTCGACCCGATAGAGTCGCATATCTGCGCCGTCGAAAACCTTTATCAGTTCACACGTTGGTCTGTTATGTGATCAATGACTGAGATGAGCGACGCGGACCCGGCGGAGCTGACCGCGGTGTGTCACGTGCGCGCGCCGTTGCTGCTCGAACCGATCGACGAGCAGATCGAGACGCTCCGCGCTTGCGAGTCCGAAGGGGCAATCGACGACCTGCTGCTCCGGAGTTGGCCCAAGGAGGTCGCGCTGTCCGACGACAGCCCCCATCAGGAAGTCCTCGAGAACTACGAGCGGTTCACGCGGTGGGCCGGCGAGCGCGGCGTCAGCGTCAGCCCGCCGTTCCGGGAGCGCTCGACGACTTCGCAGGTGACCGGCGAGACCCGGGCGCGGCTCGTGACGCCGCTGCTATGTCTCGAACTTTACGCGGACGACGACCTGATCGGCGTCTTCCCTCACACCGACGACGCAACCGAGGAGACGTACACGACCGACGAAGCCATCGCCACGCTCCGAACCGGTGACGTGCCGACGCCGCTCGGATCCGCCGCCGATGCCGACGCGGCGGCCGAATCGGCCGCGACGAACACCTGCCCCGACTGCGGCGGCGCCTTGATCGACGGCCAGGGGCTGTTCGCCTGCGGCGATTGCGGCTGGGTCGGAACCGTCAATTCGACCGGGCAGTACGAGTCCCGTGCGGAGCCCGCACGCGAGCGAGACGCGTCGCCGGTAACCCAGTAGCAGTAGACCCAGTAGCAGTAGACTCAGTAGCAGTAGAGCGGTCGAACGAGAAGCGGTACAGCTATTCGCGCGCGAACTCGCCGCCGTACTCGGCCTCGACGGTCACCGTCGCTTCGCTGTGATCTGCGGAGCTAATCGCCACTGTCTCCGCGTCCGCTTCCGTCCCGAGCGCCGACTCGAGGCGGTCCTCGTCGACCTGGTCTTCGCTGCCGTAGGCAACAGTTGCACGAGCGGTTGCGCCCGCGTCACCCGAAACGGCGAGCTGCTGGTGAGCGCCGTAGGCCCCGTCGAAAGCGTCGAATTCGAACGCCAGTCCCTTATCGTCGCTCGCCTGGTCGTCGGCGAGCGTGTCGGCGTCGAACTCGTCGTCGTCGGTGTACAGACAGCAGGTGATGCCGGTGGCGTCGCCGGCGCGGAGCAGCCGTTCGAAGTCGGCGTCCGCCTGGTGTTTCGGTTCGCGTTCGCCGGCCGCGGTCGCGACGGTTCGCTCGACGGCGGCGATCGGGTCGAACTCGGAATCGCTCCCGTTGGGGTAGGAGTAGGCGTAGACATCGTCGGAGACGCCGACGACTTCGTCGCTGTTGTCGTCGGTGTAGACCGCGTACGCATCCGCCTCGGTTTCGACGCTGTAGCTAGATTCCTCGAGATCGGCCGCGAGTTCGTCGCGGTCGTAGGTCCCGACGAGCGCGTAGACGCCCTCGGCGTAGACGAACTGTTCCTCGCCGTCGGCGGTCTCGTTGTGTTCCATATAGGCGTCGAACCCGGCCGAGGTCCCGAGCAGGCGGAGGCCGAACGAGCACAGCAGCGCGACGACGACCGGGTTGCCGACGAGCGGATCCGTCGGTTCCCGGCCCGTTTCGGCCCCTTCGTCCTCGAGCAACGTCCCCATCGTTTCGACGTCGATCGCACCGTAGAAGAACGACGAGTTCTCGGTCGTCGGGAGGATCGAGGCGTATGACGGGAGTTCGCCCTCGATTGGATCGTCGGCTTCGTCCTCGTCTTCGGCATCGGATTCGGGATCGGTCTCGTCGGACGTCTCCGAACAACCGGCGAGGGATGCCATCCCGGCACCCAGCAGACTCAGCGCCGTCCGTCGGCGAAGTGCAGTCATCTCGTGTTGCTGGTGACTACGCCCATATTACTGTGATGGCCGTTCGGCCGGGTTCCCGACCGTGACCGGCCGCTCTCATTCGGTCGGACGATCGCGAGCGCTCGAGTGCGATCGCGAGACGATCACTCCTCGATCGATCGGTTCTCGGCCGATCGGTTCTCGGCCGGCCGCTCGGTCGCGCGCCGGAGGAGCCCCAACAGCGTGTTCGCCTCGCGTTCGGTCACGTCCGCCCGGCCGAACACCCGTCGCAGCATCCGCATCGTCTTGTCCCGTTTCTCCTCGGGGTGGTTGATCTCGCCGAGCAAGTCTCCCCACTGGTCGTAGAGCCGGTCGACCGTCGCCTCGGGCGCGCGGACTCGCTCGACGTCGGGCAACTGCGTCTCCTCGAGCGTGAGCGTCCGGAGTTCGTAGAGCGTGACCGTGGCCGCCTGGCCGAGGTTGAGCACGGGGTACTCGGCGCTCGCGGGAATCGAGCAAATCTCGTCGATTCGGGCGAGTTCCTCGTTCGTGAGGCCGACGCGCTCGCGGCCGAACACGAGCGCGGTCGGAGCCTCGACGGTCGGCAGCCGCTCGGCCAGGTCGGCGGGCGTCGAGTAGGGAAATCGGATGTGGCTGCGGTCGTCCTCGTTGGTCACGGCCGTACAGCCGATCGTGTGGTAGTTTTCGACCAGGTGATCGAAGCTGACCTCCTCGGCGTTGGGGAGAATGTCCTCGCGGGCGTGGCCCGCGAAGCCGTAGGCCTCGCCGTCGGGATCGAGTTCGGGCGGATCGACGAGCAGGAGGTCCTCGAACCCGAAGTTCTTCATCGCGCGGGCGATGGTGCCGACGTTGCCAGGCGACTGGGCGTCGACGACGGCGACGGCTGGCGGCGTTCGATCTGTCGGTCGGTCGGTGGTGGGAGTATCGTCGCTCATTGGTGAGAGGAGGGACTAGGTGTGAGAGGAGGGACGGCAGTGGAGGTGATCGTGAGACGGCGCTCGGAGACGGTGTTCGCCTTCGACTCGGGCCCGTTGCCGACGGGAGTCGCGGCGGTCTGCCGGACGGTCTCGATCCGGCGGGACGCCGGGAAGATACCGGTCGCGTTTGCGGTCATAGCCGAAGTACTGAGCGGGATCGCAAAAAGGAGCGTGTTCCGGGACTTCGTTCTGCGGTCGTCTTCTCTCCGAAACGTCTCTTTCCTCCCTTTCCTTCCCTATCTTCCTGATAGATACCTAGTTCTAGGACTCTAGATCACTAGATAGAACGTCACTAGATAGATCGCTAGAACCACCACGATAACAGATGAACGTGCGACAACGAGTGGATGTAATGTCCAACGAGTGGACGTGGTGTCGGGGAGACGATAGTGTGGGAGGTAGACGGGAAGTAGTGTGTGGGTAGATGGGAGGAAAAGGAAGGAATCGGCGGAAACGGTCGATCGAACGCGGCAGGTCGTGTCGGTTGCCAGTGAGAGAGGGACACACCCCCCTCGCGTTTGTAAGCAGAAGTACGTGGGGGGACTCTGTTTTGGAACACACTACCCTCGCGGATGAAAAACTGGTCGGATTCGGGGGTCTATTTCCACGTATTCGCGGATACTTCTCGATCACCCCCGCCCTATTGTCGTTACAAGCGCGACGGGGGTGTGTCCCCGGTAGGTGATCAGTGTGGGTCGCGGAATCTCGCGTACAGTCACGATCGCGTCGGTTTCTGCCGACCTTATAGGGGTTCTGTTTCCGGTCAGAACACGGGGTCGCGATGCCGAAACCGAGCGCACCGTTCCGATTACCGGTGTGAGCGTCGGAGTCTTACATCCGCGACGGGGGTGTCCGTCCCGAATTCGTCGTCGTCCGCCGCCGTCCGCCATCGCCCGCCGCCGAACCGTCGATTCGACGGGAGTCGCCTGGCGTGTCTCGTCGCGCTGCCGGTCGCGGTTAGAAGCGCGAGGGAGGCGGTTCCCGGTTCTATTAGCCATGCGGCCGTTTCTCCCGGTGCTCGTATCTTAGACGGGACATTTACATCCGCGATCGATCTCCATACCTTTATTTCAGTCCAGTTGGTAGGGACCGGGTACCGCAATGTCCGCCAACGACGATCGAGACCCGCTCTTTCGGTACGACGATCCGGTCTTCGCCGACGAGCGTCTGCTCGAGATCACGCACCTGCCCGGTCCGGATCGGATCGTCGGCCGCGACGAGCAGATGCAACGGGTTGCGGACGCCCTGAATCCGGCCATCTTCGGGAGCGAGCCCAACCACCTGTTCATCTTCGGGAAGACCGGAACCGGCAAATCGCTCATCTCGCGGTCGGTGACCCAGCGCGTGATCACCGAAGCCCGGCACGACGACGTCACCGTGAAGTACGCCTTTATCGACTGCGGCGAACAGAACACGGAGGCGTCGATCGTCAAGACGATCGCCCAGATCGTCAACGATCCCGACGAAAGCGGGATCACCGTTCCCGACCGCGGTCTGGGGACCGGCGACTACTACAAGCGCCTCTGGCAGGCCGTCGACCACTGCACCGACGTCACCATCGTCATCTTAGACGAGATCGACATGCTCGAGGACGACGAGGTCCTCCGAAAGCTCTCGCGGGCCGGCGAGAACCGTCGAATATCAGACTCGAGCATCGGCATCATCGGCATCTCGAACAAGATCGACTTCCCGGATCATCTCTCCGAGCGGGTCAAGTCCAGCCTCTCGCGTGACGAACTCGTCTTCTCGCCGTACGACGCCAACCAGCTCGTCGAAATTTTAGAGAAACGTCGCGACGCCTTCCACGACGGGGTGCTCTCCGACGACGTCATCCCGCTGACTGCCGCACTCGCCGCCCAAGAACACGGCGACGCGCGCAAGGCGATCGACATCCTCCGGAACGCGGGCCGGATCGCGAAGAAGCGAAACGACACGCGGGTCACGGCGGACCACGTCCGCGACGCCAAGGAGAAGACCGAGGCCGACCGGTTCAACGAACTGATCGAGGGCTCGCCCCAGCAGGCCAAGGCCATCCTCTACTCGCTGACGCTGCTGACCGAGAACAGCTCGGAGAAGGAGTTCCCGACGAAGATTATCTACAACCAGTACAAGGAGGTCGCCCGCCAGCTCGACTTCGACGTGCTCTCCGAACGCCGCGTCCAGGAGATCCTCCAGGAACAGAACTTCCTCAACGTCATCCAGTCCGAGCGCGAAGGGCGGGGCCGCGGCCGCGGCGCCCACGCGAAACACCGCCTGCTCGAGAACCCCTCGATCGTCAAGAAGGTGCTCCTGCGAGATTCGCGCCTGGCCGTACTCGAGGACGACGAATAATCGCCGACCCGGCGGCTCGCCGGAACCGCGGTACCTTTTTGCCTCGCTTCCTCACTCCGGGTATGAACAGCGTCGACGCCGCCGGCCTGGGGATCGGAGACGACTACCCGCCCCGGATCATGGGCGTGTTGAACGTCAGCGAGGAGTCGCCCTACGATCCGAGCGTCTACGACGATCCCGGTGAGGCGGCCCGCTACGTCGACGAGGAACTGATCGGCGAAGGGGCAGACATCGTCGACGTCGGTCTCGAGTCCGCGAACAAGCGCTTCGACGTACTCTCGGCCGAGGAGGAACTCGACCGACTCCACGTCGCCCTCGAAACGATCGAGAGCGTCTCCGGCGACGCGATCTTCTCTATCGAGACCCGCTACGCCGAGGTCGCCGACGCGGCCCTCTCGCAGGGGTTCGACATGGTCAACGACATCTGCGGCTTCGCCGACCCAGAGATGCCGACCGTCTGTGAGGACCACGACGCCGCGGTCGCGAAGATGGCGAGCCCGCCGGACTTAGAACGGCCAGGCGCCGTCGAGGAGACCGACTGGGCCTCTCGAAAGTCTCCGGAGTGGGCGGCTCAGGCGGACTACGTCGATCAGGTCTACGAGGCGCTGAAGCAGAACGGCCTCACTGACAAGACGATTATCGATCCCGCCTTCGGCGGCTGGAGCGAGGCTCAGACGCTCGCGGACGACCGCGAGACCTTCCGCCGGCTGCGGGAGTTCCGCGCGCTCGGCCAGCCGATGCTGGTCTCGATCAACCGGAAGAACTTCCTCGGCGAGATCGCCGACCGCGAGACCGACGAGCGGCTCCCGGTCAGCCTGGCGGCCACGTCGATGGCCGTCGAGCGCGGGGCGCACGTGATCCGGACCCACGACGTGGCCGAGACGCGGGACGCGACGCTAATCGGCGAGGCGTTCACCGAGCGCGCGAGCGCCGCCGCGGACGGGCTGACGGTCTCACAACTGGACGTGCACTCGACTCGCGAGTTCCGAGCGCAGCTTCGGGAACGCGGCGTCGATCCCGCCTTCGCCGACGACTGGCAGGCTCAACTCGTCGAGATCGAGGGGCTCGAGGCGGACGCGCGGGAGCGACTGACCGCGATCGCCGCCGAGAACGGCGCGGTCGTCCAATGCGCGTCCGACGTGCAACCCTTACTCATGGGGTCGACGACGGCCGTTTCCGGAGTGACAGAACGTCTGAACGACGAAGACGGTGCCCTCGGCGAATTAGGCGAGAAGTTGTCAGAGGTACTGCGTTAAGAGAAAGCTTATACCGGATGCTTCGAAATGAGGGAGTGGACGCCGGGCGGCCTCCCGGGTAGGGGTACTTTGGAGGCGACCCCCGGCCCACAACACGGAATTATTGCGGTGCTACGTCGACCAGTGGCGACTGGGTCCGACTCCCGAACACACAAACCCCTCTAGCGACGAGTACGCCCATGGAGTTCGAGGAGTGGGAACCGGTCTACGAAGCGATTCTACGCGATTTCGGCTACGACCGCGCCGGCGACGAGCGGGGTCGCGACCTCCTGGCGTCGCTCGTCGACGATCCGCTCGATCCCGACGCGCTCTCGTTCGTTCGCGACGCGACCGTCGCCGTGGCCGGCGCCGGTCCGTCCGTGGAGACCGACCAGGCCATCAAACGCGCTCGCGAGGCCGACGTCGTCGTGGCTGCGTCGACGGCCGCCGATACCCTCGCAGCCCGCGGCGTCGAGGTAGACTGCATGGTGACGGACCTGGACAAGAATCCGGAGACGGTCGTGGCCCTCACGGAGCGGGGCGTGCCGGTCGCGGTCCACGGTCACGGCGACAACCGCGACGCGATCCGCGAGGTCGTCCCCGACTGCAACGACGCGTTCGTCTTGCCGACGACTCAGGCTGAACCCGCGGGTCCGGTTCGGAACTTCGGCGGCTTCACCGACGGCGATCGGGCGGCGTTTCTCGCCGATCACTTCGGCGCCGCTCGCCTGGCGTTCGTCGGCTGGGACGTCGACGATCCGAGCGTCGACCCCGCGAAGGCCCGCAAGCTCGAGTGGGCCGAACGGCTCCTCGCCTGGCTCGAGTCGCGCCGCGGCGAGCGGTTCGCGGTGCTGGACGGGCGTCGCGATGCGATCGAGACGGCCGGGGTGCCGATCGGCTCACGGTGACCCGAGATCCGTTCCCGCCCGCGCCGCGATCACTGAATTCGGTATTCGACGATATCGCTGCAGCCACAGGCCGGACAGTCCGCGGGCGTCGACTCGAGCGTCGTCCCGCACCGGCGACACTCTTCGATGATCGTCCGATCGTCCGATCGTCGTAGGACGGCCGCGAGCGCTTTCCGCACTGTCGACCCCGTCGTGGTACTCGAGGTACCGTTCGATCTCTCCTGTCCCCGCATAGCCGTTCAGTTGCGGATATCACAATTCGTTATTCTCCTGTTATCGAGAATATCTAGAGTAGCTAGCTATTCGGTTGGGAGTCCATACTGTGGTAATCGGCCCCTATAACCGTGACGCCGTCTGTGCTTCCGCAACCGTCTCGGACGGATTCGCACCGAACCGGTTCGGCAGCTCTCCGTTCGTCCCTTCGTCCACGATACCCAGGCGAACGTCTTCTCCGGCGCTGGTCCGTTCTCTCCCGTCTTCCGACCGAGTCGTAAAAGGTAGCGTTCAGTGTGCCGAATCGTTAAAACAGCGCGTCGAGCTCACCGCCGGTGTCCATCAGCGACGAGAAATCCTCTTCGGCGGTCGCGCGGACCTCTTCCGTCGTCTCCTGGGCCTCGATCGCGACCTGCTGGAGCTGGTCGATCCGGGGGACGTCGGTGACGCCCGACAACAGGACGATCGCGCCGACCTCGTCCCGGTGGGGGATCGGGTAGTCGCCGCCACGGATCTCCATGCTGCCGGTCTCGTCTTCCAGCCACTGGCGGCCGCGCTCGACGCCCTTCCGGTTGAGGTGGGACGGTGGGCCGGTCGCGACGACCAGGCCGCGGTCGGCGCTGGCGACGTCACAGGGGAGGGTGAGCCGCCCGAGGGCGGCTTTGCGCACGAGGCTGGTCATCCGATTAGTCGCCGCGCCCTCGTCGAAGTCGTCGCCGCCGGTGAGCGAGGAAAGCAGCCCCGAATTCGTCTCGACGGTCTCGCTCGCGTAGCCGATCGTCGAGATGCCGTTCGAGAGGGTGTTGATGATCTCCGAGGAGTCGACGACGCTCTCGGCGACGTGGTCGCCCTCCTCGACCTCGCCGGCGGCGAAGAGGAGGCCGAACCGCTCGACGATCTCGCGGTTGATGCGGTCGTAGCCGCCTTCGACGGACTCGCCGGCGCTGCGCCAGACGTCGTTGTCGAAGACCAGCAGGTTGTCGACCTCGTCGACGAACGTCTGGAACGAGCGCGCGGCGTTGAGCGTGTAGATGCCGCCCTCGTCCATCCCGGGGAGGATCCCGAGCCCGTAGACGGGCTGGGTGTAGATCCGCTTGAGGTGTTTTGCGAGCACGGGCGCGCCGCCCGAGCCGGTGCCGCCGCCCATCCCGGCGACGACGAGGAACGCGTCGATCTCGTGGACCGGAATCGAGTCGATCGCGCCCTGGATCTCGTCGATGTCCTCCTCGGCGACCGCCGCGCCGAGTTCGTTGTCGGCGCCGACGCCGTGGCCTTTCACGCGCGCCTGGCCGATGAGGACACGATTCTCTCGGGGGACGTGCTCGAGTCCTTTCAGGTCCGTCGTCGCGGAGTTGACCGCGACCGCCGATTCGATGAAGCCGCCGTCGATTCGATCGTCGAACGCCAGGAACTCGTCGACGACCTTCCCGCCTGCCTGTCCGAAGCCGATGAGTGCGAGTTTCATAGCTGTCTCAATCTCCGTCTGTCGTGGCCGTTCCCCGGCGCGACCGCAACCGATCAGCGGTGACCGGGCGAACCGGCCGGAACTGGAACGGGTGCCACGACGAGACCGTCGACGGACCGTTCTATTGTTATTGCTTACATACCACTGCAGAAAAGAGTTTAATCAACTGACTACTTTCGTCTAATACTGAATTTCATCAATAGCGGGGTAACCTGCGTGCGGTCTCCTCTCACTTCGACCGCACCCGTTTGCGAGTCGCTGACGTCGATATCGGCGTTCTCGGACCCCGGTGTCCAAGTCGACCGGGATCTGTCGCTGCCCTCCCGAGACCTCCGCGCGAGCGACGACGCGAACTCGTCCGCGTCGCGGTGCGAACGCTGAGATCCATCGTCGGCCGGCGTCGACATCGAGCCGACACGGCTGGAATCCGATATCGTTCGGCCCGCTTAGTTGCCGTCACAGCGGGTATGGCGGCGGTTTATCGGAGAGGTATATTTGCCAATACCCTTATCCGTCGGAATACCTAACGGAGCAGTATGTCCACGCCGGACAACACGTCGTCGCCCGATGGCGAGGTACCGCCGAGCCAGGCCATCATCCAGGCGATCGCGGCCCACGAGGGCGTCGACGTCACCGAGGTCGAGCCCCCGGCCTACGACCCGCTGTTTACGGTCGTCGATCCGGAGGCGCTCGACGAACTGTTCCAGACGACCGACGCCGGCACTGATACGTCCGGCGATGTCGTGGTATTCCTCGAGTACGAGGGCTACGAGATCGTCGTCCGCAACGGCCGGGACGTCGAGATCCGCGACGGATCTGGAGCCGCCGACGACTCGGTTCGGGGCCACGAACGGGGCCGAGGGCCGATCGGGGAGTGACGGCCCGCGCCGATCACTCGGCCCAGTAGGCCTCGCCTGGCTGGGTTTCGAAGATCGCCCGATCGAGGAGATCGATCGCTTTTTCGAGCCCCTCGCGCCCGCTGGTCAGCGAGTCCTCGTGTTCGATCGAGAGGGCGCCGTCGTAGCCGACCAGCCGGAGCGTCGAGACGATATCCTTCCAGTGAGACTCGTCGTGGCCGTAGCCGACAGAGCGGAAGAGCCATGAGCGATTGATCTCGTCGTCGTAGGCCGTCGTGTCGAGGACGCCCTTCTCGCGGGCCTGTTCCTCGTAGATCCGCGTGTCCTTCGCGTGGAAATGGTGGATGGCCTCTCGCTCGCCCAGGTAGCGGATCGCGTCGGTGACCGAGATCCCCTGCCAGTAGAGGTGTGACGGATCGAAGTTCGCGCCGATCCGGTCGCCGGTCTCCTCGCGCAGCCGCGCCATCCCGTGGGGCTCGTAGACCAGCATGTTCGGGTGCATCTCGATCGCGATATCCACTCCGTGCTCGTCGGCCAGGCCGTCGATCTCAGCCCAGTACTCGACGGCGAGATCCCACTGGTAGTCGAGGGCCTCGGCGTGCTCCGGCGGCCAGGGGGCCGTGATCCAGTTCGGGACCTCGCCGCTCGGACTTCCCGCCGGGAGCCCGGAGAAACAGGTGACCGCGTCGACGTCGAGTTGGCCGGCGAGTCGGATCGCCTCGCGGAGCTCGGTGTCCGCTTGGTCCGCCCGGTCGTCGTCGGGGTGGAGCGGATTGTTGTGGATCGCGAGCGCGCTGATCCGCATCTCGTACTCGTCGAGCAGGTCGCGCAACTCGGCCTGCTCGGTCTCGTCGTCGAGGTACTCGGCCCGCGCGACGTGATCCTGGCCCGGATGGCCGCCGACCCCCGGCTCGATCGCACCGACGCCTAACTCGTGGAGATAGGGGAGCGCGCTCTCGAGCGGTTCGTCGGCCAGCGGTGGAGTGTGGACGCCGATTTCCATAGGAGCGACGACCACAGCCGGTGCAATAAAATGAGGGGCGGCACGCACCGAGGGAAAGGCGAGCCGCCGCCGTAACGTCGAGCCCGAGAATCGCGGGACGGTGGGCTCAGCCCTTGATCGTCAGAATACCGTCGTTGACGGTGACGTCGCTCGCGTCGCTCGGAACGTCGAACTCGAACTGGTTCCCGTCGACGGTGACGATCGCCGTGTCACCGACGACGTCGACCGACGGTTTCGCACCCGTCGGGCCGAAGTCCACGGCGATGACGCTCTCGCCCTCGTACTCGCGGTTCGTGATCGTGACGTCGTTCTGGTCGTCGGCCGCGGCTTCCAGTTCGGGTGGCGTTTCCATGTGCATCCGTTGGCGACTCCCCGCCGTAAACGTCGTGCACGAAATCGCCTACTATCCGCCTCATCGCTCGACTGCACCGCGTTACTCGTCGAATTCGCCGCCGCCGATCGAGATCGTGTGACCCTCGTCGCTCGAGCGGTAGATGCCGTCGATGACCCGCTGAACTTCGAGCGCCTCCGTGACGCTGTTTCCGCGCTCGCGCTTGCCCTCGCCGACGACCC
Organism: Natrinema salifodinae; assembly: GCF_900110455.1. NCBI lineage: Archaea > Methanobacteriati > Methanobacteriota > Halobacteria > Halobacteriales > Natrialbaceae > Natrinema > Natrinema salifodinae. The sequence goes on along the minus strand of NZ_FOIS01000006.1, from coordinate 20,217 downwards.
GGTCGAAAAACACCTTTTGTTCGTCCGAGTGGGTATCGTTCTGGCGCGTCTCGACGGACGTGTCCTCCAGGTGGTCTGGACCGATCTTGCTCGCCGAGTGGAAGGTGAGGTCCCCTTCGAGGAGGTCAAACCGGGCCGCCGACTCGGTCCCGCGGACGACGAACTCGTGGGTCGCCGGCCGATTCGTCGCCCAGGCGACCTCGAGCGAGACCGTGTGATCTCCCGTACAGCGGATGAAGGCGCTGGCGGAGTCGTCGACGTTGAACCCCTCGGGGCCCGCGTCGTCGGCCCACATGTCGAGGTAAGCGTACTCCTCGCGGGAGCCGAACTCGCCGCGGGCGACCCCGTTGACTTCGGTGACGTCGGGGTAGCCGAGCAGATACAGCGCGAGATCGATGGCGTGCACTCCGAGGTCGATGAGCGCACCCCCGCCCGCGATCTGTCGGCGGGTGAACCACGAACCCCGTCCCGGAATGCCGCGCCGTCGGACGTAGTTAGCCTCGACGTGAGTCACGTCGCCGAGATCCCCCCGTTCGATCCGATTTTTCACGATCCGGACCGTGTTCGCGAACCGATTGTTGAACCCCACCATGGCGTACCCGTCTGACTCCGCCGCCGCCTCGGCGATCCGCCTGGCGCTCTCGATCGAGTGTCCCAGCGGCTTTTCGAGTAAGACGTGGAGATCTCGCTCGAAGGCGTCGATCGCGTATTCCTCGTGGTACTTGTTCGGCGTCGTGATGATGACGGCGTCGACGGTGTCGAACAACTCGTGGTGGTCGTCGTAGACGTCGACGTCGTACCGTCGAGCGAACCGCGTTCGGGCCTCGGCGGCGACGTCCATGCCCCCGGCGAGGGTCACGCCGAGGTCGACGAGCCGCTCGGCGTGGTACTGGCCGATGTTGCCGAGGCCGACGATCCCTGCTTCGATGTCAGATCGATTTGTCATTGCCCTTAGTTCTGGAACTGCCAGCGTCCGTCTCGTTTCAGACCGATACACCCATAGCCGCTATATTGAATTGTTCGGTTGGAGCGACTTCTGTCCGTCGCTAAACGACAGCCGATGAAGTTCGAAAACGACGGCACAAGAGCGCTCGAACATCGCACGGGGTCAGTCAGCTGTCCGCTTCCGTCGGCGTCGTTCCGGGCTCTCGCTCCGAGCGGTCGGCCAGGCCGTGGACCAACGCATCGCCGGAGGCCGTATCGAAGAGGTGGATCTTCGACCGGTCTAGGACGACGTTGACGGACTGGTCGGCCTCGATGTCTGTGTCTGGAGTGACGCTCATCAGCAACTGATTGGGCGACGTCGCGGGATCCTCCTCCATCGACCCCACCGCGGCCTCGGAGAGTAACAGGTAGACGAAGACTTCGTCGCCCATCGGCTCGATCACGTCGGTCTGCGCGTCGATCGGATCCGTCGGGGAGGAAAGCGAGTCCGCGTACTGCACCAGATGGACGTCCTCCGGACGGACTCCGAGCGTGACGGCGTCGCCGACCGACACGTCGGGAACGTGCGTCGGGTCGAATTCGACGGTGAAGTTGTTCGTCTCGAGGCCGTTCTCGACGAGTTCGCCCTCGACGAAGTTCATCGACGGCGAGCCGATGAAGCCCGCGACGAACAGGTTCGCGGGTTCGTTGTAACAGACCAGCGGCGGCGCAAGCTGCTGGAGTCGCCCCTTGTTCAGGACGGCGATCCGGTTGGACATCGTCATCGCCTCCGCCTGGTCGTGGGTGACGTAGATGATCGTCGTGTCCAGTTCCTTGTGCAGGCGCTGGAGTTCGGTGCGCATGTGGACGCGCAGCTTCGCGTCTAAGTTGGCCAGCGGTTCGTCCATCAGGAAGACGTCGGGGTTGCGGACGATCGCGCGCGCGATCGCGACCCGCTGGCGCTGGCCGCCGGACATCTCGTCGGGCATGCGATCGAGCATCCCCTCGAGTTGGACGATGTCGGCGGCCTGCTCGACGCGGCGTTGGATCTCCTCGTCGTCGTACTTCCGGAGCCGCAGCCCGAAGGAGATGTTCTCGAAGACGTTCATGTGGGGGAACAAGGCGATGTTCTGGAAGACCATCGCGACGCCCCGGTCCTTTGGTGCAAGGTTCGTGACGTCATCGTTGCCGATGTACACCTGACCCTCGGTCGGCTGCGTGAGGCCGGCGACCGTCTCCATCGTCGTCGACTTGCCACAGCCCGAGGGGCCGACGAAGGTGACGAATTCCCCGTCTTCGATCTCCATGCTCACGTCGTCGACCGCGGTGACGTCGTCGTACCGTTTCGTGATGTTCTCGAGTTTGACTCGTGCCATTGTGTTACTCCTTGAGTGCGCCTGCGGTCAGTCCGCTCACGATCTTTTCCTGCGCGATCACCACGAGGATCGCCACGGGGATCACCCCGAGGATGCTCGCGGCGGCCATGAGGTGGTACAGCACCTCGTACTGGCCCTGGTAGGCGAGGATCCCTTCGAGGATCGGCGCCCAGTTCTGCGGCTGCCCGTCGGTCATCAGGAACGAGAAGAAGAACTCGTTGTAGACGGCGATGAACGTCAACACGCCGGCGGTCGCGACGCCGGGCGCCGACAGCGGGATGATGACCCGGAACAGTGCGCCGAGCCTGGTCGTCCCCTCGACGCGGGCCGCGTCCTCGAGCCCGTCCGGAATCTGGGCGTAAAACGTCGTGAGGATGAAGATCGCCAGCGGCATGAAGATCGCCGACAGCGGCGTCACCATCGCGAACGGCGTGTTGTACAGCGTGCCGTCGCCGGTGATCGGCTCGAGGATCGCGAACGAGGTGTTGAAGAGGTCGTTCAGCGGGATGAAAAAGGACGCCGGCGGGAAGAACGAAATGACCAACACGAGCAGCATCAGCGGCGTGCGGCCGGGGAACTCGAGGCGGCCGAAGGCGTAGCCCGCCAGGCTACCCACGACGAGGACGACGACGGTCGACCCCAGCGCGATCACGAAGCTGTTGAACATGTACCAGTGGAACGGGATGACCTCGAAGACCTCGACGAACGCGCCGGGATTGAACCCGTTCGGCGTGAAGACGATGTCCTGAAGTTGGCCTTCCGGCGTCAGCGCGACCATGAGCAGCCAGTAGAACGGGAACAGCGTCGTGAACAGGAAGAAGATCGCGGCGACGTAGAACATCGCTCGGTAGACCCGTTCGGGGTGGGAGATGGAGTTGGCTACCCACTGCTGGAACGGACCTCGGTCGAGTTCGGCCTCGCGATCGTCCGTGAGGGCGCCGCCCCCGTCCGGCCGGAGCCTGCGGCCGCCGGTTCCGGTCGGTGCGGTCCGTCGGCTCCGCACGTCTGCGCGGTCGCCCCGGCTCTCGGGCGTCGATTCGGTTTCGCTCTCGGTGCGGTCGCGGTCGAATTCGTCAGTCATCAGGTGACACCTCCTTCGGTATCGCGGAAGAGCAGGATGTACATCGCGATGATCACGCCGATTACCAGCGCCGTCGCGAAGGCGACGGCTGCCGCCGTCGCGTAGATCCGCGTGCCGCCGAACATCGCCTCGACGACCAGGCAGGTCAGCGACGGCACGGTCGTACAGCCGGCGGTCGACTCGATCAGTCCGAAGACGCGCATCGCGTCCATCGTCCGGAACAGCATCGCGACCAACAGCGCCGGCATCACCAGCGGCAGCGTGATCAGCTTGAACCGCTGCCAGGGCGACGCCCCGGCCACGCGCGCGACGTCGTAGAGGCTCCGGTCGACGCTCTGGAGTCCCGCCAGGATCAGCAGGGCCATGAACGCCGACGACTTCCAGATGTCTGCCACGAGGATGATGATGAACGCATCCCGGCTGTTGGCCAGCGGCGCGGCGCTGAAGACGCCGAGCGCTTGCATGATATCGGTCCCGAAGCCGACCTCCGGCTGGAAGATCAGGAAGAAGATCATCCCCTGGATGACGATCGGCACCGCCCACGGGAGGATGATCGCCACGCGGACCCACCGCCGGCCCCGGAAGTCCTGATCGAGCACGTACGCCTGGCCGAAGCCGATCACCGTCTCGACGACGACGCTGATGACCGCGAACGCCACGGTGACGAACAGCGCCTGCTGGAAGAACGGGACGCCGAGGTCGACGAACGGGAACGACGACGTCAGCGAGACGTCGAGGAACTGCCTGGCCAGGCGCGCGTTCCCGGTGAAGATGTCGACGTAGTTCTCGATGCCGACGAAGCCGCCGAGCGGGTCCATGCCCCGCGTCTCGTCGGCGCGCAGCGACATGACGAACGTCCGGAGCAGCGGGTAGAACGCGATCAGGGCCAGCAAGGCGAACGCCGGTAACAGGAGCAGGTAGGCGTAGGCCGCCTCGCTCAGGTTCTCCATCCAGTTGACGAGGACGTTGCCGGTCCGTTCGTGCTCCCGGTCCCGTCCGGTTTCATCGGTCACGGCGCCGCCGTCGGTCGCGGTCGGGGGCGGGGTCTCGGGTTCGGTCTCGGCGTCGGGATCAGTTGCCATTTTCGGCCACCTCCGCTTCGCTCCGCTGGAGCCGCTCTTCGAGGTCGCTCATCGCGGTCTCGGGCGCTTTTTCCCCGCGGTAGGCCGCGTTGACCTCCTGGTAGATCAGCGCCGATTGTTCGGGCCAGAGGTCGGTTACCGGTCGCGGAATCGCGTTCTCACCGGCCGCCTGGAGCTGTTCGGTGTACCGCGCGGAGGGGCCGATCTCGTCGGGATCAGCCTCTTCGATCAGGTCGATGTTCGGCGGCAGGAACCCGCCCAACTCGAAGACCGTGAGCTGGACGTCCTCGGCGGTGAACGCCTCGAGGACCTGCAGGGCCTCCTCGCGGCGCTCCGTGTGCGGGCTCACGGTGAGGTTCCACCCGCCCAGAGCCGCGGCGGTGCCGCCGACGCCCTCGAACTCCGTCTCCTCCTGCGAGACGGCGTACGGACGGGTCATCACGCCGAGGTCCTCGCCGAACGCGTCCTCGCCCCCGGTCTCGGCGATCGCGAACGGCCAGTTGCGGTTGGCGATCGCGTTGCCGTCCGCGAAGGGGTTGAGCGACTCCTGTTCGGTCCACTGGACGATCGCCGAGGGGCAGATCTCGGAGTACCCGTCGAGCCCGTTCGGATCGTCGCTGTCGATGAACGCGCGCATCATCCGGATCGCGTCGACCGTGTGTCCGTCGTCGACCGTGATCGGGCGGTCGCCGGCCGTAAACAGGTTCTCGGTGCCGCCGAAGTACGCGCCGCCCCACGAGGTCATCACCTCGTTGAACGTACAACAGGACAGGCCCTCGTAGGCGGCCCCCTGCGTGGTGAAGCCGTAGCTGATGTCCTCGTTGGCGTCCAGCGCGTCGCCGACGGCGTTCGAGAACTCCTCCCAGGAGGGCGGATCGGTGCCCCAGCCGTTCGTCTCGTAGCCCGCGTCTTCGATCAGGTCCTGTCGATACAGCATCAGTCCGAAGTCCGGAAACAGCGGCACGCCGTGGACGTCGCCGGTCTCCGGGTGGCGGGCCGTCTCCACGATCGCGTCGAGGTAGTCGTTCTCGACGGTGTTGAGGGCCTCGTCCCCGAGGTGTTCGCTCAGGTTGAGCGTCTGCTCTCGGAGGATAAAGGGGATCGTCCACCCGCTGTCCATCATGTGGATGTCGGGCGGTGCGCGACCCGCCTGAAGGGCCGATTGAGCGCCCTGCATCCGCTGTGCGGAATCGCTGACGACGGTCTGGATCTCCACGCGGATGTCCTCGTCGAGGCCGGCGTCCCACAGGGCCTGTTGGATCGAGGGCCCGTCGCCGTCGCTGTGCATGATCCCCTCGACGTCCGTGGCGGCTGTCATCACCACGGTGCCTGGTTGGCGACCCCGACCGAGGCAGCCGGTGACGGCGACCGCCCCCGCCGCGGTCGAGACCGATGCGGTCTTCAGGAACGATCGACGTCCCAGGCGAGACCGATCGCACCGACCGACGGTATCGCGTCCCATGACCAGTGATCGGTCCACGTTATGGGACTTAGTTGTTGGCAATAAATGGAGTAATAAAGCGCGACTGTCAGGATCTCGTGTCTGTTACGTCAGCTTTGCCATCGCCGATCCGTCGGCCTCCGATTCGGATTCGGTCCCGTCGATCCCGCCGCCGCCGCTCAATCCCCCATTGCCGACCGCGGGTCGGCAGCTGCCGGCAAATCACCGATGGCCCGCTGCCGAGATACGCTATAGGGCCGTTCGCGGCGCACGCTCCGTCAGTACGACCTCCCACGGTCGGATCGACGACTCCGCCGAGCGCGATCGCCTGGCGGTATCGGTATCGGGAGCGGACGCGATCCGGCCACGTCGACACGTCGACACGTAACGGTATAAGAGCGCGATTTCCGGACCTCGATCGGCGGTCGATCGTCGAACGAGGGTGGCTCCGGTCAGGGATCGCAGACGATCGTCAGTCCTCGAGCGTCGGCGGCTCGTTCCGGCCGATGTGGATCTCGTGGGCCTCGATGTCCTCGAGCGCGGCGACGCGGCCACCGACGGAGAGTTCCTCGCCCTCCGTCGTTTCGATCGTGAGGCTGGCAACTTCCTCGCTGACCTCGAAGGCGATGTCGCGGATGCGACCGCGGACGATCCGCTGGCCGCCGACCTCGACGTCTCGGCCCTCGATGGTCGCGTAGAATTCCCCGCCCTCGTCCATGAGGTCCTTCACGCACCGGCGGATGGAGGCGTACTTCCGGGGGTACGCCTCGTTGCGGCCGTCCTCACCGAGGGTGCGTTCCGCGGTCGTCCAAAGGACCGTCCCGAAGAAGCCGGAGACGAGGAAGCCAAGCGCCGACCGGTTGAAGATGACGCCGTAGCGGTCCTGGTCGTCGCGCAGGGCGTCCTGGGTCGCGTAGACGGAGTAGTTCCCGTCGGCGACGGCGATGACCGGCGTCGTGATCCCGCGGCGGGCGCGGGCGGTCGAGGCGACCTCGCCGTAGGCGAACTCCGCCGGATCGGGCGCTTCGCGCGCAGGCGTGACGATCAGATCGACGCTCACGCCGGCGTCGACCGCCGCGCGCAGCTCGTCCTCGTACCGGGTCAGCAGGTCCGGCGTCAGCGACAGGGCGAGTTCGAACTCCGCGGCATCGATAACCTCCTCGAGGTAGCGAAGGATCGTCGATCGGGACTTGACCAGCGAGACGGCTTCCGTGTCCCGGGCCGGCGCCGTGTAGCGGGCCTCGAGTTCGTCGATCATCTGCTCGAGGGAGGACTGCACGTCGTCGAAGGCCTCCTCCGGGTCGATCGCGACGACCTTCATCGGCCGAGACTCGCGCAGTTCGACCAGGCCGCGATCGCTCAAACTGCGGACCGTGTCGTAGACCCGCGGTTGGGGGATCTGCGTCTGGTCCGCGATCTCGCTCGCCGTGAGCTGGCCCTGCTCTAAGACGGTGAGGTAGGCGTCGATCTCGTACTCGCCGAGGTTGAAGCGATCCCCGACGTGCTCGACGGTCGAGCGCAGTTCGTCTGGTGCCATACACCACCCTATGTTCCCGATCGCTAAATGATTTATTATATATCGAGTAGCACGTGTTTTCGTAATCAGGTTGTTTCAGTCGATTCGCTACCGGCGGTCCCAGCCAAACGGTCAGAACCCTTAACCACACCCGGCCTGAGTGTGTTGCCATGCGCGAGGTCCCGTTAGTAGACGAGGGCTCGATGGTCGAGGGCCTCGAAAATGCCATCCCGGTCCCGGTACCGGAGCGAGTAGTCGCCATCACCCTCGCACTCGCCGTGCTCGTCGTCGGCTGGTACCTCTCGAAGCTCGTCGTCCGCCTCGCAGGACGAACGGTCGCCCGCCGGATCGAACGGCCGAGCGTCACCCGAACCGTCCTACGCGGTGTCAGGCTCGCCGTCCTCGTCTGGGCAGGCACCATCGCCGCCGGTATTCTCGGCGTCGGCGACACGGAACTCCTCCTGTCGGTGACCGTCATCTCGGCCGTGATCGCGATCGTGCTCGCGCCGCTGGTCGGCAGCCTGATCAACGGGCTGTACGTGCTGGCCGACCGGCCCTACGAGATCGGCGACATGATCGAAGTCACCGACGCCGGCCACCGCGGCTTCGTCGAGGACATCACCATCCGGTACACCAAGATCTTCACCCTCCAGAACACTTTCATCGTGATCCCCAACTCCGAGATCCACGCGCGCGACGTCATCAACTACTCCGCCGAGGACGAGCGCACTCGGATCACGGTCTCGTTCGACGTCACCTACGACAGCGATCTCACCGCGGCCCGCCAGGCCGCCGAGCGGGCCGCCCGCAACGTCGACATGGTCATCTCCGGCGGACCAGATATCCGGATCGGCAGCGCGCGATACGCTGCAGCGCCCTCCTGCCGGATCGACGAGTACGCTGACGACGGCATTACGCTCGAACTGTTCTTCTGGATCAAACACCCCTACAAACTCTCCGTCGCCCGGGACCGGGTTCAGACGGCCATCGGTGAGCGCTACGCGGACCTCGACGTGGAGTTCGCGTACCCGCGGCGCCACCACGTCTTCGACGAGACCAGCGGGGTCGCCCGCCTGGCCGTCGACGACGCCGAGATCGACGTCGATCGGGCACCCGCGGGCTCGCCGGTCGAACCAGGCGGGCCGAGCGAGCGGGACGAGCAGGAGCAACGGAGCGAGCAGAGCGGCGCGAGCGAGAGTCCCGCGGATCCGGCCGATCAGTAACGGTAGCTGCAACTGCTGCGGTGGCGGCATTGACGGAAACGGGACCGAATTCGGGGGTTTGCTTCGACGTCTCGTGGGTGTGATTTATATCGCTCCCGGTGTAATTCACAACGTACCGACAGATGTACGACGATATTCTCATCCCTACCGACGGCAGCGACACGATTTCCGAGACACTCGCCCACGGGCTGCCCATCGCCGCGAACAACGACGCGACGGTCCACGCGCTGTACGTAGTCGACAGCCGCGTCACCGCCGCGGCCGACTCGGAGGCCAGTACGGACTTAGAGCGGACGCTCGAGGACGAGGGCCGGGCGGCCGTCGAGACCGTCGACGAGCGCGCGAGCGCGGAGGGACTCGAGACGGTCGCCGAGGTGCGACAGGGGACGCCGGCGAAGACGATCCTCGAGTACGCGGACGAGCGGGGGATCGACCTGATCGTCATCGGAACGCGGGGCAAGAGTCCGCGAGAGAAGGTGACTTCGCTGGGCAGCGTCTCTGAGCGGGTTGTCGACAACGCCTCGATTCCGGTGTTCGTCGTCCGAAACGCGGGCGAGCGCGAGTAACGAGGGACGGCGACGAGCGAGGAGAAAACAATCGCGGGGGAGCGGCGGGCCGAAGCCGACGCCGAGGCCGGACGGGTTCAGGCGCGTGCGCTCTCGACCGTGATGACCTCGCAGTCGAGGTGGCTTCGCAGGTAGCGGTCGATGTCGGGGTTGTCGGTGAACCGCCGGAAGATCCGACGAAGTCGACTCGCCTGTTTGGTTCCGATGACGACGGCGTCTGCGCCCTCCGCCGCGACTTCGTCGAGAATGCTTTCCTCGACGAGGAAGCCGGTTCGAACGACGTAGCGGGCGTTTTCGATCCGCCCGAACGTCCCCTCGACCGCGTTTTTCAGGTCCATTCGCGTTACTTTCTTCCCGTTCTGGTAGAGGTCGACGTGGAGAATCGTCAGCGCCGCGTCCCGCTCGCGGGCGACCTCGATCGCCTGCTCGAGCGTTCGTTTCGAGTGTTTCGACAGGGGATACCGAACGGGAACCACGACCAACGACATTAGGAAGCCGAACGCTTCCCGCCCGGGTAAACCTTTCAGTCCGGACTGTCCACACTGCGAACCTGTCCCACACGGTCGGTTCGGCCCGGAAGCCCGGGTCGATCCGTCCCTCGAGGGCGAGCCAGGCGACGTCCGCCGGGACAGACAGTCATTTACCGCGAGCGGGAGTACGGCCGGACATGGACATCTGGTCGACCGAAGACGGCGAGACCGTCTACATTTCGGAGACCGACGGCGACAAGGGATCGAAGGGGCCGTTTCTCGTCGCCTACGAGACCCCCGACACGGACCGCCGGTACGGCTGGTTCTGTACGAACTGCGAAACCTTCGACAATGCGATGGACGCGATGGGTCGGATCAAATGCAACCGGTGCGGGAACTTCCGCAAACCCACCGAATGGGACGCCGCCCACGAGTAGCGACGCCGCGGAACGAAGCCTCGGTCCGCCGGCTGATCGACGATCCAGTCCGCGACCGATAATAGACGATTACCGAAGCCGACTCGTTCATTCGCGAAAATCGATGGGTTAGAAACGGACCCAGTTCCTGATCATCGGGAAGTAACCGTTTGTTCTCGTTACGTACTAACATTTATAGTGGTCGGTGACGTAGCTGGTTCTGAATGGGTCCTGTTAACATGCGACTCGTCGAGCAGGCCAGGTCGATCTTCGCAGAGTTGGGCTACACCGTCGAAGGCAACGGCCCCGAGTTCCGCGCCGAGCGGGCATGGAAAGTCGTTCACGTGAACACAGTACTCGAGACCGGCGACCTCCCGACGTCGGCGTCGGGACAGTTCCACTGTTTCGTCGCCGAACCGTCGGACGCCGACGACCTCGAGGCGCGACTCGAGCGGGCCGAGCCGAACTACGAGTGGGCGATCATCGTCATCGACGGGGAGGACTATCAGGTCGAACGAGCTCCGCCAGGACCACACGTCTCCGTGTAAAAACCTGAAAACTAAAACCGAACCCGACGTTCAAGCGGCCAGCGACACCGAGCGGCCCTATTCTTCGAGCGCGTTCCGCGTCGCCGTCACGCCGGCGCCCGGATCGACGTTCGCGCCCATCGACTCGAGCACGTCTCCCAGCGCCGTCACAACGTAGATCACGTTCTCCGGTCGCGCGGAGTGGCCCATGCAGCCGATCCGGAAGATCTCGCCGGCCAGGTCGCCCAGGCCGCCGGCGATCTCGAGGTCGTACTGCTCGACGAGTCGATCGCAGACCGCGCCGTCGTCGATCCCGTCGGGGACGCGGACGGCGTTGAGACTCGGCAGCCAGTATTCATCGGGCGCGTTCATCGCCAGGCCCATCGCTTCGACGCCCGCTTTCAGCGCACCGGCCAGGCGTTCGTGGCGTGCCCACCGCGCTTCGATTCCTTCTTCGGCGACCAGGCGCAGGGCCTCGCGGATCGCGTAGACGTTCGTGATCGGCGCGGTGTGGTGGTACGAGCGGTCGTCGCCCCAGTAGCCCTCGAGTAGGGAGAGGTCGAGGTACCACGAGCGGGGGTCCTCGTCCCGGGAGAGGACCTTCTCCATGGCCTCGTCGGAGAGGGTCAGCGGGCTCGCGCCGGGCGGACAGGAGAGACACTTCTGGGGACCGGAGTAGGCGACGTCGATGTCCCACTCGTCGACGCGGAGTTCGACGCCGCCGAGGGAGGTGACAGTGTCGGCGACGACCAGCGCGTCGTGGTCGTGGGCCGCGGCGGTGAGCTCGGGCACGTCGGGCTGGAGTACGCCCGTGCTCGTCTCGGCGTGAACGAAGCCGAAGACGTCCGGATCGTGGTCGGCAAGCGCATCCGCGACGTCATCGGGGTCGAGCGGCTCGCCCCACGGCGCGTCGACTTCGACGACCTCGCCGCCGGCCCGCCGTGCCATCGAGGCCATCCGCCCGCCGAAGTAGCCGTTCGTCGGCACGAGCATCCGGTCGCCCGGTTCGACGACGTTCCCGATCGCGGCCTCCATCGCGGCCGAACCGGTCCCCGAGACCGGGATGGTCCACCGGTTGTCCGTCCGGAAGGTGTAGCGCAGCAGCTCCTGGACCTCGTCCATGATCTCGACGAAGGCGGGATCGAGGTGGCCGACCAGCGGCGTGCTCATCGCCCGGAGCACGCGGGGGTTCACGTCGCTCGGGCCCGGTCCCATCAGGGTTCGATCCGGGGGTGTGAGTTCGCCGACGGATGGTGCACGAACCGTCTCGCTCGACGTTTGCTGAGCCATGTAGGCGAGTGCTCACGTGCCACTCGCAAAGAGCTACCGACATCGGTAAGTGCAGCGATCGGCCCGACTGCCGCTCGGTTTCGACACGCACGGCTGCGAGCCGCTTAAGATCACGCGTCACGTAGCCGATACGTCGTGTTCGTCGGTCACGCACTACTGGCGTTCGCCGTCGCGGCGCTTGCCGCCGAGCGACGTGGCTGGGACGGTCGACGGACCCTGACCCTCGGCGCCGTCGCGGGCGCCTTCGCGACGATTCCGGACGTCGACGTCGCGTACGCGCTCGTCGGCCTCCTCGAGTGGCGGGTCGCGGACGGCGCGCTCGGCGCGTCGACGGCCTTCTGGGACGCGAGCCGCGTCGTCCACCGCTCGGTCACCCACTCGCTGGTCGTCGGCGCGATCGCGGCGCCGGCGTTCGGCCTGGTCGCGGTCCGCGGCGCGGGTCGTGCGACCCTCGCCCGCGGCGTCGCCGGCGGGCTCCTCCTGAGCCTCGTCGGGATCGCGTTCGCCGTCGACGGCCCCCTGGCCGCGTTTGTAACGGGACTGTTCGTCGCGAGCGGCATCCTCGTCGCCGCGACCGCCAGGCGGACGTCGCTCTCGCCGACGACGGTCGGCCTGGCCGCGCTCTGGGGGCTGTGGTCGCATCCGTGGGGCGATCTGGTGACCGGGTCCCCGCCCGAGTGGCTCTATCCCTTCGCGTCGCCGGTCCTCTCCTCGCGGGTCGTCCTCCACGCGGACCCGACGCTGCACCTACTCGGCGCGTTCGCGATCGAACTCGCGGTGATCTGGTTCGCGCTCGCGACGTGCTGCCGGCTCACCGGCCGGTCGCCCGTCGCGCTCGTCGATCGGCGGGCCGCCGTCGGCGGCGCCTACGGGATCGCCGCGCTCGCGGCGACGCCGCCGACCCTCGCGGTCTCCTATCACTTCGTCTTCTCCATCCTCGGCGTCGGCCTCCTCTGTGGCGCGATTCGAACGCCGCCGTCGCCGACGCTACCCCGGTCGCTCGGTCGCGATCGCCGGTCGCCGGTACCGGTATCGGTCCCGTCGGTCGATTCGCTGCTCGACGTCTCGCTCACCGGCCTGGCCGCCGTGACGATCGCGCTCGTCGCGTACGCGCTCGTCTACCTGACGGCCGTCGCACCGGCGTAACGGCCCTTCCCGCGGCGCGGCATGCGGTCCGTCGCGATCGGTTGCTGTCGCGCGCCGCGTCCGCCGGTTCCGTTACGTATCCTTTTGGGGAATCGGTCGGTAGGAGTACCCGTGTCTCAGACGTCACTCGAGGACCTGATCGCCGACGGCCGCTCGAACGCGGCGGTCGCGTGGCTGTTGGTCGCCGCGATCGCGGTCATCGGCCTCGGCGAACTGGCGACCGGCGGCGTGCTCTGGACGACGCTCGCGGCGACGCTCGTCGGCCTGGCGCTGCTGCCGCCGCTTTTCTTCCGATCGCCGCTCGCGATGCTCCCCTGGGAAGTCCTGTTGCTGGCGGCGCTGCCCGTCCTCGGACTGGCCCTCGGAGCCGACCGATTGACCGGCCACTTCGCGTCGTACCTCTCGGTCGCGGCGATCGCGCTCGTGCTCACCGTCGAACTCCACGCGTTCACCGCCGTGCGGATGACGCCGAGTTTCGCCGTCGTCTTCGTCGTGGTGACGACGATGGCCGCAGCGGGGCTGTGGGCGCTGTGCAGGTGGAGTGCGGCTCAGCTTCTGGGCGTCCCGTTCGACGCCGACCACGACGCGGTGATGTGGGAGTTCGTCTACTCCGCCGTCGCCGGCTTCGGCGCCGGGATCGTCTTCGAGATCTACTTCAGGCGCCTGGTTCCGCCCGAAAAGCGCCTGCCCGAGGACGTCGGCCCGCTCGCGGACGCGGCGATCGAGATGGAAGCGGAGGCGGAGGTGGACGATGCGTAACCGCATCGGTTGGCTATCCTCGCGGGAGCGCCAGCGCCAACTCTCCTATCTGATGGAACTCGGCCTGGTCGGGATGCTGTTCGTCGGCATTGACCGGGGCAACGGCGGCATCGTCGTCAACACCGGGGTCGCACTAGCCGTGACCCAACTGCCGCCGCTGCTTGAACGCGACTACGAGATTCCGATGGATCCGCGGCTCACGCTGTGGATCACGACGGCCGTGTTCCTCCACGCGTTCGGCGCCGTCGGGCTGCCGGGCTCGACGACGAACCTCTACCGGCAGGTCTGGTGGTGGGATCACATGACCCACGCGCTGTCGGCGTCGCTGGTCGCCGGCGCGGGCTACGCCACCGTCCGCGCGATCGACGAGCACGCAGAGGGCGTCTACCTCCCGCGGAAGTTCGTCTCCCTGTTTATCCTCCTGTTCGTCGTCGCCTTCGGCGTCCTCTGGGAGATCCTCGAGTTCGCCATCGCCCTGTCGGCCGAGGCCTTCGGGTTCGACGCCGTACTCACGCAGTACGGCCTCGGCGACACGATGCTCGACTTCGTGTTCAACTCGATCGGCGCGCTCGTCGTCGCGCTGTGGGGTGGCGCCTACCTCACGGACGTCTCCGGCGCGATCCGCGAGCGACTCGATGCGCGGAGCGACTGATCCGACTCCAGCATCGACCGCTACTTTTCGTCTCGCGCCCGTTAGGGTCCGACTCACTCCGAAACCGACGCGCGGTTTTACGTCGCCGTGCGGTGTAGGACGGGCGGCTATGGTCTTCAAGAAGATCACGCTCATCGGCACCAGTCCCGAGAGCTTCGACGCCGCCGCCGACGACGCCATCGACCGCGCGGAACAAACCCTCCAGAACGTCCACTGGATCGAGGTCGACGAACTCGGGGTCGAACTCGCCAGCGCCGACGACCGAGAGTACCAGGCCGAAGTCACCGTCGCCTTCGAACTCGAAGAGTAAGCGCGACCGCGATCGGACGGAGAAGCGGAAATGGGAACCCGCAACGCTATCGGGGTCCTCGTTTTTCGACTCGTCGGGACGTCGACCGAAATCGTGACTACTTCCGGTTCGAAAGCGGAGAAAACGGCGGAATGCGGCAGAAAACGGATTGATGCGACGAGAGACGCGATGCCGTCGTCGTCGAACGGCGGATCGGCGGGCCGCTCCTTACGTCCGGAACGACTCGCCGCAGCCGCATTCACTGACGACGTTCGGGTTGTCCACGTGGAACCCTTCGGCCTGGAGGCCGCTCTCGTAGTCGAGCACGCTGCCCTCGATGTACTTCAGACTCGCGGGATCGACGAACACGCGCAGGTCGTGGTGTTCGTAGATCGTGTCGTCCCCGTCCGGCGCATCGTCGAACCGCATCCCGTAGGAGAGACCGGCACAACCGCCCTGCTGGACGAACAGGCGGAGCCCGGCTTCCGACGCGTCGAGCCCTTCGCTCTCGAGCAGGGAGAGGGCCTGCTCGGCCGCATCTTCGGTCACTTCGATCTCCGGGCGCGTCTCCGCCTCCCCGCCGTCCATACTGTCCGTGCTCATAGTATTCCCTTCCGGCGCGACGATGTTAACTGTGACGCCATTCTCGCCCGAACGAGCTAGCTGAATACGGTTACGCGACAGTTCGACGACCCTAATAGCTGCTTACTCGCCGAAACGGTTCGTCCGCCGCCGAAGCGAGCGGTAGTACGTTCCGAACTGCCGCTCGTCATTTCGCGAGAGCTCGATGTCGTGTTCCGCGAGGAGTTCGAGCATCCGCTCGAGCTCGCAGTCGTACCACATCGAGAGGAGCCGCACGTTTCGCTGTGCGTAATCGTAGTTGCGCTCGAGGACGCGCTCGTCCAGTGGGTCGACATGCGGTTCCATCTCACCACCCACTCCGTCCTCCATCCACGTAAAACCAGTTTGAAGGTCACCGGCCTGAAAATCGTGTTACGACGCGCAACGGTCCTGAAACTCCGGTTACGCGGTGTAACGGTCCCGTTCGTTACCGATCCCTGTCGTTTTCGAGCCGATCAAGTCGCGTCCGGACGCTCTCGGCGTGCGCTTCGAGCCCCTCGGCGTCCGCCAGCGTCGTAATCGTCTCGCCCAGGTCGGCCAGGCCGCCCGCCGAGAGCCGCTGGACTGTCGTTGACCGAAGGAAGGTCTCGACGGAGAGCCCGCCGGTCACCCGCGCGCCGCCGTCGGTCGGCAGGACGTGGTTCGTACCGCTGGCGTAGTCGCCGGCCGCGACGGGCGTGTGCGGGCCGAGGAAGACGCTGCCTGCGCTGTCGATCCGGTCGAGGAGCGACTCGTCGTCGTCCGCGATGATCGACAGGTGCTCGGGGGCGTACTCCTCGGTGAAGAGGATGGCCTCGCTCATCGATCGCGCGTGCAAGACGCCGCTCGCGTCGTTGGCCAGCGCCTCGCGGATCACGTCTTCGCGCTCGCGCGCGTCCACCCCGTCGTCGACGGCCGCGGCGATCTCGTCCGCGGTGGCCTCGTCAGCCGTGACCGCGACGACGGAGGCGTTGGGATCGTGCTCGGCCTGGGCGAGCAGTTCCGCCGCGACGAGGTCGGGATCGGCCGTCTCGTCGGCGACGACGACGATCTCGCTCGGTCCCGCGAGGAAGTCGATCTCGACGTCGCCCCGGACCTCGGCCTTAGCTGCCGTCACCCACTTGTTGCCCGGGCCGACGATCTTCTGCACGCGGGTGATCGTCTCCGTGCCGTAGGCCAGGCCCGCGATCGCCTGGGCACCGCCGACGCTGTAGACCGCGTCCGCGCCCGCGGCGTGGATCGCCGCCAGCGTGACGGGATTTACGTCGTCGGCCGGGGGCGTCACCACGGAAACGTGGTCGACGCCGGCCACGACTGCCGGGACGACGCCCATGATCGCGCTGGAGGGGTAGGCCGCGGAGCCGCCGGGGACGTAGACGCCGACGCGGTCGATCGGTCGGAACCGTCGGCCCAGCGTGCGGCCGTCGCCGAACTCCTCCCGCCAGTCCTCGGGGAGTTGGGCGTCGTGGAACTTGCGAACGTTCGTCGCCGCGGTCTCGATGGCCTCCCGGATCTCCGCGTCGATCTCGTCGTAAGCCCGCTCGCACTCGTCGGTGATCTCGAGGTTGCCGACCTCGACGCCGTCGAACTCGCTGGTGAATTCGCGGACGGCGACGTCGCCCTCCTCGCGGACCCGCTCGACGATCTCGCGGACGTCTCCTCTGACCGCCTCGATCCCGGCGTCGCGCTCAAAAAACGCCGTGCGGTCGGCCGGTCCGAGATCGGCGATCGCCTGCACGTCGATTGTCATGCGTTCGGGTTCGTGCGGCGGTCGAAAAACGGTTTCCTTCCGCTCACGCGTCCGAGTTCTCGACCTCCCAGACCCCGACGAAGTCGAGGGTCGCCCTGACGAACAGGTAGACCAGCAGGGCGAACCCGACGACGGCGAAGGGGGCCTGGAGCAGGCTCGCGGTCTCCGCGCCGAGCACGATCCGACTGAGCCCCCGGACGAAGAAACTCAGGGTCACGAGCCCGAACGCGACGACCGCGAGTTTGACGAATCCCGATCGATCCATGTGTCTCCCTACGATCCCGGTCGCTAAATCGTGTCGATTCGATAGCATGGATCGTCTGTTCTCGCGTGCGCTCGCGAGGCGCGCATACGAACCAAATACAAACCACAAACCGCGACGAACGCGAACCGAACGAATCGCAGTTGGCGAGTGCCGTCCCGGTCATCAGTCACGACGCGGCCGGTAACCGGTTCCTATCGCTCTCGGAACGCCCGGAGAGACCGGTACGCCCGCCTCACCTCCGTTCGGCCCCGCAAGCGTGCCATAACTATTCGTCGGCGGCCGGACCTCCCGCTATGTGGCCGTGGGAACACGCGATCGTCGCCTATCTCGCCTACTCGCTGTGCCGTCACATCCTCACCCGCGAGTCGCCAGGCGGCCTCGACGGCTTCGCGGTCGTGGTCGCGTCGGTGCTCCCCGACCTGATCGATAAGCCGCTCGCGTGGGAGTACGGCGTCTTCGACGTCGGCTACGGGATCGGCCACTCGATCTTCTTCGCGGTGCCCCTGGCGCTGGTCGTCGGGACCGTCGCGAACGCGGCCGGCCGGCCGCGGACCGGACTCGCATTCGGGTTCGGCTACCTATCGCACCTCCCCGCGGACGTCGCGGACGCGCTGTTCCGACAGGGAGTGCTCCAGGTCGAACTCATGCTCTGGCCCGCCGCCACGGTCGAGGGTCGGCCACCCGGCCCCGGCGTCGTCGAGGCGTTCACCATGTTGTTCGACCGCTACTGGCACCACCTGATCGCGGGCGAACTCTCGACGTACCGCTGGACGCAGGTCGGTCTGGCCGGCCTGGCGCTGCTGGTGTGGCTCGCCGACGGCGCGCCGGTCCTCCGCGAGTGCCTGGTGGCGGGGACGAGAGGCGTCCGAGCGCTCCTCGCGCGGGATGCGGAGTCGTCGCGCGCGAACCGATCGGACTAGCGGTCTCTCGTTGGGTCGACCGCTGTCGGAGCTACCCGCAGTAACAGTTGTCCGGCGGACAGTGGGTCATCTCTCGATCACCGACCTCGATGCCGAGCGCCGAGAGCGATCCGAGCAGCCGACGGGTCGCGTCGGTATCCGGCCTGGTCATTCCGGCGACCGCACCCGTCGGGGACTCGCCCGCCTCGATCGTCGCAACGACTTCTCCGTCGACGTGGTCGATCACCGCGACGTGGTTCGCCGTCTGCACCGGGACGTACAACTTCTCTCGATTCGGTCCCCAGGCACCTGAAATCGACCGCCCGCCAACGTCGAGTTCTCGCTCGACTGTCGCGTCCTCGACGTCGAGCACCGTTACGGCCTCGGCATCCGGCGTGAAGAGATAGCCGGTCTCACCGTCGGGGCCGATCTCGCTCGTGATCGGTGCCGCCGAGAGCCCGTCGTCGCGCGTGATGCGCTCGCGTTCGACCGGCTCCTCGGGGTCAGAGACGTCCCAGATGCTCTCGGAGCCCTCCCGAGGGATGTCGGGATCGGGCCCGAGTTCGCCCTCGCCGTTCTCGACGAGGAGGCGATCGCCGTCGAACGACGCCGTCGCCATGAACGGCAAGACCTTCCCCTCCCCGACCGGCTCGCCCGCGTCGATTCGCGCGACGATCTCGAAGGGATCGAGGGAGACGACCGCCAGCGTCTCGTTCGCAATCTCCGGGACGAAAGCGTACTCTCCGTCGGGACCGAGCGTCGCGTCACACGGCCCCGTGTACTCCGTTTCGATTTCGCCGGTCACCGTCCCGAACTCGTCGTTGCTGCGATCGGCGTCGACCCGGACGATCGAATGCGTCTCCGGCTCGTCGGGGTCGGGGTCGAGCGTCGTCGTCCCGCCCGCGGCGACGACCAGTTGGTCCTCGCCTGGCGTCAAGTTCGGGTAGTTCGGTCCGTAGCCGGTCTCGACGGCGGCGACTTCCTCGAGCGTGTGCTGGTCGACCGCGCGAATCCCTCCGTCGACGTTGAGCCAACAGACGTCGTACTCGGAGTCGGCGCTCGTCCCGTACTGGTTCGCGGGAAACGAGGCCGTCGTGTCGATGAACGCGGTCTCGAGGTGTTCGTCCGCCTCGGCGTCGATGACGCTCACCGTTCGATCGCCGTTATTGAACGCGAACACCGTGGGCACGCGCTCGCGCTCGCCTGCTGAATCCGAGAGGCAACCCGAGAGCGAGACCGTCGCGCCGACGGTCGCGGAGGACGCAAGGAGCCGCCGCCGATCGACGCCCTCCGCGAAGGGGTCCACCGGTCGGACGCCAACTGACGATTCGGCCGCCGGTCGATCGTCCGCTCGCTGGTCGGTCATGTCCGAACGGACATCGCCTGGCAACTAAAGCGTCGGTCTACAAATGGGTGTGATACTGGCCGGTACTGTTCGTCTGGAGTCAGTGAGAGGTCTCGGCCAGATGATCGGCAGCAAACTATGCGATACCGCCTATCTGTGCGGATCTCGGACTCGCTTTCCGCTGTTTACCATATCGGGTAAGAGTCGTTCCCTCGTGACTTCCCAACGCAGAGCAATGTGCGTCCGAGACGACGGCCTTATATATTCGACCGGCGTTCGACACTAATGCGAACGACGTGGCGCACGCCGCCACGTTCCCTCCGGCCGCATTCCGGCACGGAGGCAGGCACTTCATCCGCCCCTCGACACTCAGCGAGGGCGTGCGGATCGAGCGTGATCGACGCCGACTATCGGCGTTCCAGTACGATGCCCTTATACACTCTGGGCGCGTACAAGAAATCACGCGCATTCCCCCGCCGGCTGCGATTTCCGGCGCGGGCATCGATCCGACGCCCTTAAGTGTACGAGGGCATTCGGATGAGAACGCGAACGCAAAAGAACGCGTGACCGACGAAGCGTTCAACTCGCTTCGTCAACCCG
>NZ_FOIS01000004.1:600000-818401 GCF_900110455.1 Natrinema salifodinae | reverse complement strand
GGGTTCGAATCGTCCGGATTGACGAAGCGAGTTGAACGCTTCGTCGGTCACGCGTTCTTTTGCGTTCGCGTTCTCATCCGAATGCCCTCGTACACTTAAGGGCGTCGGATCGATGCCCGCGCCGGAAATCGCAGCCGGCGGGGGAATGCGCGTGATTTCTTGTACGCGCCCAGAGTGTATAAGGGCATTGTACTGGAACGCCGATAGTCGGCGTCGATCACGCTCGATCCGCACGCCCTCGCTGAGTGTCGAGGGGCGGATGGAGTGCCTGCCTCCGTGCCGGAATGCGGCCGGAGGGAACGTGGCGGCGTGCGCCACGTCGTTCGCATTAGTGTCGAACGCCGGTCGAATATATAAGGCCGTCGAACGAGTCTGTCATCGGAATCCGCTACCATGCGACGGTTTTCGCGAGCCGGACGCAGCAACGTCACTACTAATCGGTCTCATCGCTCGCAGAAACTGCCGTCGAGAATGTCACGCGGGCGGAGGTCGGCCGATCATTCCACCCTTGCAGGCGCGGTCGGGCCGGATGATACCCGCGTGGTCGCACTCGAGCGCGAACGCGCAAGAAGGTGTCGTATCGTCGTGTCAGCAATTGGGACGGGTGCCTGCGGGAAGTATCGATGCCGATAAACCACGCGCGTTGCAAGGAGGAGACGAATGGTCCGGGACCCGTTCGCTTCGGAGTCGACGCCGTCCGCGGAGGAAATCTGCGCCGCGCTGGACGATCCCGACTGCCGCGAGATTATCCGGAACCTCGAGGAGCCGATGACGGCCTCGGAGCTCACGTCTCGATGCGATATTCCTCAGTCGACACTGTACCGGAAGCTCGAGGTATTAACCGAGTCGACACTGCTTGAGGAGTCGACCGAGATCCGACAGGACGGGCACCACGCGAGCAAGTATTCGATCGCGTTCGACGAAATCACGATCGGCTTAGATGAGGATCGATCGCTGTCAGTCGAGATCGAACGGCCGGCCCGGACGGCGGACGAACGGCTCGCGGATCTGTGGTCGGAGGTGCGAAAGGAGACATGAACCTATTCCCCGCCGGTCCGACGGAAACGACGTTGGCGTTGGCCGTCGTCAAGACGCTCGTCCTCGTCGTTGGTAGCGTCATCACGTACTTTGCGTTTAAAGCGTACCGTCGAACCCGACAGCGAGCGCTCGGCTACCTCGCGATCGGCTTCGGACTCGTCACGCTCGGACTCGTGCTCGCCGGTATGCTGTACGAACTGCTCGCCGTTCCCCTTGCGATGGGAATCCTGCTCGAGAGTCTGCTCGTTCTGGCCGGCTTCCTCGTGATTGCGTACTCGCTGTACGTACAGTAACAGAACGGACGGGCAGAAAGGAAGCAGTGACGAATATCAGCGGTTCAGCGTGTGAATCGCGTGCCCAAGCGCGTTTTCCGCGGCTTCCATCACCGATTCCGAGAGCGTCGGGTGGGCGTGGACCGTCGACGCGACATCTTCGAGCGTTGCGCCCAGTTCGATCGCCAGGCCGAGCTCGGCGATCAGCTCCGAGGCTTCAGGCCCGACGATCGAGGCCCCGAGGAGGTAGCCGTCCGAATCGTCGGCGATGATTTTGACGAACCCGTCGGACTCGCCGGTCGTTAGCGCGCGGCCGCTGGCACGGAACGGGAACTGGCCGGTCACGGGATCGAAGCCCGCGTCTTCGGCCTCAGACTCGGTCATGCCGACGGTGGCGATCTCGGGGTCGGTGAAGACGACGGCCGGCATCGCCTGGTGATCGAGCGCGGCGGGGTCGCCAGCGATCACTTCGGCGGCGACCTGGCCCTCGGCGCTGCCCTTGTGGGCGAGCATCGGCTCGCCGGCGACGTCGCCGACGGCGAAGATGTGGTCGACGGTCGTGCGGGCGCGCGAATCGGTCTCGATGAAGCCACGGTCGTCGGTCTCGACGCCGGCTTCGTCGAGATCGAGGGTGTCGGAGACGGGGTGGCGGCCGACGGCCACCAGGACCGTCTCGGTGTCGAGTTCGAGGCGTTCGTCTTCGACGGCTTCGGCGCTTCCGCCGTCGGCGGCGGCCGAATCGGCCGGCTCGGCGACGACGCGGATCCCGTCGCCGTCGTCACGGTCGTGCCACTCCGAGGCGGTGTAGCCGAACTCGAACTCGATCCCCAGATCGTTCGCCCGCTGTTTGACCGGGCGTTTGAGGTCGTCGTCGTAGCCGGGGAGGATCGAGTCGAGCATCTCGATGACCGTCACCTCGGTGCCCAGTTTGGCGAAGACGCTCGCGAGCTCCATCCCGATGTAGCCGGCGCCGACGACGACCAGCGAGTCGGGGACGGACTCGAGCGCGAGCGCCTGCTTGGAGTTGAGGACGGGCTCGTCGTCGAATTCGAAGTTCGGGATCTCGATGGGACGGGAGCCGGTCGCGACGATCGCGTGCTCGAACTCGAGGGTCTCGGAGCCCTGGCCCTCGCCGCTGTGGGAGACGCGGACGGTGTTCTCGTCCGCGAACCGAGCGGTGCCCTCCAGCAGGTTAACGCCGTTGGCCTTGCAGAGTTTCTCGACGCCGCCCGTGAGCTGGTCGACGACGCCGTCCTTCCAGTCGACCATGCCAGAGAGGTCGATCGCGGGGTCGGCGTGAATGCCCATCTTCTCGGCGTGGCGCGCCTCGTGGGCAATGTCGGTCGCGGTAATCAGTGCTTTCGAGGGGATGCAGCCGTAGTTCAGGCAGGTGCCGCCGTAGGCATCCTTCTCGACGAGCGTGACGTCCAGATCGAGCTGACCGGCTCGGATCGCGGCCACGTAGCCGGCGGGACCGGCGCCGATGACTAAGACGTCCGTGCCGGTGGTGACGTCTCCGACGACCATCAGCGAATCCCCCTTCGGTGCTGTCGTTCGTTCGGGTAGCGGTGTTCCATGTTCATTGGTGTCGTGATGTGGGTTCGATCACTCGAGCAATAGTAGGCTAGGGTTCTCGAGGTACTCCATGACCGTGTTCGTAAAGCGCGCGCCGACGGCGCCGTCGATCAACCGGTGGTCGAACGACACCGAGAGCGTCAGGACCGACCGGGGTTCGATCGACTCCGTCCCGTCGTCGTCGGTCACGACCCGCGGCTTGCGCTTGATCTCGCCCAGCGCGAGGATCCCCGCCTCGGGGTAGTTGATGATCGGCGTCGCGTACTCGCCGCCGATCCCGCCGATGTTCGTGACGGTGAACGTCGAACCCTGGAGTTCGCCGGGGCTGATCGTCCGGTCGCGGGCCTTCTGGACGACCTCGTTCATCTCCGAGGCGAGCTGCAACAGCCCCTTCTGCTCGGCGTTCTCGACGACCGGGACCATCAGGCCGACGTCGGTCGCGGTCGCGACCCCGATGTTGTAGTAGTCGCGGTAGACGATCTCGTCGTTCTCCTCGTCGATGACCGCGTTCATCTCGGGGTGTTCCTGCAGCGCCGCCACGACAGCCTTCATGACGAAGGGCATGTAGGTCAGGCGAATCCCCTGCTCCTCGGCGCGGGCTTTGAGTTCCTCGCGCGCGTCGACGAGTTCAGTCACGTCGACCTCGTCGTGGTGGGTGACGTGAGGTGCGCTGTACTTGGATTCGACCATCGCCTCGGCGATTCGCTTGCGGACGCCCTGAAACGGTTCGCGGCGCTCGCGCTCGCCTGGCGCGAAGTCGGTCCCTTTCGTCCCGACCGGTTCGCCGGCCTCGATCGCCTCCCGGTCGGCTTCCTGGGCCTGGCGCTGTGCCTCGGCGTACTCCCGGACCGCCTCGGGCGTGACGAACGCCTCGCCCTCGCGCTCTTCGACCGCCGGGACGGCATCGATGTCGACGCCCTCCTCCTCGGCGAGTTGCCTGGTCGCGGGCGCGGCGAGGGTCCTGTCGCGATCGGCGGACTCGACCTGAGCGGGCGTCTCGGTTTCGGTTCCGGTTCCAGTCTGCTGGGAACCCGAAGCCGACGTCGAAGCTGACCCCGCAGACTCTACAGCGGGCTCCGCACCGACACTTGCAGCGTCCGATTCCGATTCGGCCGTCCCGGCCTCGGCGTCTCCCCCCGTCGCCTGCGACCGGGCCTGGTCCGTCCCGTCGCCGGATTCAGAGCCCGCTCCGACGCCCGTCGCGGCCAGGACGTCCGCCGCAGTGATCCGTCCGCCGGGACCGCTGCCCCGGATGGACGAGAGATCGAGGTCCTGTTCGCGGGCCAGGCGGCGCACGCGCGGCGGGGCGAAGAGCCGGTCGTCGGGCGGTGCGACGTCGTCGGTCTCGGCGCCGGTCGCTTCGGGGCTGCCCGCGGTTTCGCCAGATTCGGCGGCCTCGGACGGGGACTCACCCGGTTCGTCGATGCCTTCGGGTTCGCTCGCTCGTTCCTGCTCCGACTCGGTCGGTTCCTCGCTCTCCTCGCCTTCGACGTCGAAAGAGATTATCACGGTCCCGACGGGGACCACGTCGCCCTCTTCGGCGTGTAACTCGCGGACGGTGCCGTCAACCGGGGCGGGCACCTCGACGAGCGCCTTGTCCGTCTCGACCTCCGCGACCGGTTGATCCTCCTCGACGGGATCGCCTTCCTCGACCAGCCACGAGACCAGTTCGCCTTCGGCGACACCTTCGCCGACGTCCGGTAGTTCGAACTCCCTGACCATGTTAGAACTCCGCGGCGTTTCGAATGCCGTCCTCGATGCGCGCCGGTTCGGGCAGGTAGTAGTCTTCGAGCGCGTACAGCGGGAACGGCGTATCGAAGCCCGTGATGCGTTCCACCGGCGCCTCCTGATACAGTAGTGCTTCCTCCTGCAGGGTCGCGGCGATCTCGGCGCCCAGACCGCCCGTCTTCGGGGCTTCGTGGACGACCGCGGCCCGACCGGTTTTCCGGAAGGACTCGACGATCGTCTCCTCGTCTAAGGGCGAGACCGTCCGCAGATCGATCACCTCGACGTCGATCTCGCCCTCGAGGTTCGCCGCTGCTTCCAGGGTCGGCCTGGTCATCGCGCCCCAGGTGTAGACCGAGATGTCGCTGCCCTCCCGACGGACGGCCGCGTCGCCGATCGGGACTTCGTACGATTCGTCGGGGACCTCATCGCGGAACGCCCGGTAGATGAGCTTCGGTTCGAGGAAGACGACCGGATCGGAGCTGCGGATCGCGCTGGCCAGCAGCCCCTTGGCGTCGTACGGCGTGGAGGGGACGACGACATTGAGACCTGGTTGGTGGACGAACATCGCCTCCGTCGACTCGGAGTGGTGTTCCGGCGCGCGGATGCCGCCGCCGTAGGGGGCGCGGACGACCATAGGACACGTGTATCGCCCGCGCGAGCGCGTCCGCAGGCGCGCGGCGTGAGAGACCAGTTGATCGAACGCGGGGTAGATGAACCCCATGAACTGGATCTCGGGGACCGGGCGCATCCCGTAGGCGGCCATCCCGATCGCCGTGCCGACGATCCCCGACTCGGCCAGCGGCGTGTCGATCACGCGGTTCTCGCCGAACTCGTCGTACAGCCCCTCCGTCGCGCGGAAGACGCCGCCGTTCTCGCCGACGTCCTCGCCCATGACGATGACGTCGTCGTCGCGTTCCATCTCGGTGTGTAACCCGTCCCGTACCGCCTGGACCAGGGTGAGGTTCTCCGATTGCGATTGTGCTGCCATGCGTTAGCCCTCCAGAAGGGAGTCGTCGCCGTGTCGGTCGCGGAGCGATTCGAGGTACTCGAGTTGCCGCTGCAGTCGCTTTGGCATCCCCTCGTAGACGTGGGCGAAGATCTCCTCGGGGTCGGGTCGTTCGACTGACTCCGCCGCCTCGATGGCGTCTGCCACGTCCTCCTCGATGCGGGCTTCGATCGCGTCGACCCGCTCGTCGTCAAGGATGCCGTTCGACCGCAGGTACGTTTCGAGTCGCGGTATCGGATCCTTCTGCTTCCAGCGTTCGACCTCCTCGTCGTTCCGGTAGACCGAGGGGTCGTCGGCCGTGGTGTGGGCCCCGAAGCGGTACTGAACCGCCTCGATCAGCGTCGGTCGCAGTTCGTCGTCGTCGGGATCTTTCGCTTTCTCGACTGCGTCGCGGGTGACCTGGTACACCGCGAGCGGATCCATTCCGTCGACCTGAACGCCCTCGAAGCCGTAGGCGGTGGCCTTCTGGGCCAGGGACGCGCTGGCCGTCTGGCGCTCGCGCGGGACGGAGATGGCCCACTGGTTGTTGTTACAGAAGAAGACGTTCGGGGTGTCGAAGACGCCCGCGAAGTTCAGCCCCTCGTGGAAGTCCCCCTCCGACGTGGCGCCGTCGCCGAAGTAACAGATGAATGCCTTCTCCTCGTCGCGCAGTCGCGAGGCCCAGGCCGCGCCGGTCGCGTGGGGAATCTGGGTCGCGATGGGGACGGCGACCGAGAAGATGTTGACGTCCTCGGGCATGTAGTTACCCCGCTCGTGGCCCATCCAATACAGCAGCGTGCGCTCGAGGGACAGGCCGCGGACCAGGCCGACGCCGTGTTCGCGGTAGCTGGGGAAGACCCAGTCCTCCTCGGCCAGCGCGTGGGCGCTGCCGATCTGTGCGCCCTCCTGACCGGACAGCGGCGGATACGTCCCCATCCGTCCCTGCCGCTGGAGGCTGACTGCCCGTTCGTCGAACCGACGCACGAGCCGCATCTGTTCGTACATCTCGACGAGCGTCTCCTCGGAGAGGTCCGGCACGTCGGCACCCTCACGGACGCGGCCCGCCTCGTCAAGGACCTGTACTCGCTCGCGGGGATCACGCTGTAACGTACTCACGGGAAGACCCACCTGTACATACCCTAGGGAACTATCGCTCGGGATAAAGGAGTTTCCCAAAATATTTTGCTATTAGCGAGATTCTTGCCTCACTAAGCCGCGAACATCGATCGATACCGGACCTTTCTGGACGAGTTTGAACAAATATGTACGTTTCCAGTCGTTCATTCAATCGCAGTCGAAAGAAAGACGACTGACTGGACGAAAGGAAAGTTCGGTAACGTGTTACGTGTGATCTATTCCCACGGCTGCGTACCGGTCTGTGAGTCAGGACTCGGACCCCCGCACGCTCGAGTCGCAACTCGTCACGATCTCGGCCGTCAGACCCTCCCTCGTTCACGGAGCCAGTCGCGGACGTACTTCAGATATGCTCAGTAGTAGACGAATGTGACGAGACAGGTGGTACAAATGAGCAACAGCATTCGCGGTCCGCCGCCGATCACACTGTACGGACCCCACCCCATTCGATCGGTTCGGCGAACGCAGGATAGAACCCAGCGAGGGCGTCGCCGACGACGAAGCGAAAGGCGACCGCCAGCACGCCGATCGTCAGGAGCACCGGAACGAAAAACGAGAGCAGCAAGTCGTTCCGGAGTTTCTTCGGATCGTCCTGATCGTAGATCGGATACTTGGGTCCGCTCTGATCACGCATTACACTACGTAAATAGTCGTCTTTCTTCAATATCACGTGCCGGTGAATGCGGTCCGAAAGATCGTTGTCACCGTGATGGGTTCGTTCGGGTCGAGTTCACCGGCTACGGACCCGTCTTCTGTAAGCACCTGTCACGTATCGATGCCCGATTCGAACGTTGCATCGATCGTGGACGTATATCCGTCCTCGAACCCACCGCGGTACGCACCGCCGTCGGTACAGCAATCGCCCCAACTCCACGTCGCTCGCTCTCGACCGAACGAGTTCGATGCGTGACTGGAATCGTCCTCTACGACCCACGATCCAGCGTTGGGAAGCGTATCGAAGTCCAGCTTCGCATCGCCACCAGTTCGCGTATCGGGCTCATCGTGGATAGTGACGAAGCTGGGGCCGTCCGGACCCTCGTAGAAGAAGAGTTGGCTCACATTACTCTCCTCGAGACCGGTATTCGCTGAGGAGTCGTCCGGCGACCCAGAGCTGTAGAAGTCTTCGACGGATTCGTCACCGCTGGCAACCGCAGAACTCCCGTCGCCCACCACTCGTAGCGGTCGAAATCAGCGGCCGTGCGTACCGCTTAGGTCACCCTACCGGTCGCGCTCGCTGTCGCGCTTCCTCGACCGACTTCCCCTCCCGTAACACGGCGTCGACGAACAGTTCGCCGGCCTTGTACGACGAGCGCACCATCGGGCCGCTGGCGCAGTAGAGAAAGCCCAGGTCCTCCTCGGCGACGCGGCGCCAGGTCTCGTACTTGTGGGGGTGGTCGTACCGCTGCACTTCGAGGTGGTCACGCGACGGCCGCAGGTACTGCCCGAGCGTGACGATGTCGACGCCGCGCTCGCGGCAGTCCGCGAGGGTCTGGTAGACTTCGTGGTCGTACTCGCCGTGGCCGAGCATGATAGAGGTCTTGGTGTAGATGTCGGACTCGCGGTCGACCTGCTCGAGAACCGAGAGGCTCTGCTCGTAGCCCGCGCGGCGGTCCCGAACCGGGAACTGCAGGCGCTCGACGGTCTCGACGTTGTGGGCGATCACGTCGGGCTCGGCGTCGATGATCTTCCGAACGAGTCGTTCCTCGCCCCGAAAGTCGGGGATCAGCACTTCGACGAGGATCCCGGGGTGGCGGGCCTTGATCTCGCGGATCGTCTCGGCGAAGTGGCCCGCGCCCTGGTCGGGGAGGTCGTCGCGGTCGACGCTCGTGAGCACGACGTAGTCCAGCCCGATCTCGGCGACCGCCTCGGCGACGTTTTCGGGCTCGTCGGGATCGAGCGCTTCCATGCCGCCGGTCTCGACGTCGCAAAAGTTGCAGGCTCGAGAGCAGCGATCGCCCATCAACATGAAGGTGGCCGTCCCGCCGTCGCCGTCGCCGCCGGCCCGGCCGGACCAACACTCGCCGAGATTCGGGCAGTTGGCCTCCTCGCAGACAGTGTGCAGGTCGTGCTCGCGCAGCGTCTCCCGAATGCCGGCGAACTCGCGACCCGACGGCGGTCGGCTCTTCAACCAGTCGGGCTTGCGCGCGCGGCTCATATCCCCACATCGGGCCGGGCGGTGAAAAACCGTGGTGGTTCGGTACTCTGTCGCACGATTGCTATCCGACAGCTACCCGGCCGCTACTCGATATTCCTCACGACCAGTACGCCGGTATGCGTCGGATATGAACGACCGCCTCGACCGAAACTCCGATTCGCGGTCGGTACGGACCCGTTACCCCGACAGGTTTACGGCCGGCGACGGAATACGCGGGGCCGATGGCCCTCGGCTCGACGCCCGACTGGTTCCACATCAGCGACGACGAGAACATCGTCTGGGAGAGCCGCCCCCATCCGATCACGATGGGCGCCAGGCTCCCGGTCGGGGTCGCGCTCGCGCTCGCCGGGTTCGTGGTCACCGGCTGGAGCGCGACCGACGGCGTCGGCCTCCTGACGCTCCTCGGACTCCTCGCGACCGCGGCGGGCGCCGCCCTCGCCGTCGCTCGCTACCTGGTCTGGACGAACACCCGCTACGTCATCACCTCCTCGGAGCTCTACAAGAAGCGGGGGATCGTCTCGCGGGACGTCACCCAGTTCCGCCTCGAGCGCGTCCAGAACACCAGCCTCAGTCAAAGCGGGATCGGCCGCCTACTGGGGTACGGCGATCTGACGGTCTACACCGCCGGCTCCGGCGATCCGGAACTGACCTTCGAGCGCGTTCCGAACCCGGACCGCGCCAGCAGCCGACTCAGCGATCAGCTCGAGGCGGTCGCGACCGATCGCGACCCCCGAACCGTCTGAGCCGGTCGACGGCTCACGATCGTACTCGGTGGACCTGTTACCGGTGGACTTCGCTACCGCCGGCGTGGTGATCACCGCCGCCCTCACGTCCCGGTGAGCGGCGCCGAGTCGCCGCGCCGTCGCGGTGCCACTCGAAGGAAACGCCTTTGACCCGGCACCCCCCGTTTCCGTGTGATGGAGGTCGCCGAGGTTCTCCCCGAATTCGCCGACGCTTTTGCCTTCGAGGAGTTCAACCGGATGCAACGCGAGGCACTGCCCGCACTGCTCGAGTCCGAGGACAACGTGGTCGCGAGCGCGCCGACGGCCTCGGGGAAGACGGCCCTGGCCGAACTGGCGATCTGCAAGGCCCTGGCCGACGGCGGCACCGCGCTCTTTATCGCGCCGCTGCGGGCGCTCACCAACGAGAAGGAGGACGACTGGGACCGCTTCGAGGAGCTTGACTACTCCGTCTACGTCGTCACCGGCGAGCGCGACCTGAACCCGCGTCGCGCGCGGCGGGCGGACATCCTCGTGATGACTCCCGAGAAACTGGATTCGGCGACCCGCAAACACGATTCCCGGCGGTACGACTTCGTCACCGACATCGACGTCTGCGTCATCGACGAGGTCCACCTGCTCGATGCCGACCGACGCGGGTCGGTGCTCGAGGTAACGATCTCCCGCCTGCGACGGCTCTGTGACCCCCGGATCGTCGCGCTCTCGGCGACGATGCCCAACGTCGACGACGTGGCCGCCTGGCTGGACGCCCCCGACGAAACGACCTTCGAGTTCGGCGAGAAGTACCGCCCTGTCGAACTCAACGCCGGCGTCAAGACCTACACGCACGGGGAGAACTCCTTCGCGGACAAGTACCGCCGCCTCTACCGGGCGCTCGATCTCGCGGAACCGCACCTCCGGGAGGACGGCCAGGCGCTCGTGTTCGTCTCTTCCCGGCAGGACACCGTCCAGGCGGCGAAGAAGGCCCGCGACGAGATCGCCGAACGCGATATTCCCATCGGCGCCCGCGGCGACTACGAGTTCCACACCGAGTCGAAAGACGAGATCGAGGACGCCACCCTCCGAAACTCGGTGCTCGACGGCGTGGCCTTCCACCACGCGGGGCTCTCGAAGAACGACCGCGACCTCGTCGAGGAGTGGTTCAAAGAGGGCCACATCGAACTTCTCTTTTCGACCTCGACGCTGGCCTGGGGCGTCAACCTGCCCGCCCGCTGCGTCGTGATCCGGGACACGAAGCTCCACGACCCGCTCGAGGGCGAGGTCGACATGAGCCCCTTGGACGTCCTCCAGATGCTCGGCCGCGCCGGCCGCCCCGGGTACGACGACGTCGGCTACGGCTGGGTCGTCTGCGACACCGCCGAGGCCGACAAGTACCGCCAGCTGCTGCGCGACGGCAAGGAGATCGAGTCCCGCCTGGCCGAGAGCTTAGAGACCCACCTCAACGCCGAGATCGCGATGGGGACGATCACCGACCTAGAGGACGTGATGGACTGGCTCGAGACGACCTTTTACTACGTGCGCGGCCAGTCGAAACCCGACGAGTACGACTTTCCGAACTTACGCCAGCGGGTCCGTGACTGCTTAGAGGGCCTGGTCGACCGGGGCTTCGTCGAGACCGGCGAGGACCTCTCGATCGAGGCGACACCGCTGGGCGTGCTGACCTCGAAGTACTACCTCCGGCTGGACACGGCGGCTCACTTCGCGGACCTCTGCGATCGAGCGGAGTCGGGAGAGATCGACGCCGGAGACGTCCTCGCAGCGGTCGCGACCGCCGAGGAATT
Source organism: Natrinema salifodinae (assembly GCF_900110455.1). NCBI lineage: Archaea > Methanobacteriati > Methanobacteriota > Halobacteria > Halobacteriales > Natrialbaceae > Natrinema > Natrinema salifodinae. Next base: position 806,993 of record NZ_FOIS01000004.1, on the reverse strand, counting down.
CGACTCGGTCTCGGCCCGCCAGGACGAGCGCGACGCGATCGACGCGGTGCTCGTCGGCGAGGAGACGGGCGATCTCGAGGCGGGCCAACGGAAGGTGCTCGCGATCCTCCGCGGCGCGGCCAGCGGTTCGACGCCCGCGGAACTGCGCAGCGACGCCTGGGTCATCCGACGCAACGCGACGCGGCTCGTCTCGGCGCTCGGGGCCTTCCTCGATCGCTTCGTCGGGCCCCACGCCGCGAACCTGGCGCGCCGAGTCGAGGCACGCATCGAGAACGGCGTCGCCGAGGACGCGGTCGGGCTGACCGCCATCGACGGGGTCGCCGCCGGCCGCGCGAGCAAGCTGGCGAAAGAGGGCCTGTCGACGCCAGGCGACGTCGCCGACGCGGGCGTCGAGGGACTGGTCGCCGCCGGGCTCTCGGAGGGCGTCGCCGAGCGCGTCTACGAGGGCGCCCAGTCGCTGCCCTCGATCGAGATCGAGTGGGGGCAGTTCCCCGAGACGGTCGCGACGGGCGAAAACGAAGTCTGCGAGGTCACGGTCCGGAACGTCGGCGAGCCCGCCCGCGCCGGCATCCGCGTGACGGTCAACGGGGTGGAGATGACGAGCACGAACACCTACCTTCGCGACGCGGATACCGTTCCGGTCGGCGTCTTCGGGGCCGACGCCGACGAACTCGAGTTCACCGTTAACGTGGCGTTCCCCGAGGAGCCGCTGGTGCCGATCGGGGCGAGTCGAACGGTCGAAGTTCAGTAGCGAATCGCGATCGCTCCGCTCACTCGGTCAACGCGAGGACGCGCTCTCGGAGCTCGCCAGGCGAATCGACGATCTCGTCGGCGGCCGAGCGGTCGATGTCGCCGTGGGCGGCGATCCGGTAGGCGACGACGGTCGTCCCGGCGCGGTCGGCCGCCTCGATCCCGTTTTCGGAGTCTTCGACGACGACGCACTCCGCAGCGGGGACGCCGACCTCGGCGGCCGCGTACTCGAAGACGTCGGGGGCCGGCTTGCTCGCCGCGTCGATGTCGTCGGCGCTGATGACGTAGTCGAACTCGTCCGCGAGATCGAACCGTTCGAGGGCCATGCCGATCCAGTCGTGGGGCGAGGAGGAGACCAGGGCGGACGGAACGCCGCGCTCATCCAACATCGCGAGCAGGTCGTGGAGTCCGTCCAAGGCCTCGACGCGCTCGGTGTAGAGTTCCTCGGCGGCCTCGTTGAATTGCTGGACGAACTCCTCGCGGGAGATCGCGGCCCCGTACTCCTCGTCGAGGTAGTCGTAGATATCGCGGAAGTTCATTCCGCTCACCTCGGCGACGTCGACGTCTTCGTCGGGAACGACCGCGGGGAGGATCTCCTCGCGCTGGAAGTCGACCCAGTAGTCTTCGCTGTTGACGACGACGCCGTCCATATCAAACAGCACAGCAGTCATGTAGACCGGGCTATTCGATCCCCGCCTAAAGCGGTTTGGCAGGCAGCAGGATAGGCGGTCGATCAGCGAGCGACGTCGCCGCGGCGCTCGTGTTCCATCTCCGTTTCGACCGCGCTGGCGATCTCCGCGCCGAACTCGCGTTCGAGCAGCCACAGCGCCAGGTCGATCCCCGCGGTGACGCCGCCGGCGGTGAGCACGTCGTCGTCGTCGACCACCCGCGCGTCGACCACGGTCTCGACGTAGTCTTCGAGGTCGTCGACAGCCACCTGGTGGCTGGTCGCGGGCCGGCCCTCGAGCAGGCCCGCCTCGGCCAGCACCATCGCGCCGGTACAGACCGACGCGACGGTCGCACCGTCCGCGGCGCGCTCGGCGACGGCGTCGGGCAGGACGCCGTCCTCGACGGCGGCTCGGACGCCCTCGTTGGCGGTCGTCCAGCCGCCGCCGGGGACCAGCAGGAGGTCTGGCTCGCCTACCGTCCCGTCGGGTTCGACCCGAAGGTCGTGGCTCGCCGTCACGAGGGCCGTCTCCTCGAGCGTGACCAGGCGGGCCTCGACCGATGCGCCGGCCCGGGCGCCGTTTTCGAGCACCTCGTAGGGGCCGATCGCGTCGAGTTCGTCGAAGCCGTCGAACAGCACGATTTCGGCGGTCGTCTCCACCATAGGTCGACGATCGCTCCCGGGCCGGAAACCCGTTGCGCCTAGCCGCGTCCTCGGGATGACCACCTACCGACGCCCCGTCGTCGGAAGCCTGGCCGTCAGGCGACCGCGCGAGCGAGTCCCCGGTTGCTGTCGACCGGGCGATCATCGCGCGACGCAGGATCGTGAGTGACGTATTCGTTTTTTAGCCGTCGGCGGCGAAAGGTCTGTGCCAATGGTTCGCGCATTCACGATGGTCGACGCCGCAACCGGAACGACCGAGGACGTGTGTCACCGCGTCCGGGAACTCGATTCGGTCGTCGAAGCACACGCTATCGCGGGCGATTTCGACGTTATCGTCGAGTTGGAGGGTGACGAGCCCCACGACGTCCTCGCGGCTATCACGTCTGAAATTCGACCGCTCGAGGGGATCGGCACGACGCGAACGTACGTTTGTCTCGACTGAGCCGCCGGGCCGAGGAAGCGCGTCGACGACCGTCCGAGCCCGTCGACCGCAGACCGGTTCGTCGGCTCTTTTCCATCCGCGGCACCAACCGCGGGTTTAAGTACGAAACCGCGGCCAACGGTCCTATGATCGACGACGCGATCCGAGTTCTGGCCGGCGACTGCACCGTCATCGCCGAGGACGCCGACCGCGAGGAGTACCGCGGCCGCGTGACGACGATCGTCAAGCCGGACAACACCGTCCTCGTTCACGATACCGACGGCTACCAGCCCGTCGCCTGGCTGACCCGCGCCGACAGCGTCTCGAGCGATCGCACGGGCGACTTCACCCTCGTCGCGAAAAAGGACACGCAGACGCTGCGGATCGCCGCCCACGAGCAGGACGGGTTCGCTCACTACCCCAGCTCCGCGGCCGGCACGCCCGTCGGCGAGTGTCCCGACTGCGGCGGCACGCTCGTCCGCTCGACCGGCGTCCACTGCGTCGGCTGCGGCGACCGCTACGGCGTGCCGGCAGATGCGACGATCCGTGACGACCAGGCCGACTGCGACTGCGGTCTCCCCCGGATGCGCGTCGAGCGCGGCCTGGCGTTCGACGTCTGTCTGGATCGGGGCTGCGAGTCCCTCGACGCGGCGGTCCGCCAGGCCTTCGACCGCGAGTGGGCGTGTCCGGAGCCGGACTGCGACGGCGACCTCCGGATCCTCCGGCGCGGCGGGCTCATCGCCGGCTGCGAGCACTACCCCGACTGCGACACCGGCTTCGCCGTCCCCGCCGGTGTCGTCGACGGCGAATGCGGCTGCGGCCTGCCGACGTTCGAGACCGCAAGCGGCGTCCGGTGTCTCGACGCGACCTGCGATCGCGCGCTCGAGACCCCGGTCGCCGAATCGACAGCCGACGACTGACCACCCGCTCCGGACCGGACCCGCCACCGTCCGACCAGCCGCTGCGGCGGGCGGGACTGAAAGGGGCTGGCGCGCTCGACGAACTCCGACGACGCAAGCACCGCAGGAAGCGAGTGTAACGAGCGATCGAGGCGCGCAGCGAGTCGCGGGAGTCGAGCGGGATAGGGGCTTTCGAGGCGGTAACGTCTATCGAGCCGACTCACGCACGAACGACGAATAGGAAGCGATCCGCAGCCCCTTAGTCGCGCCCGGCCAACACCCGACTATGGCACTCGAGGGGCGGTTCGACGACGGCGTCGTTCGCGTGGGCAGCGACGCGCGCCAACGCTATCACGACTCGCGGGGCTACGGGTATCCGCTGGAGGGCAACGAGATTGCCCTCGCGCCCGTCGAGGCGGCCCACCTACTCTACCGGGGGGACCTCGAAGCGGTCGTCGACAACGACGGCGAACGCCTCGGCTTCCGGGAGTTCATCGCGCGGGAACCAGGCGACGATTTCGGCGTTCGATTCCTCGTCTACGCGGATCTGCGATCGCGTGGCTTTTACCTCTCCCCGGCCGCCGAACCGTGGATTTCGGATCCGCCTGGCGGCGCGGCGGACTTCGCGGTCTTCCCGCGCGGGAAGGGACCGGGCGACGGCGAGATCGCCTACGCGCTGCGGATCATCGGCGAGCGGACTGACGTGCCGGCCAACGAACTCGCCGAAGGCGTTCTGGCAGTCGTCGACGAGGAGAGCGAGATCACCTACTTCGAGGTCGGGACGCGGGATCCGTCCGGCACCTCGAACTCGGGGACCGCACTGCCCGACGGCTGCGAGGCGGACCTGCTGGCCGACCGGGTCGTCGTCTGGGAGCCGCCGCTCGAACTGTACGAGGAGTCGTTCTACGGCCAGCCGCTGGAGGGTCGGGAGTACGACGAACCGACGCTGCAGTGTTCGCTGCTCGAGGCGGCCTACCTGGCCGAGCGCGGGGCCGTCGATCTCGATCCCGAAACGGTCCGCGAACGGGGCCGCGAGGTCGAGGGCGAGCGGTTCAACCGGCGGCTGACCGTCTACACGGCCCTGCGAGAGCGCGGCGTCGTGCCCAAGACGGGCTACAAGTTCGGCGCGGACTTCCGGACCTACGCCGACGTGGACTCGGTCGAGGACCTCGGCCACTCCGAACTGCTCGTCCGCGTCCACCCGGCGGACTACGTCTTCGAACCGCGGGACCTGGCGCTCGACGTCCGCCTGGCCCACGGCGTCCGGAAGACGATGGTGTTCGCGCTGGTCGACGGGACGGGCGACGTCGAGTGGTGGTCGCTCGAACGGCTGACGCCCTGAGCCCGACCGGACCCGAGGTCGAGCAACGCCCCCGCGAGCGGAATCCTGAAACCCCCGCCGTCCGAGGGGCGAACCATGCAACTCGAGGTACTCGGCGTCGGCGGCGCGGGCTGTCGGATTGCCGATGCGATCCGAGCCGCGGAGTCGGCGGACCGCTCCTTTCTCACCGACGCCTTCGCGTTCGATACCGACGAGCGCGCACTGAACGGGACCGTTATTCCGGAATCACATCGCTATCAGTACGGACGAGAAGACGGACTCGAGGGAGAGATCGACCGCGGCTTCGACGTCGGTCGAGAACGCGCCGACGAACTCCTCGAACGGCTGGATCGAGGCGCGCCGGCGGACGCCGACGCGTTCCTCGTCGCGACCGGGCTCGGCGGGGCGACCGGCGGCGGGACGACCCCCGCACTCGTCGCGGGGCTCCAGCGCCGGTACGACGCGCCGGTCTACGTCCTCGCGACGCTGCCGGCCGACCGGGAGTTCGACTCCGACGCCGACGTCGCCCGGACCGGGGCCGGGGCGCGTTCGAGGTCACCCTCGGGGGCCGGCTCCGACGCGGTTCCGCGACCGAACGCGGCGACGAACGCGATCGCCGCGATCGAGCGACTCGACGGTCTGGCGAGCGCGATCGTCCCCGTCGATAACGAGGCGTGGCTTCGTCCCGGAGAGGGGATCGCCGACGCTCGCGAGCGGTGCAACCGCGACGTGGCGACGCGCGTCGCGGCCGTCTTCGCCGGCGGTGACTCTGAATCGGGCGGGGACGGGACGGGGCCGGTCGCGCAGAACGTCGTCGACGCGAGCGACGTCGATCGAATCGTCGGCAACGAGTCGGCCATCGTCGCGCTGGGATACGGCGACCAGGCCGTCGAAACGAGCGGGTCGCGGTTCGGGCTCGGTCTCGTTCCGACGGAACGGGACGTCGAGACGAGCGAAGCGGTCCGCGCCGTCGAAACCGTCGTGCGGAAGGGGATCCGCGGGAAGCTTACCCTCGAGTGCGATCCCGAAACGGCCGAGCGCGGCCTGCTAATCGTCGGCGGGCCGCCGGCGTGGCTCAACCGCCGGGCGATCGCCGAGGGTCGGCGGACGCTCCAGTCGACCGTCGGGGGATCGGGCGTCCTGGGCGGCGACGCGCCGCGGCCCGACGGCGACGCGGTCTTCGCGGCGGTCGTCCTCGCCGGGGTCGAGTCCGAGCGACTCGAGGACCTGCGAGCGGCGGCCGAGCGGACCGACTGAGTCAGTCACGGGGCAGGAACTGCGGCCGGACCGACCCGAAGCCGAAGCCTTTTGCGCACTGGCGCGCCAAAACGCATCTAATGACCGGAGACGACTCATTCGAGGAGTCCGAGTCAGAGGAACCGTTATCCGACGGTGGTGAGCGATCCACCGGATCGCGATCCTCGTCGGAGCTCCGCTCCGACGGCGGGGCAGCAGGCGCCGACGACGTCGCGCTGGACCCCTGGGGCTCCTCGAGCGTCTCCGACTACCGGAAACTGTTCGAAGAGTTCGGCATCGAGGAGTTCGACGAGGTGCTCCCGGAGGTGCCCAACCCTCACTACCTGATGCGCCGGGGCGTCATCTTCGGCCACCGCGACTACCGGGCGGTCGCGAAGGCCCTACAGAACGACGAGCCCGCGGCCGTCCTCTCCGGGTTCATGCCAACCGGCGACCCCCACATCGGCCACAAGCTCGTCTTCGACGAGATCATCTGGCACCAACAGCAGGGCGCCGACGCCTACGCCCTGATCGCCGACCTCGAGGCCAACTCCGCCCGCGGGATGAGCTGGGCGGAGATCGACGACCACGCGCGCGACTACCTGCTGTCCCTGCTCGCGCTCGGCTTCGATCTCGAGGAGGGCACGCTCTACCGCCAGTCGACCAACCGCGAACTTCAGGACCTGGCCTTCGAGCTTGGCGCCGACGCCAACTTCTCGGAGCTTCAGGCGATCTACGGCTTCGACGGCGAGACCGACGTTTCGCACATGCAGTCGGTCGTCACCCAGATGGCCGACATCCTCTATCCGCAACTCGAGGAGCCAAAGCCGACCGTCATCCCCGTCGGCCCCGACCAGGATCCCCACGTCCGCCTGGCGCGGGACCTCGCAGAACGGATGCGCTTCTTCAAGGTCTCGCGGGCTTACGCCAGCTTCGAACTCGAGCCCGAGGAGCGCGGCCTGGTCGCCGAGTACTACGAGCGCCTCGACCCCGCGGCGTTCGACGACGACACCCTCCGGTGCGTCCACGTCGCCGAGGCGCTCGAGGAGACCCCCCTCTCGGAGCTCGCTGTCGGCGCCGACGTCCTCGACTCGGTGCTGACGAAGCTCAGGGAGGCCGGCATGGAGCCGATCCGGCCGCGCACCCGCTTCTTCGACCGGCGGGCGACCGACGAGGCCTTCGACGCGCTGATCGACGCCGTCGAGGGCGAGAAGCGGGTCTACGAGAGCCACGTCGACGCCTTCGAGATCGATCCCGACGAGGCCCGGGAACTCGCCCGCGAGATCGAGGTCGACAACGGCGGCTACGGCTTCCGACCGCCCTCGTCGATCTACCACCGCTTCATGACCGGGCTGACCGGCGGGAAGATGTCCTCCTCGATTCCAGCCTCACACATCTCGCTGCTGGACGACCCCGAGGACGGCTACGACAAGGTCAAGGCCGCGTCGACCGGCGGCCGCGAGACCGCCGAGGAACACCGCGAGAAGGGCGGCCGGGCAGACGAGTGTCCCGTCTACGAACTGTACGCCTACCTGCTCGCCGGCGACGATGACGAGTTCGCCAAGCGCGTCTACGACGAGTGCGTCGGCGGCGAGCGCCTCTGTGGCGACTGCAAGGAGCAGGCCGCCCAGCTCATGGAGGAGTTCCTCGAGGAGCATCAGGAGAAACGCGAGGAGGTCGAGGACCTGCTCGAGGAGGCCGACATCGAACTCGAGTCGCCGCGGCGCCGCTGAGCCCGAGAACGCCGATCCGCGATAGCCCGCAGAGAGCAACACCCAGCGAGCACCAGAGCGGCAGTGTGAGGGTGCGTATCATAACGTTTTTACGCCGCTCGCGAGTCCCCCCGAGTATGGCACCCGAATCCCGCGGTCGTGCCGGTATCGGCGAGCAGTCACAGCGCCAGCGGTCGGGATTCGGCTTCTTCTTCGCCCGGTGAGCCGGGCCGGTGGACCCGGGGACGGCCGAGAGACCGTCTCCGGCGAAACCGTCCGCGTCAGTTCCGTCGATTCGCGAGTCGTCCGTCCGGCGTCCGAACGCGGGACGCGGACGCCGACGAACCGCCTGGCGAGTCGAACGGAGTCGGAACCGCTAACTGACCGACCCACGGCAATCCACGTAAGCGAATGCAACTACCAGCACAACAGGTCGCGGTCTTAGAGGCCGCGAGTGCGGACGAGGCAACGTCCGTCGACGCCCTCGCCGCGGCGACCGACCTCCCCCCGGAGACCGTCACCGGGGCCGTCTTCGAACTCGAGGACGAGGGCCTGGTCGCCGTCACCGAGCGCGTCGACGAAACGGTCGCACCCACCAACGAGGGGCGCGACTACGTCGAGGCGGGGCTCCCCGAGGTGCGCCTCTACGAGGCCGCCCTCGAGGCCGGCGCCGATTCCGACCCCGTCTCGATGGGGCAGGTCATCGGCGCGTCGGGGCTCGAAGGGGGCGCGGTCGACATCGCGCTCTCGAACTACGCGCGCAAGGGGTATGGCGCGATCGACAGCGGCGAGATCACCGCCGATCCCGACGCGGACCCGACGGCCGACGCCGAGGCGAACGCCCTCGCAGCCCTCGCCGACGCCGGCGAGGCGGCGGTCGACAGCGTCGACATCGACGCGGATACGCTGGACCAACTCGAACGGCGCGGCCTGGTCGAGCGCACGGAGTCGACGATCCGCCAGGCGACGCTGACCGAGCGCGCCGTCACGGAGCTGATGGGCGGAATCGAGACCGCCGAGACGGTCGGCCAGGTTACGCCCGAACTCCTCACGAGCGGCGAGTGGGCAGACGTCGAGTTCGCCGACTACAACGTCGAGGCCGACGCCGAGCAGTTCGAGGGCGGCAAGGTCCACATCCTGCGCCAGACGGCCGAGCGCGTCAAGGACGTCCTCGTCGGGATGGGCTTCCAGGAGATGGAGGGCCCCCACGTCGACGCGGACTTCTGGATCAACGACTGCCTGTTCATGCCCCAGGACCACCCGGCGCGGACCCACTGGGACCGGTTCGCCTTGGAGCAGCCGACCCACATCGACGACCTCCCTACGGACTTAGTCGACCGCGTCGAGCGCGCCCACCGGGAGGGTGTCGGCGACGACGGCGAGGGCTATCACTCGCCCTGGGACGAGGACTTCGCGCGTGCGCTCGCGCTTCGCGGGCACACGACCTCGCTGTCGACCCGCTACCTGGCGGGCCAGGAGATCGGCGAGATCGAGCCGCCCGCGCGCTTCTTCAGCGTCGAGAAGGTCTACCGCAACGACACGCTCGATCCGACCCACCTGCTCGAGTTCTTCCAGATCGAGGGCTGGGTGATGGCCGAGGACCTCTCGGTGCGGGACCTGATGGGCACCTTCGAGGAGTTCTACGCCCAGTTCGGCATCACGGACATCGAGTTCAAGCCCCACTACAACCCCTACACGGAGCCGAGCTTCGAGCTGTTCGGCACCCACCCGACGACCGGCGAACAGGTCGAGATCGGCAACTCGGGGATCTTCCGCGAGGAGATGCTCGAACCGCTCGGCGTCGAGTGCGACGTGATGGCCTGGGGCCTGGCCTTAGAGCGGCTGCTCATGCTGATGTACGGGTTCGAGGACATCCGGGATATCCACGGGACGCTGTGTGACCTGGAACTGCTGCGCGAGACGGAGGTGACCTACTGATGCCCACGGTCGACATCGATCCCGACGAGCTCCGGGACCTGACCGGCTACGAGGAGAAAGGCGACGATGAACTGATCGACGACCTGTTCGGCCTCGGCCTCGAGTTCGAGGGCCGAACCGAGGACGGCACGTTCGAACTCGAGTTCGCGCCCGACCGGCTCGACCGGCTCTCCGTCGAGGGCGTCGCGCGCTCGCTGCGCTACCAGTACGGCGACTCGCGGGGGGTCCACGTCCCCTCGCCGAACTCGCCGGACTGGACGATCGAGGTCGACGAGTCGGTCCCCGACGAGCGCCCCTACGTCACGGGCGCGGTGATCCGCGACGTCGATCTCGACGAGGAGAGTCTGGAATCGCTGATCCAGCTGCAGGAGAAGCTCCACGCGACGATGGGCCGCAAGCGCGCGAAGGGCGCGATCGGGATCCACGACCTGACGATGCTCAAGGGCAGCCCGGCCACGGAGGGCAACCCGGTCATCCGCTACGTCGGCGTCGAGCCCGACGAGGACCGGTTCGTCCCGCTCGATGCCGACGCCGAGATGACGCCGGCGGAGGTACTCGAGCGGCACCAGACCGGTCAGACCTACGCCGACCTCGTCAGCGAGTACGAGCGGTATCCGGCCATCTACGACGACCTCGGGCTGTTCTCGTTCCCGCCGGTCATCAACGGCCGCCGGACGGAGGTCACAGCCGACTCGCGGGACCTCTTCGTCGAGATGACGGGCACCGATCAGTGGACGATCGACAAGATGCTCGCCATCGTCTGCTACGCGCTGGCCGCCCGCGGAGCCACGATAGAGGAGGTGACGGTCGAATACCCCGATCACGAGATCGTCCGCCCAGACCTCTCGACCAAGACGAAGACCGTCGCTCACGACCGCATCGAGACCATCCTCGGCATCGGCCTCAATCCCGACGACGTGATCGACCTGGCCGAGCGCTCCGGCCTCGAAGCCGAGAGGGAGGAGACCGACGCGGGCGACCTGGTCTACGAGGTGACGATCCCGCCCTATCGCGTCGACGTGCTCCACCCGCTGGACGTCATCGACGATCTCGGACGGGCCTACGGCTTCAACGAGCTCGAGCCGCGCTACCCCGACGTGGGGACCGTCGGCGGCCGCCACGAGCGCTCGCGGCTCGAGAACGCCGCGCGCACGCAACTCGTCGGCCTGGGCTTCGAGGACCTGCTGAACTTCCATATGATCAGCGAGGAAGAGAACTACGACCGGCTCGATATCACCCCCAGCGATGACGCCTACGGAGCCGGCGAGGCCGCGACGATCAAGGAACCCTACAGCGAGGACTTCACGATGCTGCGGACGTGGGTGCTCCCCTCGCTGCTGATGGTCCTCGAACGAAACACCCATCGCGCGTACCCGCAGAACCTGGCGGAGATCGGCTTCACCGCCGAGGTCGATGACTCGGAGAACACCGGCGTCGCCGAGGGACGCCACGTCGGGGCCGTCCTCGCCCACCACGACGCGGGCTACGAGGACGCCAAGGCCCGCCTCCAGGCGCTCGCGCGGAACTTCGACGTCGACCTCGAGACGCCGCCGACCGAGCACCCGGCCTTCATTTCGGGTCGAACGGCCGCCGTCGTCATCGACGGCGAGGACGTCGGCGTGATCGGCGAGGTCCATCCGAAGGTCCTCGTCGAGCACGACCTCGAAGTGCCGGTATCGGCGTTCGAGTTCGATCTCGAGGCGCTCCGCTAGCGCTGCGTCGCCGCGGTGCCGCGTCGCCGCGCAACGGGCGCCGTTTTCGGTCGTCTCTCGCTACCTGATCTCCCCGTAGGTTCGGATCAGTTCCCCCTCTCGATAGCGCCGCTGCTCGAACCCGAGCGCGTTACAGACGAGCGTGTGCCCCATGAACGAGAGGGAGTAGTCGGCCATGCCGAACGGGTGCAACACGGTCTGCTGGGCGGGCGGCAAGATCGAGCCGAGGACGGTGATCTCGGACTCGCCCGCCGCGAGGGTACCGACGCTGACCCCGCCGCCGGTGGTGCCCGCGGCCTGGCCGCCCGCCGCCGCGAACGCGTCGCCGTCGACGACCGTCGCCGGCTGATCGACGTCGGTCGTGTAGCCGAGCTGTGGGCCCTTCCACAGTTCCTGTTGTCGGGGGCGGATCCCGTCGAGCAGCGGGTGGTCGAAGTCGCGGTCCTCGAGGTTCGCGAACCGGACCGCAACGGTCTCGACGTCGTCGGCCTCGATCGTCGCCGCGTCGCCGACGTCCAGCGCGCCGAGCAGGTTCACGCCCGCATCGGTCAGGACGAGGTCGCCGCCGGCGGCAACGAAGTCCTCGATGGCGGCGACGTACTGGGGATCGTCGATGCCGACGTCGTGTGAGACGACCAGTTTGTCGTAGCGTCGCTTCCCGGAGTTCCCGCGGAGTAGCCGGCCGATACGAACGTCGTGGACGCGGAGGCCGTCCATGCTGCCGTCCTCGAGGTGTTCGGACAGATCGGCGAAGAACTGCATCGGGTTGACCGCGTACTCCCGTTGCTCGTACCCCAGCACCTCCCGCGGGTCGGGATACTCGTCCTCGGCGTCTAAAACGATCAGTTCGACCTCGACGTCGGCGTCGCTCTCGACCTCGACCGACCACTGGCCCGCCTCGGGTCGCCGGCGGAACCATCCTTCGAAGTCGTGAGGACCGGGAGCCCCCGATTCGGGATCGGGAGCGGCCTTCTCGGCCAGATCGATCTCGTGGACGACCGTCCCGGCGGGATTCGTGATCCGGACGACGCCGTCGGTCGCACCGTCGAGACCGGAAAACTGGACCGACAGCGAGTGCGACGCGTCGGTCGCTTCCGTTTCGACGCTCGCGCGACCGCGACCGCGGGGACCCGGTCGAACGACGTCGTGACGGCGGCGAACCGCTGCACTCCTGCGGCCTCGACCGCGCTCGTTACCGTTATCGGTACCGTTTCCGGGCTGCTCGTCGGTGTACGGGAGGTCGGCCGACGAGCGCGTGAGTTCATCGGTCGTGACGTAGGCGGTGTCCCGTCCGCCGGTCGCGACCGTTGCGTCGGTGTCCGCGGCGGTCATCCGCGCGAACTCGCGCATCGAGATGCGATAGGCCGTGACCAGGCGACGCTCGATGTAGGGTTTCCACTCGATCGCGGCTTCCGGATAGTGGTTCGCGAAGATAATTTCGGGAGCGACCGTGACGGCTCCGAGACCGCCGAACGCTTCGGGCTGGCCGGCCCAGCCGAAGAACGCGCCGGTCACCTGGTAGGCGAGCGAGTCGTAGACCGTCCCGTAGTCGAACAGGCCGTCGGGCACGTACTCGGAAACGCCGTACTGTTCCTCGCCGGCGCGTGCGATGTCGTCTGCGAGTTCCTCGATACCGCCCCAGCGGTCCGCCATGCCCTCGCCGATGCGAATGTTGACCTCGTCGAGATCGTGGGTACCGTCGTGGTCGAAGGGCGCGTTCGTCTCGAGGTTGAACACCACGTGGTCGGCGGTGTACATCCCGTGGTAGTCACAGAGGTACTCGACGGTCTCGTACTCGCGGAAGTGGTCGACGATCGCCAGCGAGTCGGGGACGACGTCCTCGTATCCCAGCCCCTCGTCCTCGTAGCCGGGGCGGACCTCGGGCGCGCCCTCGGGTTCGGCGGGCCAGAACGCCGGATCGATCCAGCCCATCGTCGGATACTGCCGGTTCGTGTCGACCCCGGCCGCGTTCCCGCGTCGGAAGTTGGTCTGCGTCTCGCCCCACGGAATCTCGAACTGCGGTTCGCGCGACACCCAGCCGTCGGGATTCGTGAACACGAAGACGAACGCGATCTCGTCGAGCAGCCCCTCGAAGTCGTCGGCGTCGCCCCGCGCGAGATCCTCGAGGAGCCGCGCACCGGTTTCGACGCCCGCGCGCTCGTCGCCGTGGATCGAGAGGGAGTAGACCACTTTCTCCTTCGCGGCGAACGAGGCTTCGTCCCGGACGTCGGTCGCGACGTCGACGACGTAGATGTCCTGCGGATCGGGATCGTCCCCGGAGTCCCGATTCGGCCACCCCGGCGACGACTCGAGGGTGTGGACGCGCACCCGATCGGGGAACTCCGCTTCGAGGTGTGCGAGCCCCTGCCCGGTCTCGCGGTAGGAGATGAACTCGCGAGCCGCCTCGACCGGCGGGAAGACGCCGTCGGCGTAGGGCTCCTCGAGTTTCCACCAGGGGTTCGCGCCGGGGGAGAACGCCATCAGTTCGACGCCCTCCAGTTCGAGGACTGCCGCGACCTCGTCGGCCGTGAGATGCGCGTGGGCCGCCGGCGTTGGCGACTGCCGCGTGACCGCCTTCGGTGCGCGGGACCGGTCGGAATCCGGTTCCTCCTCGTACTCGTCCGCGAAGCTCTCGAGGGTCGCCTGGTCGGCGAACTCGATGACGGTCGCGGCCGCGTACTCGTCCGGGGTGTGGTTGACGACGAACGCGTACTCGTCGGTCAGCGGTTCGCCGCCGACGTCCGCCGTGGCGGCCCCGGGGAGCGCGAGCGCGGCGCCCGTCGCCGCCGACAGGGAGAGAAAGGTCCGCCGGTCGATGGTGCTGTCCGCGAACGTATCGGTCGGAATTCGGCCGGCGTCGGGGTCAGCGTCGACAGCGTTAGCGTCGGTATCAGCGGCGCGGTCGGCGGAGCGATTCGATTGCGAATGGTGAGAACCGTGTTCCATGAGTGATCGCGTGGGATCGACCCACGGCAACGGCCCACGATGATTTCGGGTAAATAATGGGAGGAACGAGAGAATGTATCTGAGAGACGTACGTTTATGTAATCAAACGTGATAGAGCGGACGGCAGATTGACTCGATGCGGTCGGAGACCCGTCGAAAGAAGGAGTAAGGGGCTTAGAACTCGTGTTCGACGTCGTCTTCGTCGGCTTTTTGGATAATAATCTTCCCGTCCCGTACCCGGACGAAGACCTCGTCGCCGATATCCATGCCCGCGACTGCGAGTTCGTCCTCGTGAAGGTTGAGGTGAACGTTGTGGTAGTTACCGTCTTCGTCTTTCGCACCGCTTGGACTCAGCTTCTTTTTCCGTACCATCGCGGGATTCTATTCCGAACTTCGCCGTAGGATATACTTAAGTGTTTTCGACGCATCAACGAATGACCTTCTTACGCACCCGTCGTGAGCACAATCACGGCACGGCGACGGGGCGGACGATGCAGATACTGCGGAGAAATGGTGTCCGCAGTGTACTTAAAGATACCGACGCAGTCGGTCGATTTGTGGGGATATCTTTATGTCGGATCGTGTGCTGAATTGACACGGAGGCGAAACCATGGTACGAGACGACGGTAAACGGAACTTTGCGCTGCGCGAATCGGGCGGTGACGAATCGAGCGTCTTCTCCGGCAACACGCCTCGTCAGGCGGCCCTCAAGGCGGCCCGGCGGCTCGACCCCGGCTCGAGCGAGGAGGAGGCCGACCGCATCGAACTCCGACTCCGGGAGAAAGGAACGGACAAGGTTCACATCTACGACGGCTGGGCCTGGGAGGAGACGGCGCCCGACGACAAGCCGGACTGGATGCCCAACGAGATCACGGAGGCGAACGTCTCGAAGAAGGGAATCGAACACCTCGACGAGTAACGGTCGTGCCGGCGAGTTTTCCGTTCTGCGGTAGCCAGAGAGGTATCTGTACAATTATAGCTGTTTTCGGATCCGATTTTCAATTTTACTCGCCCGATCTCCGAGGGCGCCACACTATTAAAGGACGTTTAGTGTGATAGGCGTACCGGATATTGTTGGGATCGTCTAGTGAGTACGCTTATATAACATCAAATGCCCACCTTAGACCAGAATATGGCACCATGTGGACACTATATTGCAAGAATAGAGTTCGATTGTGCGTCGAATTCCGAGGGCAGTCGGTTACGTTCGGTCGCGACCAGCGGAGGTGAGATGGTCGCATGATCGACGGGAAGTGGAAAAACCTGGCGCTCGCGACGGTGATGTTCAATCTCGGGTTCGTCATCTGGTTTTCCTTCGCCCCGTTCACGGGCGTGATCGCGGACGAGTTCGGGCTGTCGATGGCACAACTCGGGATCGTCTCGAGTGCGGCCGTCATCGCGGTGCCGCTCGGTCGCATTCTCGTCGGGCCGCTCACCGATAGGTTCGGCGCGCCGGTGACGGCCGGCGGCACGATGATCCTGGTCGGGGGGTTTTCGATCGTCAGCGCCTTCGCACAGACCTACGAGGTGTTCACGGCCTCGCGGATCGTCGCCTCGCTGGCGGGGATCACCTTCGTCATCGGCATCCAGCACGTCTCCGAGTGGTTCGAAGCGGAGGAACTGGGTACGGCGGAGGGAATCTTCGCCGGAATCGGCAACGCCGGCGCCGGCCTCGGGGCGTACTTTACCCTCCCGCGGCTCTTCGGCGAGGGGTACAGCGGCCCGCTGTTCGCGGCCAACTGGCGCGCGGCGTTCTTCTACACCGGCGCCCTCGCCGTCGTCGTCGGCGTTTGCTACTTCGTGTTCGGCGATGCCGCGAAGAGCGACCAAAAGCGCCAGGCGACCAAGGATAGCGTCAGCCTAGACCAGTGGCTCCACATCGCGACTCGCTACGGCGCGGTCGTGCTCTCGGTCGCGTACGTCATGACCTTCGGTCTGGAACTGGCGATGAACGGCTGGCTCGGAACGTACTACCGCGAGGCGTTCGGCCAGAGCGACATCGTGATCGCGGCGACGTTCGCGGCGACGTTCTCGATCGCGGCGGGGTTGCTCCGGCCGATCGGCGGCTACGTTAGCGACCTCGTCGCACGGAAGGAAAAGGACATCCTCCCGTGGTTTCCGGGCCGCTACCGCGAACAGTGGACCTTCGCGACGCTCGTGTTCGTCGTGTGCGCCATGGTCGGCATGACGGCCGCCGGCTTGACCGGCAATATCTACGTCGCCGTCGTCGCCGGCTTCGTCGTCGGCCTGGGCTGTGCGTTCGCCGAGGGCGCGATCTTCGCGCAGGTGCCCGCAATGTTCCCGAACAGTTCGGGCACCGTCGCCGGCGTCGTCGGCGGGATCGGGTCGTCGGGCGGCTCCATCTATCCGCTGATCTTCGCCGCGCCGTTCCTGCCGAACCTCCACGTCGGGTACGCGGTCGTCGCGGTCACCATGATCCCGATCCTGGCGCTGTGTTCCTGGGTCTTCCAGCCTCACGTCGCAGAGCGGGCGGCGGAGGACGGGTTCGTCGCCGCGACCGGTGGCAGCGCTTCCAGAACCCCGACAGACGACTGACATCGGCACCGTCACTGGCACTGCCACCGCGATGATCACCGACCCGTCGCGAAACCCGACGGTCTTTTGACCCGTACCCTGGTATCATCATGCAATGGCTGCAGTCACGCTGGGACCCGAAGGAACCTACTCGCATCGAGCGACGAGCGCGATCGCCGACGACGACGAGATCGACTTCCGGCAGTCGGTGACAGCCATCGTCGACGCCGTCGCCAGCGGCGAGTACGACCGCGGCGTCATTCCCATCGAGAACAGCATCGAGGGCTCCGTCACGGAGAGCCTCGACGCCATCGCCGACTACGACGTCGCGGTCGTCCGGGAGATCGTCACTCCGATTCGGCACGCCCTGCTCGCCCAGGGCCCCGAGTTCGACACCGTCGCCAGCCACTCCCAGGCGCTGGCTCAGTGTCGCACCTACCTCGATCGCGAGTATCCCGACGCGACCCTGGAAGCCGTCGCGAGCACGGCCCAGGGCGTCGAGTTCGCCCGTGACGACCCCTCGGTCGCGGGCATCGGCCACCCGGCGAACGCGAGCGGCGACCTCGAGGTGTTAGCTGAGGACATTCAGGACCAGGACTCGAACGCGACGCGCTTCTTCGCGCTCGCGCCCGCCGAGGAACGTTCGAAGGGCGGCGGCAAGACCTCGCTGGTGGTCTACCCGAATGCCAACTACCCCGGCCTCCTGCTCGAGCTACTGGAACCCTTCGCGGATCGCGACATCAACCTGACCCGCGTCGAGTCGCGGCCGAGCGGCCAGCGGTTGGGCGACTACGTCTTCCACGTCGACTTCGAAGCCGGCCTCTACGAGTCGCGGACGAAGGAGGCGATCGAAGACCTCGAAGCCCTGGCCGAGAACGGTTGGGTCCGGCGGCTCGGCTCGTACGATACCGAACACGTCGTCGAATAACTCGGGGACGATTCGATCCTGTCGAGCGAACGGTCACTCGGCCGTCGCACCGGTCTCGGGACGGAGCCACGCCCGGACTCGGTCGGCGTAGGTGGCCGCGCCGAGCCCCGCGAGGAACGAGAGGAACGAAGGGACGAGAACCCACAGGAGATCGGGATGCTCCGCACCGGTGTGAAGAACGACGTCGGTCATAGTCCGTCTTCGCGCGAGCGGAGTCTTAAGACGCCCGAATCGGGCAGAAATATCCGGGAACGAAGCGGCGAGACGAACGGTGAGGTCCGGGTGCGAGAATCGAACTGCGCGTCTCAGCCCGCACAGGCTGAAGGATCGGCCACTACCCCAACCCGGACACGAGCACACTGCACTCACGGCTACGACGGCATATCTATAATAGCTACTGAGGGTCCACACGCAATGTAAATCGGGAAAGAATACTTGTACCGGCTGGCAGACGGCGAGCGGCGGGCCCGATCGATAGCGACTCGCCGCTTGCGTGCCCGCCGGTCGACACCGGCGCTCGACCACCGCAAACGGTTTTCCGCGCCCCGCGGTACCACGAGTATGCCACTCGCTGCCGGCGACGACGCGCCGACCGTGACCGCACGCAACCAGGCCGGCGAGGAACGCACCCTCGCGTTCGAGGAGCCGACGGTCCTCTACTTCTATCCGCGAGACGACACGCCTGGCTGTACGATCGAGGCCAACCAGTTCCAGCGCGAACTGGAGACCTACCGGGAGGCCGACGTCGGCGTCTACGGCGTTTCGACGGACGACGTCGATTCCCATCGTGACTTCTGCGAGTCTGAGGGACTCGAGTTCGACCTGCTGGCGGACCCCGACGGGGAGATCGCCGACGCGTTCGGTGTTGAGATTCAGGGCGGGGCGGCCCCGCGGACGACGTTCCTGCTGGCCGACGGCGACGTCCAGGCCGTCTACGAGGGCGTCGATCCGGACGGGCACGCGCGCGACGTTCTCATGGACGCGCTCGACGACGGCCTGGTGACGCTGCCCGAGTAAGTGCGCTCTTCTGTCGTCGCACTGCGGGCAGAATTTATCCCCGTTGGGAACCTAGTACGGAGTATGCGACGAAACCCGTTCAACGATATCGAGGAGATGCTCGACCGCGTGAGCCGCCAGGTCGAGGAGGGAATGACCGCCGGCGGGCTCCAGGTCCCGGGCTCGGTGCCGGTCGACGTCGCCGATACGGGCGAGGAGTACGTCGTCACGGCCGACCTGCCGGGCTACGAGACCGACGACATCGATCTGACGCTTTCGGACGGCACGCTGCGCCTCGAAGCCAACCGGACGGGCGAAGCGGAGTACGCCGAGGGCCGGTACCTCCGGCGCGAACGGACCGAGACGTCGGCCAGCCGGCGGATCCGCCTGCCGGAGCCGGTCGACGAGGAGGCGGTCGCCGCCGGCTTCGAGAACGGCGTGTTGACGGTCCGGCTGCCGAAAGTCTCGGGCAGCGACGACTCGAAGCGGATCGACATCGAGTAAGCGATCGCGGGAGCCGCTCGTTCGACGCAGCCAAAGCCCTCCCGCGTCCCGCCGATCAGTTTTGGTACCGAGTTCGGCCGACCAGGCGTTCCTGCGGAGACCGGGTCGAGATCGCGTCGGCCAGGCCGGTCCGCGAGCGCGAGGGACGTCAGTCCTCACCGACGAACCGGGATCGGCCCGGTCACCGCCGGGACCGCAGCCGCGGAATTCGCCCGCGCGAGCGGTGAATCGTCCCGTCGACCGACAGTTGTATGGAAAGGTATAGGGCGGGGACACCCCCATACGTATATAAGCAAATGAGCGACGCGGGATACGACCACGCGACGGTCGAACGGCGCTGGCAAGAGGCGTGGGACGACGCGGACGTCTATCGGACGCCCGACGACGTCGACGATCCGACGTACGTCCTGGGGATGTACCCGTATCCGTCCGGCAAGCTCCACATGGGACACGTCCGCAACTACACGATCACGGACGCGTACGCCCGCTTCCGACGGATGCAGGGCGACGACGTCCTCCATCCGATGGGATGGGACGCCTTCGGCCTTCCCGCGGAAAACGCGGCTAAAGAGCGCGACACGAACCCCCGCGACTGGACGTTCGACTGCATCGAGACGATGCGCGACCAGATGAACGCGATGGGCTTTGGCTACGACTGGGAGCGGGAGGTCACCACCTGCACGCCCGAGTACTACCAGTGGAACCAGTGGCTCTTCGAGCGCTTCTATCAGGAGGACCTGGTCGAACGCCGCGACGCCGAGGTCAACTGGTGTCCCCACTGCGAGACCGTCCTCGCCGACGAGCAGGTCGAGGGCGAGGACGAGCTCTGCTGGCGGTGTGACACGCCCGTCGTGACGCGCGAGCTCGAGCAGTGGTTCCTGCAGATCACCGAGTACGCGGACGAACTGCTCGAAGCGATCGACGACCTGGAGGGGTGGCCCAACTCGGTCCGGCAGATGCAGCGCAACTGGATCGGCCGTCAGTTCGGGAGCGAGGTCGACTTCGATATCGAGGGGCACGGCCCCGTCACGGCCTTTACTACCCGCATCGACACCATCCACGGGGCGACCTTCTTTGCGCTCGCGCCGGACCACCCGATCAGCGAGGAGCTGGCCGAGGAGAACGACGACGTTCGGCGCTTCATCGAAGAGGAGGCCGACCCCGACGGCGACGAGCCCAACGGCGTCGAGACCGGGCTGACCGCGACCAATCCCGTTACCGGCGACGAGATCCCGATCTACGTCGCGGACTTCGTCCTCTCGGACGTCGGGACGGGCGCGCTGATGGCCGTTCCCGGCCACGACGAGCGCGACCACGCCTTCGCGGAGAAACACGACCTGGACATCGTCCCCGTCATCGCACCCGAACCCGAGGGCGACGAGGAGCCCGAGGCGCCCGACGTCGAGGAAGCGGCGTTCACCGAGGACGGCGTCCTGATCAACTCCGGCGACTACGATGGCCTCGACAGCGAGACCGCTCGCAAGCGGCTGACCGAGGACATCGAGAGCGCCGAGGAGACGACTCAGTACCAGCTGCGCGACTGGGGTATCTCCCGCCAGCGCTACTGGGGGACGCCGATTCCGGTCGTCCACTGCGACGACTGCGGCCCCGTGCTGGTTCCTGAAGAGGACCTGCCGGTCGAGCTGCCCGAGTTCATCAACACGACCGGGAATCCGCTGGACGCCGCCGAGGAGTGGAAGCAGACCACGTGTCCCGACTGCGGTGGTCCGGCGACCCGCGAGACCGACACGATGGACACCTTCGTCGACTCCTCGTGGTACTTCCTGCGGTACGTCTCGCCCGGCCTCGAAGACGCACCCTTCGACCGCGACCAGGCCAACGACTGGATGCCCGTCGACCAGTACGTCGGCGGCATCGAACACGCCGTGATGCACCTGCTGTACTCGCGGTTCTTCACGAAGGTGCTGGCCGACCACGAGGGGCTGGAACACCGCGAGCCGTTCACGAACCTGCTGGCCCAGGGGATGGTCCAGCTGGAGGGCGAGAAGATGTCCAAGTCGAAGGGCAACGTCGTCTCGCCCCAGCGGATCGTCGAGGAGTACGGCGCCGACACCGCCCGCCTGTTCATGATGCAGGCCGCCCAACCCGAGCGCGACTTCGACTGGAGCGAAGAGGGCGTCCGATCGACCTACGCCTTCCTCACCCGGCTGCAGGGGATGGTCGAGGAGTTCGTCGCCGATCGACCCGATGGCGACGACGACGCGATCGCGAGCTACGTCGACGCCGAAATCGACGCCACGATCGCCATCGCCACCGACGAGTACGACGACCTGACGTTCAACAAGGCCCTGCGCGAGACCCAGGATCTGACGCGAACGCTGCGCCAGTACGCCGACTACACCGAGCCCCACGCCGAAACGTACGAGCGCGGGCTGTCGGCCGTCGTCCGCCTGCTCTCGCCGGTCGCACCCCACCTGGCCGAGGAGCTGTACGCGGAACTGGGCAACGACGGGTTCGTCGCCGACGCCCCGTGGCCGACCGCCGAGATCGACCGCGACCGCGTCGCCAATCGACGGCGCCTGGTCGAGAACACGCGCGAGGACATCCGCGACATCGTCGAGGTGGCCGGCATCGAGGACCCGCAGGCGATCGACGTCGTCATCGCGCCCGAGTGGAAGTACGACGCCTTAGAGATCGCGATCGAGAGCGACGCCGACAACCTGATCGGCGAGCTCATGCAGGAATCGCACATCCGCGAACAGGGTGACGCCGCCGCCGACTACGGCCAGGACCTCCAGGCCGAACGGGAGGCGCTCTCGATGACGCTGGCCCCCGAGGCGGAGCACGCGGCCCTCGAGTCGGCCGCCTGGCTGATCGAACGCGAGTTCGAGGCGCCGGTGACCGTCGTCCGGGCCGACGAAGCCGACGACGACGTGCTCGCGAACGCCGAGCCCGGCCGGCCGGCGATCGAGATCGACGACTGACGCCGCGATCCGAGCCGCTCTCGGTCCCGCGGCTCGACGAGCGAAACCGACCGCTGTTTTCCCGTCGACACGGGACGAAAAACGGATTCGAAGCGGGGTTGCGCCATCGGTCCCGAAGCTGTTGCTCGTAAACGAAATTTTAGTTCATTCGACACTATTGCGAGAGAAATGATATTCGGTCGTCAACGGCTGGCGATGGAATTGTGACACGATCGTAACTGACACACTATCGAGAAAATCAAGCTAATCGATACATTCAATTGGTGTGGGTGAGCAGTAGTCGAGAAGGCACCGAGCAGCGTCGCGCTGCTCGAACCACGCATGTGACAATATGGCACTTGAGGACTATATCCCTGATCGGCTCAGAGAAACGTACAGCGTAAAGATCGGACTGCTCTTCCTGGTGGTCGCCGTGATGTCGATTCTCGTCACCGGGCTCTTCTTCGGCCACGTCACCGGTTCCGTCGGCCCGGAAGCCGAGGGCCACTTCAGCGACCGGACCGACGACCGCAGCGACGTCGCCGGCGCCTGGCTCGAGACCAATGCCGAAACGGCGTCCGGCCTGGCGACGGACGCGGTCGTCCAGGAGGGGGAGTCGGGCGCGGTTGGCGAGCGACTCGCGGCGGTGCAGTCGGCGCGATCGGATCGGGTCGCGGAAATACACTATCTCGACGGCGACGGGAGCGTCCTCGCAAGTAGCGACGACGCGGCCGTCGGCGAGAATTTCTTCGCGACGGCCGGAATCGAGGGTGCGACGGACGGGCCGAGCAGTCCCCATCAGGGGCTGACGACCGACGACTCGGTCCTCTCGTTCGTCGCCGACGTCGACGGCGAGCAGCGGTACGTGGCCGTTTCGGCTCCCGTCGACGCGTTCGCGTCGATCCTCGAAACCGGCGGGGACGGAGACGGGAGCGCCCGGACGGTCGTCACCGACGCCGACGGCGAGCCGATCGCGGCGGTCGGCCACGAGGCGTCGGTCGGCGACGACGCGGTGCTCGCCGCGATCCCGACGGCGGGAGACGGCGTCGCGACCGGCGTCCCCGAGGGCACCGACACGGAGTTCGCGGCGACGGCGGCGACGATCGACGCCGGCGGCGAGCCGCTGACGGTCACGACCTACGACACCGCGACGGCCGTCTACGGCCCGCAGCTGACCGCGACGTCGTCGCTGCTCGCCCTGCTCATGGTCTTCGTTCTCCATCTCGGTCTCGTCGGCGTCGTCATGGGCGGAAACGTCTCGCTGAACCTCCGGCAACTCGGGAACAAGGCCGAGCGGATGGGGAACGGCGACCTCGCCGTCGACTTCGAGACCAACCGGGTCGACGAGGTCGGCGTCCTCTACGGCTCGTTCGCCTCGATGCGGGACTCCTTGCGGGAGACGCTCACCGATCTCGAGAGTCAGCGCGAACGCGCCCGTGAGGCCCAACAGCGGACCGAACGGCGCAACCACGAACTCGAGACCGAGGCCGAGCGCTACAGCGAGGTCATGGCGGCGTGTGCCGACGGCGACCTCGAACAGCGACTCGAGCCCAAGACCGACCACGACGCGATGGTGTCGATCGCCGAGGCGTTCAACGAGATGATCGCCGACCTCGAGGACGCGATCGCGCAGGTCACGGAGATCTCGGCGGACGTCGCTCAGACGAGCACCGAGGTCCAGAGTAGTTCCGACGAGATCCGGCGGGCGAGCCAGGAGGTCAGCACGTCGGTCCAGGAGATCTCGGACGGCTCCGCGAGCCAGGCCGAGGACCTGTCGATGGCGACGACCGAGGTCAAGGAGATGTCCGCGACAGTCGAGGAGGTCGCCGCCGCGACGAGTACCATCGCCGAACAGTCCAGCGCAGTCGACGAACTGGCCACGGACGGCCAGCGGGCGGCCGCCGAGACGACCGCGGAGATGCACGCGGCCAGCGAGCGAACGGAAGCCGTCGCGGAGACGGTCCGCTCGCTCGACGACGAGGCCGAACAGATCCAGCAAGTCGTCGAACTCATCGACGAGATCGCCGCCCAGACCAACATGCTCGCGTTGAACGCGGCCATCGAGTCCGCCCGGTCCGAAAGCGCCTCGAGCGAGAGCGGCGGCTTTCAGGCCGTCGCCGACGAGGTCAAGGAACTCGCCGAACAGACGCAGGCGGCAGTCGAGGACATCGAACGCATGATCGAATCGATACAAGGGCGGGCGGCGACGAGCGCAGTACAGATCGAGGAAGCCGAGACGACTATCGGCACCGCTACCGAGCAGGTCGACGATCTCTCGGCGAAGCTCGATCGGATCGCAACCGAAATCGAACAGGTCGCCGCCGGCGTCGAGGAGATCGACCAGGCGACCGACGAGCAGGCCGACTCCGCCGAGGAACTGGCGACGATCGTCCAGGACGTCGCCAGCGTCGCCGACGAGACGACCTCGCAGGCCCAGCAGGTGGCGGCGGCCGCCGAGGAGACAACCGCGACGATCAGCGACGTCTCGGCCGAGGCGACGCGGCTCGACGAGCGGGCGGCGGACCTGGCCGACGCGGTCGACGAATTCTCCGTCTCGACGGGAACCGAACCGGAGGCGGATCCAGCCGCCGCTCCCGCGGGGACGGACCAAGGAGGTGAGAGCCGATGATCCCCGAACTCCAGCTCTACCGGATCGCCTTCTACGTGATGACGGCCGCAATCGTCGGCTTCCTCGGGTGGATCGCGCTGCTACCCTCGGGGAAGCGGCGGTACTACCTCCCGGTCCCGATCATCTGCGGGACGCTCGCGCTCTCGAACCTCGGGATGTCGCTCGAACTGTTCCGGATCACGACCGCGAGCGGCCAGCCGATCCCGATGACCAGGTACATCGACTACCTGGTCGCGACGATCATCATGGTCGTCGTCGCCGGGTGGATCGCCGGAGCCAGCCGGCGGACGCTGGTCGCGACGGCCGTTCTGGTCGCGGCGTGGGTCGGCTCGACGGCTGCGCGCTATCTCCTCGAACCGCCGCTGAACGCGGCGGCTGGCCTCGTCACGATCGGATCCCTCGCTGCGCTCGTCTACCTGATCGTCTGGCCGCTCACGAGACGCTCCAGCGAACAGAGCGGCGAACGGGTCCTCCTCTACGGAAAGCTCCGGAACCTACTGGTGCTGCTGTGGGTGTTCTACCTGGTCATCGGCTTCGTCTCCCGTCAGGGACTGGGGCTGCTCGACGCCTTCAGCGGGATCTTCTTCGCGGCCTATCTCGATGCCCTCACCCGGATCGGGTTCGGGATTCTCGTGTTGCGCGCGACCGACGCCATGGACCAGGTGATCGACGGCAGCGGATCGACCGACGCGGGCGACGACGGGTCGGGCGGCGTCACCCTCGAGACGGGCTCCGAACCGGGTATCGATCCGGCCGACTGACGACCGCTTCCGGGCCCGTGATTTCACGGGTTTGATTCCCACTCCGCGGATCCGCGATTCGCGCTCTTTTTCGAGACTCCAACGAGGGCTGAACCGCCATCGGACCTAACAGCTGCCTATCCATTTTATACGCCGGTCCGTCGTACGGGTTCGACAGCACCTGTTGGTTCGAGGATGATCGAACAACGCACGGATCCCTTCCGATGGACGTTCGCAGACGGGTCGTCGCCGAAAGCACCTCACGTCGCCTCGATGACGTGGCGGGACGGGCTGTTCGTTCACTGGCCGGTCGATCCCGACGAGCTCCGGCCCCACGTGCCGAGTCAGCTGACCCTCGAGACGCGAGACGGCCGCGCCTGGCTGAGCGTGGTCCCGTTCGTGCTCACGAACGTCGGGCTCCGGGGGACGCCGTCGATCGCGCGCCTGGCCTTCGCCGAACTCAACGTGCGGACGTACGTCAGGTATCGGGGCGACCCCGGCCTGTTCTTCTTCAGCATCGACGTCGGGAGTCCGCTAATCGCCGCGGCGGTCGGGCGGACGACGCGATTACCCGTCTATCGCGCGCGGATGCGCGTGGGCGCGACAGAAAACGATCATGTCGCCTTCGCCAGCGAGCGCACGGCGTCGAAGACTGAAGGCGGCGCTCCCGCCCGGTTCGCCGCGACCTACCGACCGGATGGGGAGGTTTTCACCGCGGAGCCGGACTCCCTCGACTACTGGCTCACGGCGCGGCGCCGGTTCTACGCGCCGGAGTCGGACGGCATCCTGTCCGGTGAGATCTCCCACGACCCGTGGCCGCTCCAGCCCGCGGCCGTGACGATCGGCGAAAACACGATGTTCGAAGCGGCTAATCTTCCGCAACCGACGAGCGAGTGCATCGCTCACTACTGCAAAGAGCTCGATATGACGGGATCGATCCCCCGTCGACTCGGGTAACGTGAAACTCGATATCTCGTCACGAGGTAGCGGACCACAATTATAGTCAGTCGGAAAGGTAGATAATATAATTTGATTACATATCTGAGCGAGGATCGGTGGGTTTGTTAACTATGGTCTGAAACAATCTTCAATAGCAAATAGCAATGTCGACGACACACACAGGAGCGACCGGTAATGGACGGAATCCGTTCGTTTACGTCGTCGCGGCCCTGGCCGCGCTCAACGGGCTACTGTTCGGATTCGACACCGGCGTCATCTCTGGCGCGATGTTGTACATTCGAAACACGTTCGACCTAACGACGCTGTTCGGCGTCTCGTTCAGCGCGTCGTTCATCGAAGGGATCATCGTCAGCGGGGCGATGGTCGGCGCGATCATCGGTGCAGCCGTCGGCGGTCGGATCGCTGACCGCCTCGGTCGGCGGCGGCTCATCCTCGTTGGGGCCGTCATCTTCTTCGTGGGCTCGCTCATCATGGCGATCGCCCCGACCGCCGAGGTGCTGATCATCGGTCGGATCATCGACGGCATCGGGGTCGGCTTCGCCTCCGTCGTCGGCCCGCTGTACATCTCCGAGATCGCACCGCCGAAGATCCGCGGCTCGCTGGTCTCGCTGAACCAACTGACGATCACCAGCGGCATCCTCATCGCGTATCTCGTCAACTACGCGTTCTCCGCCGGCGGCGAGTGGCGCTGGATGCTCGGCCTCGGCATGGTCCCCGCGGCCGTCCTCTTCGTCGGTATGCTCTTCATGCCCGCGAGCCCCCGCTGGCTCTACGAGCAGGGCCGCGAAACCGACGCCCGCGAAGTGCTGTCCAAGACCCGCGTCGAGAGCCAGATCGACGCCGAACTGCAGGAGATCAAAGAGACGATCCACACCGAATCCGGCACCCTCAGCGACCTGCTTCAGCCGTGGGTGCGACCGATGCTGGTCGTCGGGGTCGGCCTGGCGGCCTTCCAGCAGGTGACCGGCATCAACACGGTCATGTACTACGCGCCGACGATCCTCGAGTCGACCGGCTTCGGCGACAGCGCGTCGATCCTCGCGACCGTCGGCATCGGTGCCGTCAACGTCGCCATGACCGTCGTCGCGGTCCTGCTGATCGACCGCACCGGCCGCCGCCCGCTGTTGCTCTCGGGCCTGGCCGGCATGACCGTCATGCTGGCGATCCTCGGGATCGTGTTCTACCTGCCCGGCCTCTCCGGCACCATCGGCTGGGTTGCGACCGGGAGCCTAATGTTGTACGTGGCCAGCTTCGCGATCGGTCTCGGCCCGGTCTTCTGGCTGATGATCTCCGAGATCTACCCGATGGAAGTTCGGGGGACGGCGATGGGCGTCGTCACGGTCATCAACTGGGCCGGCAACTTGATCGTCTCGCTGACCTTCCTCGGCCTGGTCGACACGCTCGGGCAGTCCGGCACGTTCTGGCTGTACGGCCTGCTCTCCCTGTTCGCGCTGGGCTTCTGTTACCAGCTCGTCCCCGAGACGAAAGGACGGTCGCTCGAGGAGATCGAGGCCGATCTCCGCGAGACGGCGGTCGGTCGCGATGCCGGCGGCGACCAGGCTGGAACCGCGAAGTCTGACGACTGACACCGCAGTCTACCGATTGCGGTCCGCGATCACGCTGCTTTTTCGCCGAAGATAGCGGGGAGAGACGGTGCGCCGTCGCGAGCGGAACGGAGACGACGACGCGAGGACGGCCGGGCGGCTACTGATCGGTGTCGATCATTCCGAACTCGTAGCCGTCGCCGTCCGCACTGGCGTTCTCGTAGACTACGCGGGCGGCCGCGACGTCCTGGATCGCGAGCCCGGTCGAGTCGAAGACCGTGATCCCGGTATCGTCGGTCCGGCCTGCCTTCGCACCGACGACGAGTTCGCCGATCTCGCCGTAGATGTCCGCGTCGGTCAGGGTTCCCTCACCGTACGGGACGTTGATCTCGCCCGAGTGGGTACACTGCTCGTGGTCGTCGATGACGATCCGAGCCGCCTCCAGAAGTTCGTCGGTCAGTTCGTGTTTCCCCTCGGCGTCGGCACCGATGGCGTTGACGTGCGTGTGCTCGCCGACGTCGTCTAGCCCCACGATCGGGTCCTCGACCGGCGTCACCGTCGACAGAACGTCGCAGCTACCGGCCTCGGCGATCGATCCGGCGCGAACCTCGAACCGGTCCTCGTAGGTCTCGACGAACCGTTGGACGCGGTCCTCGTCGGGATCCGAGACGACGACCTTCTCGATCGGGCGGACCTCGCTGATCGCCTCGAGTTGCGTGTACGACTGGACGCCGGCTCCGACCAGGCCGAGGCTCGAGGCGCCCTCGACGGCCAGCTGGTCGGTGGCGACGGCGGCCGCGGCGCCGGTCCGTTTCATCGTGAGCGTCGTCCCGTCCATGATCGCGAGCGGAAACGCGGTCTCGGGATCGGAGTAGATCATCGTCCCCAGGACCGTCGGCAGGTCGTGGTCCGCGGGGTTGTCCGGGTGGACGTTGACCCACTTCACGCCGGCCGCGTCCCACTCGCCCGTGTCGAGGTAGGCGGGCATCGACCGGAAGTCCCCGTTGTACCGGGGCAGGTCGATGTAGGACTTCGCGGGCATCTGCGTGTCGCCGCGCTCGAAGGCCCCGAACGCCCCCTCGACCGCGTCGATGACGTCGGCCAGGCGCGCGTGGTCGTCGACCGCGTCGCTGTCCAGTAGAAGCGTGTTCATGACGGCAGATTTTGCGAGCGGCCACTTAAGTCGTACTACCCGTTACGGTGCGGGAGACTCCCAAGCAGGTCGAAATCGGCGTCGGCGGACGGCGGACTGCGGGAGTGCGATCGAAGCGCGAAAACGGAAATTCGGGAGCGTGGTCCGCGAACGGTCGGCGAAAAGCGGGGCCGACGCGAGTCGGAGAGATGGGCCGTCGCGGTTGATCGATGATCGGTCCGACAAACGCGCGCCAGCGTGGCGCGGTGCAGGTGGTCGGTGTGTGGGTGGCTCGTGGCCGGCCGGCTTACATCATGCCGCCCATGCCGCCGCCCATACCGCCCATGCCGCCCATGCCGCCGCCGGGGCCGCCGGGCATCTCCTCGTCGTCGTCGTTGTCCTCGACGGCGAGGTCGCCCGCGGCGATGACGTCGTCGATGCGCAGCAGCATGACGGCCGCCTCGGTGGCGGACTCGATGGCCTGGGTCTTCACGCGCAGCGGCTCGTAGACGCCCTCGGCGTCCATGTCGATGGTGTCGCCGGTGTAGGCGTCCAGGCCGGCAGCGGTGTCGCCGCCGTCGTGGGCGCTACGCAGTTCGACCAGCGAGTCGATGGGGTCGAGTCCAGCGTTCTCGGCCAGCGTGCGCGGGATGACTTCGAGCGCGTCGGCGAAGGCCTCGACGGCGAGTTGCTCGCGGCCGCCGACGGAGTCGGCGTAGTCACGGAGCGCGAGCGAGAGGTCGATCTCGGGCGCGCCGCCGCCGGCGAGAACCTTGCCGTCCTCGATGGTCGTCCGGACGACGCCCAGCGAGTCCTCGATGGCGCGGTCGATCTCGTCGATGACGTGCTCGGTGCCGCCGCGGAGGATGAGGGTGACGGCCTTGGCGTCGTCGACGTCCTCGACGAAGATGCGCTGGTCGCCGGCGATCTCCTTCTGGGCGACGCTGCCGGCGAAGCCGAGGTCGTCCTCGGTCAGGTCGTCGACGTTCGAGACGGGGCGAGCACCGGTCGCGCGGGCCAGCTGGGTCTGGTCGCTGGACTTGACGCGGCGGACCGCGATGATGCCCTCCTGGGCGAGGTAGTGCTGGGCCATGTCGTCGATGCCGCCGTCGACGAAGACGACGTCGGCGCCGACGTCGGCGATCTGCTCGGCCATCTCGCGCAGCTGGGCCTCCTCCTGCTCTAAGAACTGCTCGAGCTGGTCGGGGTCGGTGACGTTGACCTCAGCGTCGATTTCGGTCTCCTTGACCTCGAGGTCGCCGTCGATGATCGCGACGTTGGCGTCCTCGGTGAAGTAGGGCATGTTCTCGGAGACGCGCTCCTTGTCGACGATGACGCCCTCGACGAGCTCCGAGTTCTCGATGGAGCCGCCGACGACCTTCTCGACTTTGATGTTGTCCGTATCGACGCCGTCGTCGTCCGCGACTGCGCGGACGGCGTCGACGACGAGTTCGGAGAGCAGGTCCTTGGCGCTCTCGGCGCCTTTGCCGGTCATCGCCGTCGCGGCGATCTGCTCGAGGACGTCCGTGTCGTCCTCGTCGACGTCGATGGCGATCTCTTCGAGGGCCTCCGTGGCCTGCTCGGCGGCCTCGCGGTACCCCTGGGCGAGGGTGGTCGCGTGGATGTCCTGGTCGAGGAGGTCCTCGGCCTGGCTGAGGAGTTCGCCGGCGACGACGACGGCACTGGTCGTCCCGTCACCGACCTCGTCCTCCTGGGTCTCCGCGACTTCGACGATCATGTCGGCCGCGGGGTGGTCGATGTCCATCTCCGAGAGGAGCGTGACGCCGTCGTTCGTGACGACGACGTTGCCCGTCGAGTCGACGAGCATCTTGTCCATCCCCTTCGGGCCGAGCGTCGTCCGTACCGACTCGGCGACGGCCTTCCCGGCCTGGATGTTCATCGACTGCGCGTCTTTCCCGGAGGTTCGCTGGCTCTCCTCCGAGAGAACGATGAGGGGCTGGTTGCCCATCTGCTGTTGTGCCATGGTCACCGAAGGATTGATTGCTATTCTATATAATTCTTTTGCTGCCGGTCTAATCGGGCCCCGAAAACCGGCCCCCGTCTTGCGTTTCCGATCCGATGGCAGTTCTGGTATTTATAGCAATACGCGAGAAGGGCCTCGAGCCCGACGTGTCGCTCCGACAGTAATTCGGGAGACGATCTCCCTCCCACGGACCACCTCGGACGGCGCCGCGGCTGTTCGAGCAACTCGCTGAACCCGGTTCGTCGTCGGTTGCGAAGGACGAGGGTCGATCGAAGTCGACGCTATCGAAGAAGCGATTAGAGACGAGACGTGGCGAGATGAGAAGTAGCAACGAACGGACCGATCGTACCGATCAGGACTGCCCGCCGGGGAACCGGTGGTACTCCATTCCCTGATGTTTCATCTCGTTGTGCTTCTCCTCGAGGAAGGAGTAGACGGCACCGTGGGGCGCACCGTCTAAGAGCATCTCGGCCGCGCTGCGGACGGCGTCGACCTCCTGTGGCGCGCCGATGATCCCGAGCGTCGAGCCGTAGATGACGACGTCGGCCCCGGTCAGTTCCTCCATGAGTTCGCGGGTTCGGCCGCCCTCACCGATGAGCCGCCCCTTCTTCCGTTTCATGTCGTTCTTGTTGCGGGCGGCGGCGTCGATGTCGACCACGTCGAACAACATCATGTCGTCCTCGAGCAGTCGCATCGCGTCCTCGGGGGCGAATCCGCGCCCGATGGCGCGGACGATCTCGGGGCCCTTGAGGCCGCGGACGGGATCGCCGACGGTCTCGACGGCGACGGAGCCGTTCTCCGAGTCGATGTCGAGTCGAACTTCCGCTTCCGCTTCGATCTCGCGCATCGTTTCGCCTCCTTCGCCGATGAGAACGCCGATGCGGTCCTGCGGAATCTTCACGTGCTGCATACGGTACGATACTGGCTGGGCGAGGTTAAGGCCTTGGTCCGCGAGTCCCGGGCGGACGCGGCGGGAAGACCCACGGCGGTGGTATAAGGGCTGGTCCGGCGTAGCAACGCACATGGCCCCGGCTCCCGATCCGACCTACGAAGTGTCCGTTTCGACCGACGACCCGCTCGCGGGACCGCTGCTCGTCGGCCTCTCGAACGTCGGCCTGGCGGGACTCACCGCGGTCGACCACCTCGTCACGCACCTCGAGTTCGACCAGGTCGGTCACGTTCGATCCCGCGGGCTCCCGGACATCACCCCGGTCGAGGACGGCGAACCGCGACACCCGATGCGCCTCTACACGTCGCCGGCGGGCGACTACTGCGTCCTGCTGAGCGAGCTATTTGTGCCGGTCTGGGCGGCCGACGTGTTCGCGGACGGCCTCCTCGAGTGGATCGACGCGACCGAGATCGACGAACTGGCCGTCTTTCACGGTATCCCGTATCCGCACGGACCGGAAGAACACGACGTCTTCTCCGTCGCGACGCCGGAGTACCGAGAGCGACGGCTCGGCGGGACGGACGTATCGCCGGCCAGCGGCGGCGTCCTCGACGGCGTCGCCGGCGAACTGACGGCTCGCAGTCTCGAAGGGGAGGCCCCGCCGCTGGGCGCGTACATTACGCCGACGCACCCGCCCGGTCCGGACCTCGGAGCGGCGCTCCGGTACCTGGGCCTGCTGGAGACCGTTTACGGACTCGAGATCGACGACGAACAGCTACGCGAACATGCCGCGGAACTGCAGCGGTACTTTGCCGAACTTGCGGACCGCATGGAAGCGCTCGAATCGCAAGAGGGGATCGCCAATCAGAGCTTCCCGGAGGATCGGATGTTCATGTGAGGGGGCGGGGCCGGCGACGCGGCGGCGCTACTCGCGTACCGATCGGAACCGAACCGACTCCGAGCGCGTGTCGACGATCGCGACGGTTCGGTCGTCCTCGGACTGCGGCAGGAAGTGCGCACCGGGGTTGAGCACCGTCGTCCGCCCCTCCGCCGAGAGTTCGCGCTCGTGGTGGTGGCCGTAACAGACGAAGTCGTAGGTCTCGCCGGCGGCGATCGCCTCGACCTCTGCGAGCTGTTCGCCGTGGAGGACGGCGAACGAGAGCCCGTCGAACTCGATGTCGGCGAAGCGTCCGTGCAGCTGGCTCTCGCCGCCCAGCGAGTCGAATGCACCCTGGAGGTTCGCGACATCGCCGTCGTTGTTCCCGAGGACGCCGTGAAGTTCGAAGTCCTCGAAGTAGGGCACCATCAACGGTGCGACGAAGTCGCCGCAGTGAATGACGGTCTCGACGCCTTCCGCCTCGAAAATCTCGGTCGCGCGCTCGGTCGCTTCGACGTTGTCGTGCGTGTCCGAGACGATGCCGACGTTCATACGCGTTCGCGCGAGGGCGAGCCACTAAGGCGTTCGGGCGTTCGACGAACCGTGACGCCTCAAGCGAGAGTAAGATGCGAAACGACCGGACCGCAATCGATCGCGGTGCCCGCCGCGTATCGACGGCGGTCAGTACGACTACGGAGAACTCGGTACCGGACCCCTGATCTCCCCACAGATCGGCGATCGTCAGTCCGGTACGTATCCGTACCGTCGTTACATATATAAATTCCAGTAGACATATTAGCGGGACTTCCGAGGGAGTTCGTATATGCCATCGGAACCCGCGGACGGGATCGACAGACGGCGGCTCCTGAAAGGCGTCGGCTCCGCGAGCGTCGCCGCACTGGCGGGCTGTGCGTTCGACGACACGTCGGACTTGGCCGACGGAGAGACGGACGGCTCGAGCGGAGACGATACCGACGAACCGACGACCGTCCGACTCCTCCACGACACCCACCTCCACGGCTCGATGGGCGACCTGGAGGAGTCGCTCAACGTCGCGAACTACTTCGGCCTGATGGCGGACCAGGCGGCGGCCGCACCCGAGGGCAACGCGCTGGTCGTCGGCAACGGCGACGACCTGCACACGTCCGTCGAGTCGTCGGTCTTCGACGGGGAACACATGGTCGAGTTGCTCAACGCCAGCCCGCTGGCCTACGACACGTTCGGCAACCACGAGTTCGATAACGGGCCGGCAAGTCTGCGCGAGAACGTCGCCGACAGCGAGTTCACCTGGGTGAGCGCGAACGTCCGCGACGACCGGACCGGCGAGGTGTTCGCGGCCGAGGAGGGAGCCAAGCGGTACGCCCTCGAGGAAATCGACGGCGTCCGGTTCGGGATCACCGGGCTCGCGCCGGCCGACACCCCCGACGTCACCTCCGTCGGCGAGCACGTCGAGGTGCGCGACCCCGAGACCGCAGCCGAGGCGGTTGTCGCCGACCTGCGGGACGAGGGCGCGGACGTCGTCCTCCTGCTCTCGCACCTCGCCAGCCCCGTCGCGGCGGATCTGGTCGCAGCCGTCGACGGCATCGACGTCGCCGTCGGCGACCACGCCGCGATGGTGTACGACGAGCCGAAGGAGATCGACGACGCCGTCGTCTCGGTCGTCGGCGACGAGTTCGAATACGTCGGCCAACTGGATCTCGACGTCGGGAGCGACGGGGTCACCGACCACTCGTTCGAGCGGTACGACCTCGACGCGCAGGTCGAGGCGGAGGACGTCGACCCCCACGAGGACGTCCGGTCGCTGCTCGCGGACTACCAGCGCGAACTCGAGTCTGAGCTCGACGTGGTGATCGGCGAGACCGACGTGCCGCTCGACGCGCGGACCGAAACCGTCCGCAGCGAGGAGTCGAACCTCGGAAACTGGCTGGCCGACGTCGTGCGCGCGGACGTCGACGCCGATGTCGCGCTCCAGAACGGCGGCGGCATCCGCAGCGATCAGTTGTACGAGGCCGGCGAACTCACCAGGCGAACGATCGTCGACATCCTGCCGTTCCCGAACCGCACCGCGAAACTCGAGGTGTCGGGCGCGACCCTCCGCGAGGCGATCGAACGCGGCGTGAGCGCGGTCGCGGAGGGCCACGGCCGGTTCCCGCAGGTCAGCGGGATGGCCTACGCCTACGAGCCGGACGCGCCCGCGGGCGACCGCGTCGAGGCGATTACCGTCGACGGGGAGCCGCTCGCGGACGACGCGACGTACGAGCTCGCCACGAACGATTTCGTCGCGAGCGGCGGCGACGGCTACGAAGTACTCGCGGACGCCGACGTGCTCGTGCCCGCGGACGAAGGGACGCTCCTGTCGGCGCTCGCGATCGAAACGATTCGAGAGGAAGCAGTCATCGCACCCGAAACGGAGGGGCGGATCGAAATCGTCTGAGGGAGACGTTCGAGGCGGTCGGGAAGCGGCGGCCGGTGGAGCTCAGTCGCGCGACGGATCCGGCTCCGGACTCGTGACGAACTCGAGTAAGTCGTCCGGATCGGTCTCGAGCCCCTGGCGGGAGAAGAAACTGGCCACGTTCCGGCAGTCGCGCTCCAGAAAGTCGCGGCTGTTGGGGTGGTGGACCGTGACGGCCTGGCCGAGGTCGATGAGCACGAGTTGACCCTCGTCGAAGACGACGTTGTACTCGCTGAGATCGCCGTGGATCAGGCCGGCCGAATAGAGCCGGCGCATGTACTCGCGCATGACCTCGTAGGCGGTCTCGGGGTTCTCGATCTGGACCTCGCCGAGCCGCCTGGCGCGGCCGTCCTCGTTGCCGATGTACTCCATGACGAGGACGTTGCGCTCGGCGGCGATCGGTTCCGGGACCCGGACGCCGGCTTTCTTCGCGCGCCGGAGGTTCGCCAGCTCCTTCTTGGTCCAGGCGAGGACGACGTCTTTCTTCTTGCCGCCCAGGCCCTCGAACCTGGGGTCGCCCTCGAGGTAGTCGCGCATCTGCCGGAAGTTCGAGGCGTTGATCCGGTAGACCTTGACCGCGACCTCGCGGTCGTCGCCCAGCGCGTGGTAAACGTTGGCCTCCTTGCCCGTCGAGAGCGGCCCGCCGAAGGCCTCGACGTAGCCGTCCTGGACCAGCTTGTACAGCGCCGCGAACGTCGCATCGTCGAACACCGACTGCTCGACCTTGAACTGGTCGGCGTCCTTGATCCGCTCTTGGAACTGGTTGAACTCGCGGTCGCGCTTGCGGGCGATCCGGTCCGCCTCGGTGTCCGAGACGTCGATCTCCTCCCACTCGTCGCCCGGGGTCTCCGCTTCCTCGAGGTCGACCAGGCCGTACTCCGTTCCCTGTCCCATCTGTCCGCGCCTACGGGCCGGGTGCGGGTAAAGACTGGGTTCCCGCCCGTCCGTCGCACGCCAGTGCTTTTCCCCGACAGCCCCGAACCAGCGAATCGAACGATGACCCGCTACGACGTCACCCTCGAGTGGCCCGACGGCCGAACGCAAACGATCGACGCGTCTGCGGACGAGACGGTCCTCGACGCGGCCCAGCGGTGCGGCGTTCGGCTGCCGTACGACTGCCGCGAGGGGACCTGCATCACCTGCGTCGGCCGGCTGATCGGACTCGAAAACGGAACCGACGGCGACGAGACCGATACCGACGCGGACGGGGCCGCGCAGCCTCCCGACCCCGCGGACGCGTTCACCTATCGGCGGTCGCCGGCGGCGTTAACGGACGACGAGCGGGCCGACGGCTACGTCCTGCTCTGTATCGCACACCCGCGAGCCGACTGCCGCATCGAAGTCGGACCCAGGGTCCGGGCGGCGGTCGGCGACAGTCCGTGGGCGTAACTCTCGCGTCGCTTTCGTCCCGACGCGACACCCCGAACAGACTTATTTACGTGTTCGTGGTCGGGAACACCATGAGTGACGTGAGCACACCAGACGACGCCGAATCAGGGCACGACCACGAGCACCACCACGACCACGAGGGACCCGGCTACGCGACGCCCCAGGCCGCCATCGAGGAGGGCGACCGAGAGAAGCTGGCCTACGTGATGAGCCTCTACGTCGGGACGGACATCGACGCGTCCGACTTCGTAGCGGTCGTCGATATCGACCCCGACTCCGACACGTACTGCGAGATCGTCGACCGGATCGAACTCCCCAACCGCGGCGACGAACTCCATCACTTCGGGTGGAACGCCTGTTCCTCGTCGTGTCACATGGAGGGGCTCGAGCGTCGACACCTGATCGTCCCTGGCCAGCGCTCCTCGCGGATCCACGTGATCGACGCGAAAGACCGGCGGAATCCCGAATTAGTCGAGGTGATCGAACCCGAGGAGGTCTTCGAGTACGACCTCTCGGCGCCCCACACCGTTCACTGCGTCCCGGACGGCCAGATCCTGATCAGCATGCTCGGGGACGCCGACGGCGACCTCCCCGGCGGCTTCCTCGAACTGAACGAGGACTTCGAGATCGAAGGTCGGTGGGACCCGCCTGGCGAGATCGAGATGAACTACGATTACTGGTACCAGCCCCGCCAGAACGTGATGGTCTCCAGCGAGTGGGCCGCGCCGAAGACCTACTACCCCGGGTTCGACCTCGACGACGTCGAAGCGGGGGAGTACGGACAGCAGCTCCACTTCTGGGACTGGGAGGAGGGCACGGTCGAGCAGACCATCGATCTCGGCGAGGAGGGGCTGATCCCGCTGGAGGTGCGATTCCTCCACACGCCGGAGTCGACCCACGGGTTCGTCGGAGCCGCGCTCTCGTCGAACATCTTCCACTTCTGGCGGGACGAGGAAGCCGGCGAGTACCGCGCGGAGAAGGTGATCGACTTCGAATCCCGCGAGCACCCCGACTGGGACATGCCGGTGCCCGCGCTGCCGACGGACATCCTGATCTCGATGGACGACCGCTACCTGTTCGGCTCGAACTGGCTCCACGGCGAGGTTTGGATGTACGACATCTCGGATCCGTCGAACCCGCGACGGGCCGACTCGCTGTCGGTCGGCGGCACCTTCGGTGAGGTACAGGAGGTTCAGGGCCGCGAACTGGCCGCCGGCCCGCAGATGGTGCAACTCTCGCTGGACGGCGAGCGGCTCTACTGGACCACCTCGCTGTTCTCCTCGTGGGACGAGCAGTTCTACCCCGAGGAGGGCGAGCAGGGCTCGGTGATGCTGAAGGCCGACGTCGACCCCCGGAACGGCACCCTCGAACTCGACGAGGACTTCCTCGTCGACTGGGGCGAGTGTCCCGACGGGCCGGCCCGCGCCCACGAGATCCGGTGGCCGGACGGCGACTGCACGAGCGACGTCTGGCAGTGACCGAAGCGAGGTGGCGACCGGGTCCATGACGAGCCACGACGTGACGCTCGAGTGGCCCGACGGTCGAACGCGACGCATCGACGTCCGCGAGGACGAGACGGTCCTCGAGGCCGCCGAGTTCGCCGGGGCCGTGCTCCCGTACGGCTGTCGCACCGGCGCCTGCGGGACCTGTACCGGACGGTTACTCGAGGCCGGCGGAACGGACCGCTCGGACGGGGACGGCGACGGGAGCGAGACCGGCGTCGACGACGCCTTCGCGTACCGGCGGCTCCCCCGCGCGCTAAAGGACCGACACCGAGAGGCCGGCTACGTGCTGCTGTGTCTCGCCTCGCCGCGGACCGACTGTCGGATCGCAGTCGGCGCGAGCGTCCACACCGAACTGGTGGACAACCCCTGGAAGTGATGCGACCGGCTCGGTTCCGCGAGCCGAGACCAGGCCGACGGCGCGGCGCGGTCAGTAACGTTAACGGGAGCGAGCGGCTACTCCCGGGCAATGTCAGTCGCCGACGAGGACGAGGAGAACCCCTACCTCCGGGATCCGCCAACCGACTTCGCGCCGGTCGCGGAGCTCTCGGAGGCGGAGGCCGAGCGCCAGGTCGAGCAGTTGCGCCAGGCCATCCGCGAGCACGACCGCCGGTACTACGTCGAGAACGATCCGATCATCGCCGACCGGTCCTACGACGCGCTGTTCGCCAGGCTGCGCGAACTCGAGGCAGCCTTCGACCTCGACCATCCCGACAGCCCGACGCGCAGCGTCAGCGGCGAGCCCATTGAGGAGTTTGACACGGTCGAGCACGTCGCGCCGATGCTCTCGATCGACAACAGCGGGGAGGAGGCGGACGTCCGGGAGTTCGACGAGCGCGTCCGCCGCGAGGTCGGGGACGTCCGGTACGTCTGCGAGCCGAAGTTCGACGGCGTCTCGATGGAGTTCGTCTACGAGGACGGCAGCCTCGAACGCGCCGTGACCCGCGGAGACGGCCGCGAGGGCGACGACGTGACGCGCAATGCCCGCACCATCGGCTCCGTCCCGCAGCGGCTCCGCGGCGACCACCCCGACTTCCTGACCGTCCGCGGCGAGGTCTACATGCCCAAGGACGACTTCCAGGCGCACAACCGCGAGCGCATCGAGCGCGGCGAGGAGCCCTTCGCGAACCCGCGCAACGCCACCGCCGGCACGATCCGACAGCTCGACCCCTCGATCGTCGCCGAGCGGCCGCTCGCGGTCTTCTACTTCGACGTGCTCGACGCCAGCGATCTCGAGGACAGCCACCGGGACGAACTCGAACGCTTTCCCGAGTACGGCCTGCGGACCAACGACCGCGTGGAAGTCGTCGACGACATCGAGAGCGCGATCGACTACCGAAATCGGTTGCTCGAGGAACGTGACGACTTGGACTACGAGATCGACGGCGTCGTGATCAAGGTCGACGACCGCGAGGCTCGGGAGGAACTCGGCCGGACGGCCCGCCACGACCGCTGGGCGTTCGCCTACAAGTTCCCCGCCCGCGCGGAGGTCACGACGATCGCCGACGTGGCGGTCCAGGTCGGCCGCACCGGCCGGCTCACGCCCGTCGCCCTACTCGATCCGGTCGACGTCGGCGGCGTCACGGTCTCGCGGGCGAGCCTCCACAATCCGGAGGAGATCGCCGAGAAGAACGTGAACGTCGGCGACACCGTCCGCGTCCAGCGCGCGGGCGACGTCATCCCCTACGTCGAGGAGGTCGTCGAGAAAACCAACGAGGGCCACTACGAACTGCCCGACAGCTGCCCGATCTGTGGCAGCCCGGTCGAGCGCGACGGCCCCATCGCGTTCTGTACCGGCGGGCTGACCTGCGACGCGCAGCTCCGGCGATCGATCGAGTACTACGCGAGCGACGACGGCCTCGACATCGAGGGTTTAGGCGAGCAGAGCGTCCGCCAGCTGGTCGACGCCGGCCTGGTCGCGTCCGTCGCGGACCTCTACGAACTCGACCGCGAGGCCCTCACCGACCTCGAGGGCTGGGGTGAGACCAGCGCCGAGAACCTCCTCGCAGAGCTCGAGACGAGCCGCGAACCGCCCCTTCCGGACTTCATCTCTGCGCTGGGCATCCCCCTCATCGGGCCGACGACCGCCCGCGAACTCGCCCGCGAGTTCGGCACCTTCGAGGACGTTCGCCAGGCGGCGAAAAACGAACCCGAGCGCCTCGAGGACGTCGACGACGTGGGCGAGACCGTCGCCGAGACGATCCACGAGTTCTTCGCGAGCGAGGCAAACGCCGCCGCGGTCGACGACGTGCTCGCCCACGTTTCCCCGCAGGAGGCCGACACCGGCGTCGGCGGGGACGAACTCGACGGTCTCACCTTCGTCTTCACCGGCTCGCTCGAAGCCATGACCAGAGGCGACGCGCAAGAACTCGTCGAAGCCCACGGCGCAAACGCGACGGGCAGCGTCTCGGGCAACACCAACTACCTGGTCGCCGGCGAGAGTCCGGGGGCGACGAAGCTGGAGGACGCGGAGGCGAACGACGTGCCGATCCTCGACGAGGCGGCGTTTCGCGAGTTGCTGACCGATCGCGGGATCGACCTCGAGTAACCGAACCCGACTGCGGGCCGCTCGGTCGGGGCGCTACGGGGAACGGTTCCGCTCCCACTCCTCGCGAGAGATGCTGTACCTGATCGAATCGCGCGGCTGGCCGTCGACGACGATGTCGTTGCGAATCCGTCCCTCCTTGCGGCCGCCGAACCGCTCCACGTACGACTCGATGGCGCGCCGCGAGTTCTCGTTGTCGGGATCGTGCGTCACCGCGACGACGTCCAGATCGAGCCAATCGAACGCGAGTTCGAGCAGCCGACCGGCCCGCTCGCCGGAATACCCCCGCCCCCAGAACGGTGTCCGAAGCCAGACGCCGAGGGTCCCCAAGCGGCGATCCCAGTCGGGTTCGAGGCCGGCGAGGCCGGCCAGCTCGCCGGCGCGGTCGCCCTCCATCGGCTGAAGCACGTAGATCGCGTCCTCACCGGCCTCGAACCGCTCCCCGCACTCGGCGACCCAGTCGAACGCGTCCTTGGGATTTTCGTACGGGTCCCAGGTGACGTATTCCGTGATGGCCTCAATATCGGGTGCGTCCGCCCGGGCGTGCTCGTACAGCTCGAACGGGTCGACCGTCTCGGGGTGGAGCCGCTCGTATCGGAGCCGCTCGCTTTCCATCTCGGCGGGGAAGATCGACATACCACGCGCATTCGTGTAACTACAGAAAAGCTTGTTTGTCGGAACGCATCACCCGTGACGGTCGTCTAAAGACACGGTTTCGATCCGCTCCGCGATCCCGACGCGAAGCAACGCTTCTCCGGTCCGACGGCGCAACGGTGCGACAGCGCTCACCGCCGTCTGGCGAGTGCAACCGCGACGGCGACGGTCGCAGCGGCGACGCCGATCACCGTCGGCAGGGGCTGTCCCGATCCCAACTCCCAGCCGAAAACGTGCGTGCCGACGACTGCGACGAGCGCGACGGCCAGGCCGATCGTCGTGAGGAGCGGGGACGCGTTCGAGGATCGATCGAAGGATGCCACGGTCGAACGCCGGGTCTCCGAGAGGATAGACCTAAGCCGGGCGACACCGCCCGCTCAGTCCGGCAGTCGGTCCGCGACGACCGCGAGCGACTCGCGGCCTT
This sequence comes from Natrinema salifodinae, assembly GCF_900110455.1. Taxonomy (NCBI): domain Archaea; kingdom Methanobacteriati; phylum Methanobacteriota; class Halobacteria; order Halobacteriales; family Natrialbaceae; genus Natrinema; species Natrinema salifodinae. The sequence goes on along the minus strand of NZ_FOIS01000004.1, from coordinate 765,120 downwards.
GGACCTCTCCCTCGAGCTCCGGCAGCGTCAGGACGTCGAGTTCGGGAAACGTCGCCCGGATCTCGGCGAGTCGCTCCTCGTGGCGCTCCCTGCGCTCGCGACAGCGCGGACAGCCCTCGTGGGGGGCCTCGAACACGCGGTTCACGACCAGGCGTTCCACCGACACGCCGGCCTCGCGGAGCCGCGCGACGAGCCGTTCGGACTCCGAAATCGCCATCGACTGCGGGAGGAGGACGACACGGAACTCCGTGCGCTCGGGGTCGACCAACAGCTCGCGGGCGCGCTCGAGGCGTGCCTGAAACGCCGCCAGGCTCTCTTCCTCGTCGTCGGATCCACCCAGCATCGACATCGGACCGAACATCGCCGTCCGGGCCGCGGTCCCGATCCGGCGCGCCTGGCCGCGCAGCGAGCGGGTCGTCTCGAGCGCCCGGCTCATCACGTCGGGCATGTCGAACAGCCGGAGGGTGTGGCCCGTCGGCGCGGTGTCGAAGACGACGACGTCCCACTCGCCCGAGTCGACGTACTCGACTAAGAGGTCGAGCGCGGCGATCTCGTCGCTGCCGGCCGGCGCGCCGCCGGCGAAGAGTCGCTCGACCTCCGCGTCGGAGAGGCTGATCCCGGCGCTGCGGAGGTCAGCGGCGAGCGCCCGCGCCAGCGTTTCGTAGCGCTCGCGCTGGGTCTCGGGGTCGATCTCAACGGCCCAGAGACTGCCCGCCGCCGCCCGATCGGCCCCGTCGGCGCGCGCTGGCGAGGGTTCGATTCCGTCGAGTTCGGTCGGCTCCGACCCGAGGTCGGCCTCGAACGAGTCCGCCAGGGAGTGGGCGGGATCGGTCGAGACGACGAGCGTCTCTCGGCCCGCGCCGGCCAGCGAGAGCCCCGTGGCCGCGGCGCAGGTCGTCTTGCCGACGCCGCCCTTGCCGCCGTAGAAGATGCAGTGGGTGTCGGTCACGGCCGCGCGTACCACTGCGGGAACCGTAAACGGACCACCCGAGCGAGAACGAGTCGAACGCGCCGAAGAACGGGATCGGACCGCAGGCGTCGATGGCGATCAGATGTCGACGCGGTCGAACCGGTAGAGCGCGACGGCGATCGGGACGACGATCCAGAACAGGAGGATGACGAAGGAGAACCAGTCCTCCAGGAAGAAGGGGACGCCGTTCGGATAGGCGACGTCCCGGACGGTCGTACCGAGCTCCTCACCCGAGAGCGCGCTGAAGATCGTGATCGTGTTCTGGTATGCGTTGCCCGGATCGATCATGTCGATGAACTGGGCCCAGCTGGGCAGTCGAGTCAGTTCGACCTGTTGACCGCCCAGCCCGGAGACGGTGTACGTGACGCCCTCAATGTACCCGCGGTTCATCAGGAGCTGTAGCGCCTGCTGGATCGAGTTCCAGACGATGTAGAACAGGACGAAGACGCCGAACATCCCCGCGCCGGCCATCGTCGTCGAACGGGTCAGCGACGACAGCGAGACGGCGATGCTCATGTACGCGAGCGCGTAGAGGAGTGTCATCGCCAGGAAGGCGATGTACGCGGAGAGCGAGAACTCCGAGACCGCGAACGCGACGGCGACCATGGCGATGAGAAAGCCGATGATGAGCGACAGCGAGAGCACGGCCGTCCGGCCCAGCAGCTTCCCGAGAAGGACGTCCTTCCGGGAGTGGGGCAGCGAGAGCAGGACCTTGATGCTCCCGGTCTCGCGCTCGCCGGCGATAGATTTCCAGCCGAGTACGAGCGCGATCAACGGAATGATCAGCTTACACACCTGGCTGACCATCGAGATGAAGTTGAGCGTCGTGAAATCGTCTGGATTCGCCCACGAGAGGAAGCCGGCCAGGACGGCCATCAGCGTGAAGAAGAACGCGCTCAGGCCCCAGAACAGCCACGACCGGACCGAGTCCTGAAAGTCCTTCTTCGCGATCGTCCGGACGCTCTCTATGTTGACCGAACTCGTCGGCGCACCGCCCGCGCTCGACTGCGTTTCGGGTGCGGTTCCGGTTTCGGAACTCATCGCGCTTCCACCCCCGTGCCGGCGCCCGTGGTATACGACTGGAAGACGTCGTCGAGCGAGGCTTCAGTCGTCGAGAAGTCCCGCACGTCGATGCCGCGGTCCTCGAGCGCCGAGAGGACCGCCGTCTTCGAGCCGTCGACCTGCACGACGATCGTCGGGGGCTCCCGGCCCTCGACGGTTGCGCCGCCGACGTCGGGGAGCGAGCGGATCGCCTGAAGGGCGTCGTCGTCGATCCGGTCGACGGTGACCCGCAGCGAGGTGCCGCCCTCGACGGAGTCGCGAAGCCCCTCGACGGAGTCGACGGCGACCATCTGGCCGTCCCGGAGGATGCCGACGCGGTCGCAGACCGCTTCGACCTGCTCCATGATGTGACTCGAGAAGAAGACGGTCGCACCCCGCTCGTTCTCCTCGCGGACGATTTCGCGCATCTCGCGGGCTCCGTTGGGGTCGAGGCCGGTGGACGGCTCGTCTAAGATCAGGATATCGGGCTCGCCGACCAGGGCCATCGCGAGCATGAGCCGCTGGGACATCCCTTTCGAGTACCCGCCGGCTTTCCTGTCGATCGCGTCGACCAGGCCGACCCGCTCGAGTAACGCCTCGGGCTCGTCGGCGGCGCCCTTGGACTCGATGGCAAACTCGAGGTGCTGGCGGGCGGTCAGCCGGTCGTAGAGTTCGACGCCTTCGGGGAGAACGCCGGTGCGCTGGCGGATCTCCCGGCTGCGTCGTTGGGCGTCCATACCGAGGACGCTGACCTCGCCGGCGGTCGGGCGGGCGAAATCGAGGATGACGTTGATCGTCGTCGACTTACCGGCGCCGTTCGGACCGAGGAAGCCGAACACCTCGCCCTCGCGGACCCGAAAGGAAAGGTCCTCGAGCGCGAGGGTCTGACCGTAGGACTTGGTCAGGTCGTCGACTGTGATAGCGGCCATGTCCGTGTGGTCGCGGCGTTTCCCGATAAGGTTTATGACACGCCTATTACAGGCGAAACCATCCGTTTCGGGATCGGTATTGCCTCGGTTCCGCCGGTTCGACCGACGCTACCCGAAGAACTCCTCAGATCGGATCGTTCGGATCGTACCGGTCGGCGGTCCGATCGACCTCCGCGGCGTACCGCTCGCGCGTCTCCTCGTCGGGAACGTCTTCGAGTTCGTCCTCAGGGATCTCGGTGGCCGCGGTGACCTCGGCCCCGGTCCGCAGCGCCGTCGAGGACCGCTGGCGCTGCTGGTAGCGCGAGCCGTCCGGCGTCGCGTAGACGAGGGTTACGAAGTCGCGGTCGCCCAGTTCCCGTTCGACGAGCCAGCACCGTACCGTCGAGTCGCTCATGCGCGTCGGGTTGGCGGTCGAGCACCGAGAATGTACCGCGTCGAAGCCGCCGTCCGATCGGAAGGGGGAGCCTACGCGAGAAACGAGCCCGAGCGTACTTGTGGGTCGGCGTCGGACCAGCGACGAGCACCGATGGCCCGGATCAGCAGCGAGCGCGCCGACCGCGTCGACCGGTGGACCGAGCGCGTCGACCAGCTGTGTCGCGACGGCGAGACCGTCGAGCACCGCGTCGACCTCGCGTCCGCGACGGTCGCGGTCACCAGCCACCGCGTGCTGGCGTTCACGCCCGACGCCGACGGGCCGAACTTCCGCCACGTCGAGCGGCCGAACGTCGGCACCGTCACACTCGAGACGACCAACCGACTGGGACTACTCTGCTGGGCGCTCGTCGCCGCGTTCGTCGGCGTCGCGTTACTCGAAACGGCGACGGCCGCCGACTTCACCGCGCTCGTTCCCGGCGTCGATCCTCCCGCTACCGGATCGCTGCCCGGCGCGGGCCGGGTTGCACAACTCGCCGAAGGTGCGCTCGGAGCGGTCGAGACGGCCCTCCTGGTGGTGGAGTGGGGCATCCTTGCGATCGGGGGGATCGCGATCGTCCTCGCGGCCGTCCTCGTCGGGGCGTACATCCGGTCGCGTTCGCAGCGGCTCGTGCTCAGGGTCAGCGGTGACGAGGACCTGGTACTGTCCGTCGGCGACGCCGAGTTCGGGGCCGACGACATCACCGAACTCGAGGCCGCGATTCGTCCGGGGTCGGCGTCGGAGACGGAATTGGAGCCGAGCCCCACACATGAGGGTACAAGCGACGGCCGGAGCGAGCGGCGCGCCGACGACCGGCGCGGTCCCGAGGAGTCAGCCTGAAATTCGCCGACTTCCTAGGGCCGCCGATGAACGCCGACGGGGTTCGCGAGCGTGCCGGATCGTTGCCGCGAGAGCCCGGCGTCTACCAGTTTCGGGAGGACGATACCACCCTCTACGTCGGGAAAGCGGTCGACCTGCGGGATCGGGTGCGGTCCTACGCCGATCCCCGAAGCGCCCGGATCCGCCGGATGGTCGACCGCGCTGACGATATCGAGATCGCCGTCACCGACACCGAGACGCAGGCGCTGTTGCTCGAGGCGAACCTGATCAAGCGCCACCAGCCTCGCTACAACGTCCGACTGAAGGACGACAAGTCCTACCCGATGATCCAGTTGACGGCCCACGAGGCCCCCAAAATCGAGATCACCCGCGATCCCGACGGCGAGGCGAAAGGCGCCCCGGGTGCGAGCGGGCCGACCGTCTTCGGTCCGTTCACGAACAAGGGCCAGGTCGAGACCGTCGTGAAGGCCCTGCGGGAGACCTACGGCGTCCGCGGCTGTTCGGACCACAAGTACGCGGGCCGCGACCGGCCCTGCCTCGACTACGAGATGGGGCTGTGTACCGCACCCTGCACTCGCGAAATCGACCTCGAGAGCTACGGCGAGGACGTCACCGCCGTCGAGCGCTTCCTCGAGGGCGAGACCGGTATCCTCGCCGACCCGCTGCGCCGCGAGATGGAAGCTGCCGCACAGGACCAGAACTTCGAGCGCGCGGCGAACCTCCGAGACCGGCTCGAAACCGTCGAGGCCTTTCACGGCGAGGGCGGCGAGGCGGTCCAGTCGGTCGGCGACGAGCGGGCCGTCGACGTCCTCGGCGTCGCCATCGAAGGCGAGGACGCCACCGTTGCCAGGCTGCGCGCCGAGGACGGAAAGCTGATCGACCGGGACCGCCACACGCTCGAGGCCCCGGCGACCGAGGACGGCGAGGCGGTCCCGAGCGTCCTGGCAGCCTTCATCGTCCAGTACTACGCCGAGCGCCGGCTGCCGGACGCCCTCCTCCTCCCCGAGCGCCACGGCGACGCGGAGGTCGCCGCCTGGCTCGACACCGAGGGCGTTGCCGTCCGCGTGCCGGGTGCGGGCCGGGAGGCCAAGCTCGTCGACCTCGCGCTGAAGAACGCCAGGCGCAACGCGGGCCGGCGCGACGAGTGCGGGATGCTCGCGGACGCGCTCGACCTCGACGCGGCCCGGCGAATCGAGGGGTTCGACGTGAGCCACGCCCAGGGGAAGTCGGCGGTCGGTAGTAACGTCACCTTCGTCGACGGCAGCGCCGAGAAGGCCGACTACCGGCGGAAGAAGCTGACCGACCAGAACGACGACTACGACAACATGCGGACCCTCCTCGAGTGGCGCGCCAGGCGGGCCGTCGAGGGGCGGGACGACCGACCCGATCCGGACCTGCTGCTGATCGACGGCGGCGAGGGGCAACTCGAGGCCGCCCGCGATGCGCTCGCCGATGCGGGCTGGGACGTGCCGGCGGTCGGCCTGGCGAAGGCCGAGGAGCGGGTGATCACGCCCCGCCGGGAGTTCTCGTGGCCGAGCGACGCGCCGCACCTGCATCTCCTCCAGCGGGTACGCGACGAGGCCCACCGCTTTGCGGTGCAGTATCACCAGACGATCCGCGACGAGGTGAAGACGGTGCTCGACGATGTCAAGGGCGTCGGCCCCGAGACGCGCAAGCGACTACTCGGTCGGTTCGGCAGCGTCGAGAACGTCCGCGAGGCGAGCGTCGAGGACCTCCGGAGCGTCGAGGGAATCGGCGAAAAAACCGCCGAGACGATCAAGTCGCGACTCTAAGGCGGCTCGGTGCAATATCGCCGGTCGGGTAACCGACGGCTCGAATGGACAGACCCGCTGAGTGTAATCGATAGCTGACAAAAACCACTTATCCCGGATCGTTGGAACGGCTGACATGAAAGACACGTGGACTCGGCGACATGTGCTCGGGCTCGCCGGGACAGTCGCGGCCGCCGGCTGTCTGAATGCGATCGATCCGAGCGACGAGACGGACGAGCCGACCGACGGCGACGAGACCGAACCGGGCAACGGAACGGAGGCCGACGACGGCGACGACGAGGAATCGACGGTCCACGCGGACTACGAAACGACCGAGGTCACGGTCGGTACGCCCGAGGGTGACGAACTGGGCGAGGTGACGGCGGCGATTGCCGACACGGACGACCTGCGATTCCTCGGCTTGAGCGATACCGAGGAACTCCCCGAGGACCGCGGGATGCTGTTCGTCTACGAGTCGGTCGAGGACCGCACCTTCGTCATGCGGGAGATGGACTTCGGGATCGATATAATCTACGCCGACGCGGACGGCACGATCACCGGAATCCACCACGCGTCCGAACCCGGCCCGGACGAGGACGGGAACGAGCAGGAATATCCCGGTCGAGGCCAGTACGTGCTCGAGGTCAACTACGAGTGGACGAGTGAACGCGACGTCAGCGAGGGGGACGTACTGGCGTTCGATCTGGACGGGTAATCGGCGCTCTCCTCGCCCCGTCTCGTCGCCGCGGCGTGCTCTTGCGAACGCAAGGACAGGGCTATCCCCTGTCACCCACCCATGTGACTATATGGCAGACGACGAACTCGACGACCTGCTCGACGAACTCGACACACACGGCGACCTCGAGACCTCCCAGCAGGTGCTGTCGATCCGCACCGAGAGCCGGCGCTACGACAAGCCGGTGACGATCATCGAGGGGTTCGACCTCCCGGACTCGGAAGTCAAGTCGATCGCATCGGATCTGAAGAGTTCGATGGGGACGGGCGGGACGGTCGACGACGGCCGCATCGAACTCCAGGGCGACCACCGCGACCGCGTTCCGGACCTGCTCCGCGATCGGGGGTTCGACGTCCAAGAGTGACGGAACGAGGCGACGTATCGCGTACCGCGTCGGTCCCCGCACGAACCCGGCACCGTCACCGTCGCTGCCGACCGATTCCGACAGTCACTCGCGCGTTCTTCGGGGGAGGGCGAGCGGACCGGCGACAGGTGGAAATTCCGTACCTAACTGAGACGGTGAAACCACTTTGCCACTCGCCGTGGTAGCGCGCAGCATGGATATCAGACCAGCTAGCCGCGACGATCGCGAGCGCATCAGGACCGTCGCCCGCGACACCTGGCACGACACCTACGACGAACTCGACGGCGAGACCATCGACGAAACGATCGACGAGTGGTACGGCGACGAGGCCCTCGAGACGGCGCTGTCGAAGCCTGGGACCGCCTTCCTCGTCGCGGAGAAAGAGCGCGAAATCGTCGGTTTCACCCACGGCGTCGTCACCGAGGAGGAGGGCGACGTCCTCCGGATGTCCGTCCATCCGGACCACCAGGGCGAGGGGATCGGCACCGCGCTGTACGAGCACCTTCGCGAGGACTTACAGGACTTCAACATGGAACGGATGCGCGCGATCGACCTGGCCTCGAACGAGGGCGGCCGGAAGTTCTACGAGACTCACGGATTCGAACAGACCGACGAGGACGAGGTCGAGATCGGCGGCGAGCAGCGGCGGGAAGTGGTCTACACGCTCGAACTGTAGCCGACCGTCCCGTTCGCGTTGTGCCGTGCTTGCAAGTGCATAGCAGGGACGCAAGTGAACCGGTAATGACGAGCACTGTAGCACGATGGGGACGAAAACGCCGAGCGAGGCCGACATCCTGCGACCGATCGGAACGACCTCGAAAACGTACTTCGCGCTGGTCGCTATCGCGGGACTGGCGTTCACCGCCTTTCTCGTCGGCTGGGGGTACCAGATGGCGAAGGGCATGGCCGTCACCGGCCTCGGTGACTGGGGGAGCGGCGGCGGCGCAACCTGGGGCATCTACATCGGCGCGTTCATCTGGTGGGTCGGCATCGCCCACGGCGGGATCATCCTCTCGGCCGCCGTCCGCCTGCTGGGCATGGATCGGTACATGCCGGTCGCACGACTCGCCGAGTTGTTGACCATCGCCGGCCTCTCGGCCGCCAGCTTCTACATTATCGTTCATCTCGGTCGCCCGGACCGGATGGTCACGAGCGTCGTCGGCCACTACCACGTCACGGTCCACGCCTCGCCGCTGGTGTGGGACGTGACGGTCATCACGGCGTACTTCGTGTTGACGGCGACCTACCTCGGCCTGACGCTGCGCTACGACGTCAGTCGTCTGCGCGATGACCTGCCGGACCGGCTCGATCCGATTTACAAGCTCATGACGATCGGCTACACCGAGCGGGAGGATCGGGTCGTCGAGCGGATGGTCTGGTGGCTCGCGCTCGCGATCATCATCATGGCCCCGCTGTTGCTCCACGGCGGCGTCATTCCGTGGCTGTTCGCCGTGATCCCGACGATGCCGACCTGGTTCGGCGGCGTCCAGGGGCCGCAGTTCCTCACCATCGCCCTGACTTCGGCGATCAGCGGCGTTATCCTGCTCTCGTTCGCCTTCCGCCGCGCCTACGACTGGGATCACATCATCACCGACGACATCTTCCGCGGGCTGTTGCTGTGGCTCGGCTTCTTCTGTCTCCTCTTCCTGTGGCTGCAGCTCCAGCAGAACATCACCGGGCTGTTCACGGCGCCCGTCGACCTCACGCACGCGGCCGAGGCCAGGGCCACCGAACCGCTCTACCTCCTCGCGATGGGACTGGTCTTCGTCGTGCTGACGTACATCTTCGCCCAGGCGCTCCGCCCGGAACTATTTACGAAGCGACGAGCCGCCGTCGCCGGGATCGCGGTGCTCGCCGCGACGCTCACCGAGAAGGTGCTGTTCGTCGTCGAGGGGTTCCTGCACCCCACGTTCGACATCTACCACGCGACGCCAGGCGTGTACATTCCGAGCCTGATCGAGATCGCGTCGATCACTGGGACGATCGGCATGGTCGGCCTGTTCTTCCTCAGCGTCGCCAAGGTGTTCCCGGTCGTCGAACTCCACGCGATCGAACACCTGCGGGACGACCACGAATCCCACGACTAGCGACGCGGCGCTCCTTCCTCGACGTCTTCGTTCCCACCGAATTCCGCACATTCGTCCCCTCCTTCCCAGCGGTCCGCGGGGTCGTATCGCCCGATTGTAACTACCGGCAGCTATTTAGCGCATGGTGCTAAACCTATTTTTAGATATGTCTAATCCTCTCGCGGTGCGGCCACCGATCGCAGGTGATCGCCCGTGAACGAGCTGCTGACGGTCCTCCTCGAGTCGCTGCGGGACGGCTACGTTCAGGTGAGTGCGTTCGTCGCGGTGACGGTGCTCGCGTTCGGCCTGGTCCAGTACCGAACGGACGGTGCCGCGCTCGCCGCGGTCGAGGACAACGAGCGACTGCAGGTGCTGTTCGGCGGCCTGCTCGGACTGACGCCGGGCTGTGGCGGCGCGATCGTCGTGATGCCGCTGTACGTCCGCGGGACGGTCAGTTTCGGCACCGTCGTCGCGACGCTGGGTGCGACCGCGGGCGACTCGGCGTTCGTTATCCTCGCGCTCGCACCGGAGGCCGCCCTGTACGCCTACGCCATCGCCTTCGCGGCGTCCGTGGTCACGGGGTACCTGGTCGATTCGGTCGGCCTGGGCGTCTCGCGGGTCGACGCCGCCGTCACGCAGCTCTCGCCCGCCGCGACGCCGGACGGCGGCACCGTCGTCAACAGCGGGGTCGGGCCGAACCCGGCCCACGACTACGCCGGCCCGGCCCCGACCCACGCCCACGAGAGCGGCCCCGATCGGCACTCTCGAGTCCTCACGCCGATCTCACACCTCGCACACGTCGCGTGGTGGCTCGCCGCCGTCGCGGGGCTGGTCCTCGGAACGCTCTATCTGCTCCGGGGCGGTCCCGAGGTCCCGATCGCGGTCGGCCTCGGATTCGACGGGCTCTTCACCGTCACCGGGATCGTCGGCGCACTCCTGTCGCTGTATCTCTACGTCGTCGGCCGCCACTACGTCGGCGAGGGGGAGATCGCACGGGCTCGAGACTCCTTCGCGTCGGTGTACGATACGCTCACTCACGCGGCGATGGAGACCAGTTTCGTCACCGTCTGGGTGCTCGTGGCCTTCCTCGTCTACGAGTATTTCGTCCTCCTCACGGGGGCGAACATCGCCACGCTCGCGGCGGCGGCCGGCGTCCTGGCGCCGATCGGCGGCGCGGCCGTGGGGCTGATCCCCGGCTGCGGCCCGCAGATCCTGCTGGCGAGCGTCTACGCCGAGGGCGGGCTGCCCTTTTCGGCGCTGACCGCCAACGCGATCGCTCAGGACGGCGACGCCCTGTTTCCGTTACTGGCGGTCGACGCAAAGGCCGCTATCGTGGCCACGATCTACAACTTCCTGCCAGCCGTCGTCGTCGGCGTCGCGCTCCACCTGCTGTGGGGCCCCGTCTTCGGGATGGCGGAGTTCGGGTTCGGCGTGCTCTGATCGGGCGGATCGAACTTGATAGAAATAGGGCCGTGCCCGCGCGTCAGAACTCCTCGGTCGGCGGCGCGATCCCCTCGTCCTCGTCGCCGCCCTCGAGGTCGAACTCTTCTCGGACCTCGCGAATCCGGTCGCGGATGTCGGCGGCGAGTTCGAACTCGAGGTTGCTCGCGGCCTCCTGCATCTGCTGCTCGAGTTCGTCGACGTAGCGGGCGGCCTCATCCTCGTCCTCGAGCGACTTGCCCGAGACCTCGCTGGTGTCTGTCTTGCTGCCGGGCAGGTTCGTCTCGCCGATCTCCTTCTCGATCGTCGTCGGCTCGAAGCCGTGCTCCTCGTTGTACTCCCGCTGGATCTCGCGGCGGCGCTGGGTCTCCTCGATCGCCGACTCCATCGCGTTCGAGGGCTCGTCGGCGTAGAGGACGACCTCGCCGTTGACGTTCCGGGCCGCCCGGCCCATCGTCTGGACGAGCGTCGTCTCCGACCGGAGGAAGCCCTCCTGGTCGGCGTCCAGAATGGCGACCAGGCTCACCTCGGGGATGTCCAGGCCCTCCCGCAGGAGGTTGATCCCGACGAGCACGTCGATTTCGCCCAACCGCAGCGAGCGGATGATCTCGTGGCGCTCTAAGGTGTCCGTCTCGTCGTGCATATAGGCGACGTCGACGCCTGCTTCTTCGAGGTACTCCGTGAGATCCTCGGCCATCCGCTTCGTGAGCGTCGTGACCAGCGTTCGCTCGTCGCGCTCGATGCGCTCGTCGATGCGGTCCATCAGGTCGTCGACCTGGCCGCTCGCCGGCGAGACCTCGACCTTCGGGTCGACCAGGTGGGTCGGCCGAACGATCTGTTCGACGACCCGGTCGCTGTGCTCGTCTTCGTAGTCGCCAGGCGTCGCGCTCACGTACAGCGTCTGGTCGGTCTTCTCCTCGAACTCCTCGAAGGTCAGCGGGCGGTTGTCGTAGGCCGTGGGGAGGCGAAAGCCGTTCTCGACCAGCGAGTCCTTCCGGGACTTGTCGCCGGCGTACTGTCCGCGGATCTGCGGGAGGGTGACGTGGGACTCGTCGACCACGGTGAGGAAGTCGTCGGGGAAGTAGTCGAGCAGGGTGTACGGCGCGTCGCCGGACTCGCGATCGGAGAGGTAGACCGAGTAGTTCTCGATGCCGGAACAGTAGCCGGTCTCCTGCATCATCTCGAGGTCGAAGGTAGTGCGCTCATCGATGCGCTGGGCGGCGATCATGTCGCCCTGGCGCTCGAAATAGGAGATGCGCTTGTCGAGATCCTCGCGGATCTCGTCCATCGCGCGCTCGAGTTTCGTCTCGGGGATCGAGTAGTGCTCCGCCGGGTGGACGAGCACGGCCTGCTGGTCGCCTTTGGTCTCGCCCTCGAGGGGATCGACCTTGACCATGCGGTCGATCTCGTCGCCCCAGAGTTCCACGCGGACCGCGTACCGGCCGTACATCGGGTAGATCTCGATGGTATCGCCGCGCACGCGGAAGGTCCCCTGCGTGAAGTCGACGTCGTTGCGCTCGTAGTTCAGATCGACGAGCTGGGCGAGCAGTTCGTCGCGGCCGATCTCCTGGCCGACCTCGAGGCGCAGGGACATGTCGACGTAGTTGCGCGGATCACCGAGGCCGTAGATGGCGGAGACGGAGGCGACGACGATGACGTCCTCGCGTGTAAGGAGCGAGCGGGTCGCGCTGTGGCGAAGCCGGTCGATCTCGTCGTTGATCGAGGCGTCCTTGTCGATGTAGGTGTCGGTCTGCTCGACGTAGGCCTCGGGCTGGTAGTAGTCGTAGTAGGAGACGAAGTACTCGACGGCGTTGTCCGGGAACAGGGTCCGGAACTCCTCGTAGAGTTGGGCCGCCAGCGTCTTGTTGTGGGCGATGACCAAGGTCGGCTTCTGGATCTCCTCGATCGTCCACGAGACGGTGTTCGTCTTGCCCGAGCCGGTCACCCCGAGCAGGGTCTGTTTGTCCATGCCCGACCGGAACCCGTCGGCCAACCCCTCGATCGCGTCGGGCTGGTCGCCGGCGGGTTCGAAGGGCGCGTCGACCTCGAACGGACGGTCGACGTCGGGACGATCCGGCTGAAGCGGACCGCGAGAATCGGAACTCATTATCTATCGATAGCAGGAGTTCGAGGCACTTTACCCGCTCGCATGTGAGCCGCGACCGCGTGACGGTCGCGCGGCGCGCCGACGCCGCACTGATGGGGTCCCGCCGCGGCGGGCGAGAATCGGGGCAAGAGGACCCGTAGGCTGAGAATACGACCGCGTACGCTCCACTTTCGGCCGCCACCGACCTCGTACGTGGACAGTGCTCGCCCAACCGTTATGACTCGCCTCGCCGTGGCTCGGCATATGACGGAGCAACTCCAGCAGGCTCGCGACGACCTCGAAGAGGCGGCGAAGTCAGCCGACGACGACGTCCGCGACGATATTCGAGAAACCACCGACGCGTTCGCCGACTACGTGATGGGCGACACCGAACCCGATCACGCCCTCCTCGACGAACGGCTCAACACGCTCCGCCAGGTCCGCGAGCGAGCGGACGGCAACACCCGAGACAAGGTCGAATCGGCCATCGAGTCGGTCGAAGACTACCGCGAAACAGTCGACCAGGCCTGACGCTGGCCGACGCCGACCTGTCGACCGAAGCTTGCGGTCAATAGTCGAACCAAAACGAGGCGGCGGCTGCGAACGGCGCGCCGTTCGCGGTCGAAATCGAGATTGGGACCGGACCGGAGCGTCTCGAGGGATCAGTACTCGCCAGGCGTCCGATCCGCCACGTCGACGTCCGCGTCCGTCTCCGCGAGCAGTTCTTCGAAGCCGTAGTGACGGAACTGGTCGGCCACGGCCGCGCGGTCGCTTTCGTCGATCGCTTCGAGGACCGTCCCCAGGACGGTCGTCGCCGCTTCCTCGCCGTGGAGATCGACGGTGTCCATGCGCTGGTCGATCCGCGAGATAAACTCCTCCTCGGAGAAGCGCTGGCCGGACTCGCCCTGGGTGAGGTACCGGCCCAGGTCGCCCGGTAGCTGCGCGGCCAGATCCTCGGCCTCGTCCGCGCTCAGTCGCTCGCCGAGCGTCTGGAGGACCGCTCGCGTGGCGTCGCCGGCCGATTCTTCGTCCGCGTCGGCGGCAGCGCGATCGCTCACCTTCTCGAGCAGTTCTGCCTGTTCCATGTCCGTGTCAACGGCGATGTCGTCCCTCACGGTTCGGGCGGCACGTGCCGGGTTCGTGCGCACCGTCGGCCGGACGCCGCTCTCGTCCTAACTCGTGGCGCCGGGCCCGGACTCCGGTACGATCGCCTCGAACCCGAGCTCGTCGAGCCGTTCGCGCAGGCCGTCGGCCTCGTCCTCGTCGATGTGTTCGAGCAGCGTGCCGACGACTGCCCGTGCAAGCCGCTCCGGATCCTCGACCGCGGCGCGGTCGGTGCGCTCCGCGACGCGCTCGAGGAACTCGTCGTAGGAGAGGCTCCGGCCCGACGCCCCGTCGGTGAGGTGATCGCCGATCTCGTCGGGCAACTCGCCGTCGATTCGCTGGAGCCGCGTCTCGTCTACCCGCTCGCCCAGCGCGGACAACACCGCCTGGGTCGCGTCCCGCGCGTCGGCTTCGTCTGAAAGCGTCGCCTGGCGTTCGACGGCTTGATAGAAGTCGTGGCGCTCCATATCGGCCGCTTGGACGGAGCCGCCCGTGGCGATTGGGCCGGCGACTGCCGGCAGGGAGCCGGACGGAACGGGACGGCGCCCAGTGGCGATTCGCTCGCGGATCGCCTGATCGCTTCGGACCGCTATCTGAGCAGCGGATTGACCGGCGAGGACGCGTCCGGCGTCGACTCGTCGAAGAAGCCCTCCACGCCGTCGAGTTCGAAGACGAAGTCGGCGCCGAACGCGCCGGCCGGCGTCTGGAACCCGGCGTCGGCGTCGCCCGCGAGGACGCGCTCGGCGACCGTCACCGCGCCGTCGACGGTGACGACGTACGGGTCGGGCGTCCGCAGCCGGGAGACGACGCGCTCGCCGTCCGCACCCTCGGTCCGCGCTTCGCCCCAGATGTACGCCGACCCACGCCGGCGCGCCCGCTCGGAGGGGCCGTCGCGGACGCCTGCCGCCTGCTTCAGTAGCCACCGGACCGGTTTCGACTCGAACACCGGCGCGAGGTAGCGATGCAGTTTCAACCCGAGGCGAGCGGGCTGGGGCATCACCGCGTACATCTCGACGTTCGGGATCCCGGTCGTGTAATGGGTCGTCGAGATATCCCCCATCGGCATCGTCACCGCTGGCCGCTCGCCGCGACCGAAGTCGATCTCCCGGGTCCGCCAGGCCGTCGGCACGCCCTCGAGGCGGCCGTCGCGACGGACGGCGCCGCCGGTGTCGGCACCCTCGATGACCGTCCTGACGGTGCCGATCGACGGGATCCGGAACGCGTCGACGCCCAGCGCGAGCGCGTCCGCGTCGGCCAGCCGATCCGCGAGGTGGGCGGCCAGGCAGTCGATCGGAATCGTCGAGAGGGCGGCGGCCGGCAAGAGGGTGATCCCGGCCTCGGTCGCGTCCGCGTCACGATCGCGGATCGCCTCGATGACGGGTATCTCGCCGGTGATGTCCACGTAGTCCGTTCCGCTCCGGAGACAGCCCTCGACGAGCGGTTCGGCGGTGTTCGAGAACGGGCCGGCGCAGTTCAAGAGGCAGTCGACGTCCGCGAGCGCCTCGGCGACGGTGTCGGGGTCCCCGAGATCGAATCGCCGACCCGCCTGGCCCAACTCGTCCACCTGCTCGCGAAGCTGCTCGCGGTCGCGGCCGGCCAGAATCGGGTCGAGCCCGCGGTCGATCGCCTCGCGGGCGACCAGGGTCCCGACGTAGCCGTACGAGCCGTATATCAGGAGCGTTGACATGCTGTGCGCCGGCTACAGTCCGTCGGCGGTTAAGCAGCGGGCCGGAATAGGACGGAGGTGGAAGAGGAGGAGACCACGAGTCGGCCCTGCGACGGGACAGCCGAGAGCGCGCGGAGTCGCCGTCACTCGAGTCGTTCGAGCACCGCGTCCTTCTCGTAGGACAGCGAGAGCGACCGCGAACGGCCGCGACCGTCGACGTCCGCGTAGTCGGCGTCGATCAGCCCGAGCTGGTCGAGCTTGTTGACGATCTCGGAGTAGCGCGTGTACCCCAGATCGGTCTCTTCCCGGAAGGCCTCGTAGACCTCGCCGGCCTGGCGGCCGTCGTTGTCGGCGATCACTTCGAGCAGCGTCTGCTCGGTGTCGGTCAGCCCCGACAGCGAGCGCGAGAGGTTGATGTACTTGGACTTCTCGTAGGCATCCTCGACGTCCTGGCGCTCGACGGTGCGGCTGGCGCGCATCTCGGCGGTGAGCCCCGCCCGACGCAGTAGGTCGATGCCGACTCGGAGGTCGCCGCTCTCGGCCGTGAGATCGGCGACGTACTCGAGCGTGCTCCGGGAGATGACGCCGTCGTTGAACCCGCGCTCGACGCGCTCGGCGAGGATGTCGACGATCTCGGGCTGGTCGTAGACCGGGAAGTAGACGTCCTCCGGACGGAAGACGCTCTGGACCCGCGAGTCGAGTTCCTCGATCACGTCCAGCGCGGGGTCGGAGGAGACGACGATGACGCCGATCTTCGCGCCGGGGTACTCCTCGTGGGCTCGCAACAGCGAGTACAGCGTATCCGAGGCCTCGTTCTCGTAGAAGAGGTAGTTGACGTCGTCCAGGGCGACGACGAGTACTTTGTCCTCCTCGACGAGTTTCTCGGTGATCTGGCCGAATAACTTCTTGAACGAGATCCCCGAGGACGGCGGCTCGTAGTCGAACGTGCCCTCGAACAGCCGGGAGAACACGGAGTACCGCGTCGAGTTGACCTGACAGTTGACGCGGATCGTCCGGACGTCGCTCGTCTGGGCGCCCACCTCGTCGAACAGCTTCTGGATCGCGGTCGTCTTCCCCGTCCCGGGCGGTCCGCGAGCCATGACGTTTAGCGGTCGCGACCCCCGCACCGCCGGGCGCAGCGCGTACGTCAGGCTCTCGGTCTGGCCCTCGCGGTGCTTGAACGTCTCGGGGACGTAGTCGATTTCGAAGACGTGTTCGTCCCTGAACACGGATTCGTCCCACGACAACATCCCCTCCTCGGGGTCGTCTGCCATCACTTTCACCACGCTGTCGGAGCTACTTAGATGTTTGCCGAATCGACGGCGCGAGCCGCCTCAGGCGGCCTCGATCCGCTCGAGCCACCGATTGAGATCGGCCGGCGCGATCCGACTCCGGTGGGCGACCCGAGCGTGGGCCCGCGCGAGCCGCGCCGCCTCGTGGTCGGCGTCGCAGCGGAGCTCGAAGGAGCAGCCGTTCCTGGGACACTGGAATTCGTACGGCATGCGCTAGCACAGGGAACGCGGGGCGGTAGGTATTACACTTGCATACCCCAGCGAGTTTAACGACTCGCCGACCGTCTCGAACGGCGACCGGCCGATCGACGGCCGCCGCGCCGACTCACAGAGCCAGCCGCGACCGCCCTCGACGCATCGAGCAGCGCCGGCGAGACGGGCGCACTCGCGACTATTCACGAATTGGTCGTACGCAGCGCGCACTCACGGCAGCCAAGCCCGCACGCGAAGCGGCCCCGCCCGTCAGTCGAACTTCTCGAGCAGGCGATCGTAGAAGACCGGCTCCGGTTCGCCCTCGTCGGTGACCGCCGCCCCGCCGTTCGTCGCTACCCCGTCGCGGGCCTCGTCGGCTAACTTCTCGACGATCAGTTCCGGCGTCGAGCGCGCCAGATGGTCCTTGACCGGCGAGCGGTTCACCTCGAGTTCGCCGTCGACCAGTCCCACGGCTTCGATCCCGTCGACGGTTACGTCGAAGTCGGCCATCTCGCGGATTTCGTCGGCCAGGTGGGAGACGAACACCGCCGTTGCGCCGTTTTCCTCGAGCGCTTCGAGGATGCCGGCGATGATCTTCGCCGAGGCACCTGGTTCGGTGATGCTCTCGAGTTCGTCGACCAGGACGAGCGACCCCTCGCCGCCCTCCGCGAGGTCGGCGAACTCCCGGACGGTCGACTCGAAGGCGCCGGCGTCCAACGTCCCCTGGGTCTTGGCGTGGTAGTGCAGATCGTCGAACCGCCGCAGGCGGACGTTCTCGGCCGGGACCGGCAGCCCCATGTGCGCCAGAACGACCACGCTCGCGACGAGGTCCAGCGTGGACGTCTTCCCGCCGCTGTTGACACCCGAGAGCAAGGCGACGCCCGCGACGTCGTAGTCGACGGGATCGATCGCCGCCAGCGGTTCGTCGAGCAGGGGAGAGCGCCCGCCCTCGATGGCGAAGCCGACGGTATCGCCGCCCGCGCTCCCTACTTCGTCCGGGTCGACGAACTCCGGCATCGTACACTCGAAGTCCCGGGCGAACCTGGCGACGGCGAGTTCGACATCCAACTCGAGCGCGTCGCGGACCAGCTGCCGAGCGCCCGCCCGCTGATCGGCCAGGTCGGCCGCCAGTTCGCGCTTGAGCCGTCCGGCGCGTCGCTCCTTGGCCGCCGTGAGCTCCTCGCGAAGCCGACCGACCGCGTCCTCGTCGCGCTCGACCGGGAACGTCGGTTCGTCGCCGAAGGCCCGCCTGGCGATCTCGGCCTCGCCGGGGTCGAGATCGAGCGCGTCGATCAGGTGCTCGCGGGCCGCCTCGACGGCCGCGGCGTACTCGTCGGCCAGTTCCCGCGAGAGCAGGGAGTCGACGCCGGCCCCGCGCTCGACCAGCGAGAGCAGGTCCGAGCCCTCGATCGTGACGTCCTGCTCGCGGATCGCATCTCGGAGGCGGTCGTTCGCCGCGCTCTCGGCCGCGCTCGCCGCCGCGTCGAGGTCGTCGACCGCCGTCGTCAGCCGGTCGAGTTCGTCGTCGCCCGCGACCGTGCCGTCCTCGGCCAGCCGCGAGAGGCCGTCCTCGAGCGCGTCGAGGTCGCAGGCGGGCTCTAGGTCGGCGGCGCGGTGGACCTCGACCGCGGCCTGCAGCCGATCCCGATTGCGCGCGAAGAAGGCGAGCGGTCGCTCGGGGACGACCTCGGCCGGGTTCTCTAAGGCGTCGGGCCGAACCTGGACGTCGCCCTCGACGGTGACGCCGGCGAACGACTCGTCGAGCGCGATCACCGTCGAGTACCCCCGCGCGAGTTCGGCCAGGCCCTGCGCGTCCTCGACGACCTCGACGGAAAGTTCCGGGATCGCCGCCGCGGCTTCCGAGTACCGTTCGGCATCGGTCGTCGCCAGGCACCGTTCGCGGACCCGCACGTCGCCCGGCTCTCGGAGGGGTTCGACGCCCTCGAGAGCGTCGCGCACCTCGGGGTCGGGCTCGCGCTCGATCGCTTCGCGAGCGAACGTCTGGACCTCCGCGATGCGCGAGCGGCGGGGGCTCGGGTAGATCGTCTCGAGCCGCTGGGCGGCGTAGTCGGTGACCGTCCGCTCTTTGAGCAGTCCGAGGACCGCGCGGTAGACCTCCCTCGCGCGGTCGGTCGCGAGGAAGCCGCCGGGGTCGTCGTGGTCGAGTCGGATCGCGCCGCGCGCGATCCGGGCGGCCCGGCCCTGACTGATCCCCGGTGCGGTCGCGATCGCCGCGACGTCGCCCGTCCGAAGCGCGCGCTCGGGATCGTCGAGTTCAGACAGCGCTCGGGCCGTCTTCTCGCCAACGCCCGGAATCGACTCGAGGTCCATGTTCTCCAGCGGCGTATCTAACCGGAGCGAGAAAAACCTCCCGCCCGGGTTTTTCGTGGTTGCCGTGGTAGCGCGCCGCATGACGACCGGGGCGCTCGACTACCACGAGCGAACGAAGCACTCGCCCAGCAGCGTCCGCGAGGGCGGTCACGGCCTCGATTTCGACAACAAGCCGACGCCGTACAAGGAGTATACCGACCTCCCGAAGAAGACTCTGGCCGATCGGATCCGCCCGCCGCGACAGCCGGCGCTGGCGGCGATCGCCGAACCGACGCCTGACGGCGACCCGAGGCGAGAGTGCCGGCCGGACCTCGAAACCGTCACCACCCTGTGTTACTACGCCGCCGGCGTCACGAAGGAGATCGAAAAGCGCGGGCGCTCGCTGCGCTTTCGCGCCGCGGCGACCACCGGCGCGCTCTACCACGTCGACCTGTACGTCGTCTGCGGCGATCTCGACGGGCCTGGCGACGAGACCGGCGAACCGAGCCGCGATCTCGCGGCCGGCGTCTACCACTTCGATCCCCGGACGCTGTCCCTGGACGTCCTCCGCGAGGGGGACCACCGCGGCGCGCTCGCGAACGCCAGCGCGCACGAGGGCGTCGCCGACGCGCCCCTGACGATCGTCACGACCTCGACCTGGTGGCGCAACGCCTGGAAGTACGGGGATCGGACCTTCCGCCACGCCTTCTGGGACTCCGGCACGACGGTCGCGAACCTGCTGGCGGTCGCCCACGCGCTCGACTACCGCGCCGAGGTCGTCACCGGCTTCGCCGACCGACCCGTCGCCGACCTGCTCGGCGTCGATCCCGAGCACGAAGCGCCCCTGGAACTGGTCCCGATCGGCGCGGGCGACACCGTTTCCGGCTCCGACCCAGCATCGACTGCCGACGAGATCGAGTCGATCGATCCCGACACCGCGCCGCTCTCACCGAACGAGAAACGGTTTCCACTGATCCACGAGGCCTGGTCGGCCGGCGCGCTCGACGATGGGAGCGCGGCCGACGCCTGGCGGGCGTCGAAACCGGTGGGGACGATCGGCACGCGCGGGCCTGGCGACGGCGAGCGAGTGGCGCTCGAGCCAGTCGACCGCGAGACGGCCTCGGGCCGTCCGGTACACGAGACGATCCGCCGTCGGGGCTCCTGTCGCGAGTACGAGCGCGAGCCGATCAGTTTCCGGAAACTCTCGACGGTGCTCGATCGGGCCGTTCGCGGGGTGCCGATGGACGTGCGCCGCGCGGGCGAACGCGGCGAGTCCTCGAACGCGCGAGCGGAGGACGCGGGGGCCGAGCCGCCGCTGTCGTTCGTCGATCCGTACCTGCTCGTCAACGGCGTCGACGGCCTCGAGCCCGGCACCTATCACTACCAGCCGGCCGACGGCGAACTCGAGCGCCTCCGGGCCGGCGAACTCCGCAGTGAAGCGGGTCACCTCGCCCTGGACCAGCGCCTCGGCGCCGACGCGGCGGTCTGCATCTACTTCCTGACCGATCTCGAGGCGGTCGTCGACGCGCTCGGCGACCGCGGCTATCGAGCGGCTCAACTCGAGGCGGCGCTGACGGCGGGCCGGCTGTACCTCGGAACCTACGCTCACCGCGACCTGGGCGGGACCGGACTGACGTTCTACGACGACGTCGTCGCGGACTGCTTTGCGCCGCGGGCAGCGGGGCAGACGCCGATGTTCCTGTACACGATGGGACGGCCGGCCTGAGCGGCGACCGGTGTCCCGGTTCCTGCCGACTGGCAAGAGACGCGAAAGAGATGCGTTACCATGCGCTGTCGAGGGTGTGCACTTTTATACGCATCGACGGGGACGTCCCGGCTATGCAGCCAACACGGCGGCCCGATCGTTCGGGTTCGCGACGGTGGTGCCGAGCGGAGCCGATGCCGACCGCGAATCGGACGCACCGAGAGCGTACGCATGGTGTATGAGCGAACCGACGTCGTGATCGATCGCCTCGAACTGCTTCGGGCCTACGCCTACGGGCTCTGCATGGGCACGGCGGACGCGCTCCCGGGCGTCTCCGGGGGGACTGTCGCGCTCCTGCTCGGCTTCTACGGACGGCTGATCGCCGCCGTCACCGCGTTCACGCCCGGGCGGGCCATCGTGATCCTCCGCGGGTACCGTCCCGAGCGCCGCGACCGGGCGCGGGAGGCGCTGCTCGAGATGGATCTGCAGTTCCTGCTCCCGCTGGGCGTCGGGATGGTCACCGCGGTCGTCCTCATCGCCGACGTCGTCTCGTCGCTGGCCGAATCCCAACCGGTCGCGCTCTTCGGCTTCTTCACCGGGCTGATCGCGGCCTCGGCGATCACGCTGGGCCGGAGCCTCACGTTCGACTCGCCGAAACACGTCGCCGCCGCGGTGACGGGGGCCGGCATCGCGCTGGTGGTCGCCGCCGACCTCGTCGAACTGCCCGGCGGCGGCCCGGCCGTGATCGCGTTCGCCGGCGCGATCGCCGTCAGCGCGATGATCCTGCCGGGGGTCTCCGGCTCGCTGATCTTGATCCTGCTCGGCCAGTACGTCTTCCTCTCGTCGGAGCTGAGCGCGTTCGTTCGCGCCCTCGGCGACCTGCTCGGCGGCGGCTCGATCGCGGCCGTGACCGAGCCGGGGACGACCGTGGCGCTGTTCGTCGCCGGCGGCGTCGTCGGCCTGGTCACGATCGCTCGCGTCGTCCGGGCCGCGCTGGCCCGCCACCGCGGGATAACGCTGCTCTTCCTGGTGAGTCTCATCGCCGGCTCGGTGCCGGCTCCGCTGCACAACATCGGCGAGAGCTACGCCTGGACGACGGAAACGATCGCGCTGACCGCCGCGTGGGCGGCGCTGGGCGCGGTGATCCTGTTCGGGCTCGAGTACCTGGTCGGCGGGTTCGATCCGGAGTAAGCGGCCTGCCGTCTCGCTCGCGTTCTCCGGCTTGCGCGCTCCGGGACCTCCGTTATCGCGTCGCCTCGACTAGGACAGGTATGCCACTGACGAAACTCCTCGGTTCGAAAGCGACGCGATCGCTGACGGTCTTCTCGGTGCTCGCGGAGGCAAAACGCGAGTTCGGCCGCGGAAACAGGACGCGCGGCGTCCTCTTGCTCGGCGTCGCCGTCCTCGCCTGGAAGTGGACGGTCATCGGCCTGGCGGCGCAAGCCGTCGTCAAAGTGCTCCGTCGCGGTCGGCCGCCGACCGCGAGTGCAGCGCCGGCGTAACTGTCGGCGAGCCCCTCGAACGGCGTTAGTCCCCGAAGTCGGCGTCCTCGAAGTGCTCGTTCGCCAAATCGTCGATCATCTCCTCGATCTCCGCTCGCGTGTCCTCGTCGAGGTCTTCGACGGCGCCGACGCCGTGGCCGCCGCTTTTCGCCGTCTGCAGGGCGTTCTTGTTGAGGTTCCCGTCGGGGTCGACCACCGGGAGTTTGAGGTCCGTGAAGTTCTCCGGCGGGAAGCCCGACGACGAGAGGATGAAGTGGTCCGCGACCTCGCCGACGTCGTCGGTGT
Organism: Natrinema salifodinae; assembly: GCF_900110455.1. Taxonomy (NCBI): domain Archaea; kingdom Methanobacteriati; phylum Methanobacteriota; class Halobacteria; order Halobacteriales; family Natrialbaceae; genus Natrinema; species Natrinema salifodinae. The sequence goes on along the minus strand of NZ_FOIS01000004.1, from coordinate 742,408 downwards.
CAAAGTCCTCGAGTTGCGGTTCGGCCCACTCCTCGGACGTCGTGCCCGAGAAGTCGGGCTCGTGCATCTCGTAGTCGGTCATAAGTGAACACTACGTGCGCCGATAAATCGGCGTATTCCCTGCGTTTTCAACTTCGACGCGGTCGGCCTCGGCGACTCGATCGGAGGCGGATGCGGGTGCGAGTGCTACGCGAAGTCGTCGACGAGCGGCGCCGTCGCTAACTGCGCCGCCGAGAGCAACACGCGGTCCTTCTCGTGACCGTGTGCGATCGACTCGACCATGCCGTCGGCGTCGGTCAGCGGGACGAACCGGACCGTCGTCCCGCGCTCGTCGACCTCGAGCAGGAGGAGCGCGTGCGGGAACGAGGAGACCGCCGGGACGGTGAGTTCCGTGACGCCGTCGTCGCGCTGGACTGCGGGAAAGTGGAGGTGCCCGGTGACGACCAGCGCCGCGTCCCGCATCGCGAGCAGATCGACCAGCGGCTGCGGATTGGTGAACCCCGGCACGTCCCCCGCGACGGGTAACTCGGCGCTGTATCGCTCGTAGAGTTCGCCGGTCGCCGGGAGGTTGTGATGGACCGTCACGATCGCTGACTCGGGGTCGGCGTCGGTCAACACCTCGTCGAGCCACAGCAACTGGTCGGCGTCGATTCGCCCGTCCCACGTCTCCGCGGGCGAACCAGGCGTCGCGGCGTGACTGTCGAGTCCGATCACCTCGAGCCCGCCGAGTTCGACCCGAAACGGAAGTCCGTCGGGCGTGTACCGGGCTTCGAACTCGGGAATCGGCAGCGACTCGCGCTCGTCGAACGTCGTCGGAAAATCGTGGTTACCGGGGATCGCGACCGTCGGCGGATCGAACGCGGCGAGGTCGTCGAACAGGTCGAACTCCTCGGGGACGCCATTTCGGGTCAGATCCCCCGCGACGAGGACGCCGTCGACGGCCCGCTCGTTCACGCATTCGACGGCGGCCCGAAGGTGGCGCTCGGTCCGATGAAAGACCTTCCACGTCCCCGTGGCGTCGGTCGCGAGGTGGACGTCCGCGAGCACCGCGAGCCGCGTCGGCTCGGCCGCGGTCGGCCGCTCGAGCCTGGCGAGGACGCGGCCGTCGTGATCGTGGCACCGGTCCGTCATAGCGGAGCCGACGCGAGCGAGGCGGGTACTCCTTGCGCCGGCAGTCGTCGAGACCGACGGGCGCGGCGGGGGATTTCCAGTCCACTCGGGCCGCGCTACCAGCGGAGGTGGACGTGCTCGGCCACGTGCGCCTCGTAGACGTCCCGGACCGCACCGCGGACGCGGTTGGACAGCGGATCGAGCTCCGAGACGGCCGCGTTGCTCCGGACGTGTTCGGGCGAGGTCGTCCCGGGAATGACGGTCGAGACCGCCTCGTGATCGAGGATCCACCGGAGCGTGAGGTCGGCCATCGACAGCCCCCCGGGGACGTGGGGCTCGAGCGCCTCGACGGCGTCGTGGCCCGTCTCGTAGGGGACGCCGGCGAACGTCTCGCCGACGTCGAAGGCCTCGCCCTCGCGGTTGAAGTTCCGATGGTCGTCCGCGGGGAACGTCTGCTCCCGATCGAGCGCGCCCGTCAGCAGCCCCGACGCGTACGGGACCCGAACGATCACGCCGACGTCTTCCGTCCTCGCCCGGTCGAAGAACAGCTCCTTCGGGCGCTGGCGGAACGGGTTGAAGATGAGCTGGACGGTCTCGACGACGTCGTACTCGATTGCCTTGAGCCCCTCTTCGACCGTCTCGACGCTGACGCCCGCGTGGGCGATCTTGCCCTCGTCTTTCAGCCGGTCGAGCGCCGCGAAGGTCGACGGCTGGTAGTACGCCTCGGTCGGCGGACAGTGCAACTGGAGGAGATCGAGGGTTTCCTCGCGGAGGTACTCGCGGCTCCGATCGACGAACGACGAGAGGTGGTCGTAGTCGTAGCGATCGGCCTCGTGGGGATCGAGCCGGCGGCCGGCCTTCGTCGCGACGAAGACGTCGTCGTGAGCGTCGCACTCGTCGAGCACGCGACCGACGTGGCGCTCGCTGCGGCCGTCGCCGTACACGTCCGCGGTGTCGACGAAGTCGATCCCCGCGTCGAGGGCCGCACGGACGACCTCGCGGCCCGTCTCGTCGTCGACGTCGCCCCAGTCGCCGCCGATGTTCCAGGTCCCGAGGCCGACCTCGGAGACGGCCCGCCCGGTCGAACCGAGTCGTCGATGGTGCATGTGCGTGTGCGACCGGTTCGGGCGGACCGGCCTATGCCTTGGCCTGGCGGCAAGCCGTCGCGACGCCGTTCGGAATCGTACCGAGTTCGGATATCGAGAGTCCAGCGTAGAGTTCGTCTATTCAGCGTATAGGGCACCGCTGGCGAGCGGTCGTCGTTTGCAGGCTATAGTACTTTCCCGCCCATCGGGATAGGAGCGCCCGATGAGCCACATCGACGACGACGCCGACGAGATCAGATCCCTGGCGGTCGGCGAGATCAGTCAGCTGTTCGGGGGCGCGACGTTCCCGATGACGACCGACGAGGTGCTCGCGGAGTACGCCGACGTCGAGATCACGTACCCGCGCAACTCCGACTCGCTCGAGACGATCCTCGAGACGTCCGGTCACGAGACCTACGAGACGAGAGACGAACTCGAACTGGCGATCCTGAACGGGGTCGGGCGAGACGCCGTGGGCCGACCGCGGTACAGCGACCGCGGCGATAGCCCGCACGACACCGACGACCACATGCGACCGCGCCAGTCGTTCTGAACGCCGACCGCGTCCGATCACCGATCACGACACGAGAGCCATGAGCACGACTACGACCACGCCACGCGACGCACTCACGACCGAGTTAGAGCGCCTCTACTACGTCGAGCGGGAGCTCTGCGACGAGCTCGAGACGCTGGCGGCCGACGTCTCGATCGACGCGTTAGACGACGGCCGGGCGACCGGTTGTCGGGAACAGCTCTGCGAGACGATCGACGAGCACTGCTCGGAGACGCGGCGCCACTGCGAGCGCATCGAGAACGCGTTCGACGCGCTCGGCGAGGAGCCCGCGACCCGACGCGTCCCGGAGTTCGACGGCCTGATCGCCGACAAGGAGAAGTTCAACAACGTCGTCCTGAACGACGAACTCCGGCCGCTGTACTATGTCGAGACCGTCCTGAAGCTCGAAGCCCTTGAGTGTACGAGCTACGAGACGGCGCTGTCGCTCGCGAGCACGATAGAGGGCGAGGAGAGCGAGGCCGTCGTCGACGCCCTCCGGCCGAACTACGACGACGAGCGGGCGATGCGAACCGACGTCGAATCGCTGGCCGACGGCGGGGCCGTCGACAGACTGCTCGCGGCGAGCCCGGTCGACGACGCCAGGCGCGAGTCGCTCGATCGAATCTGAGTTTCCACACTACCATGAACGTCGAAACACTCGAGGACCTCTTCGGCTACCAGCTACAGCACGCCTACTACGTCGAACGGACCCACGTCGAACTGCTCGACGAGATGGCCGCCGACGCCCGGAACGACGACCTGGCCGAGCGGTTTGCGACCCACCGCGACGAGACCGAGCGCCAGGCCGAGCGACTGGAGGACGTGTTCGCGGCGATGGGCCGGCAGCCGCGGGCGAGCCGCTCGCGGGCCGTCGACGGGTTCGCGGCATCGCGGCGGAATCGCATCGAGTCGAGCGACGGAAACGAGGACGGCCAGGCGCCGCCGATGCACGTCGACCTCGGGATCGGGCTCGCGGCCGAGCGCCTCGAGATTCGTACCTACGAGGGGCTGCTCAGGCTGGCGGGCCGACTCGCCTACGCGGACGACGTCGTCGAACCGCTCGAAGCGACCCTCGCGGAGGAACGGGAGACCCGCCAGCGGCTCGAGGACGTCGAGACGGAGACGTCGATCGTCGACTCGCTGGAACACTGACCGGTCCCGGTCACTCCTTCGCAGCGGCGAACTCGGCCGGCGACCGAACCGCGAACCGGGGATACCGGGGACGGCGGCCGGCGAGCCGACCGATCGGTGCGGCGAGCGACGCCAGCGTCCGCTGGAGCGCCACCGGCACGCGCGCCAGAGCGAACTCCTCGCGGTAGGTGTCGGCCAGCACCGCGAGTTGAAGCGGGCCTGGCAGCCCCCAGTCGTTGGTCTTCCCCTCGCGAGCGAGCCCGAACAGCGTCTCGAAGAACGCCAGGCTCTCGAGCGCGGGCCGCAACTCGATTTCCGTGCGGACCGGTTCGTCGCCGTCGTTCCAGATGGTGTGTTCGGTCTCGGGGAGCACCGCGAATTTCGTTCCGGGAGTCGCCGTCCACTCGTCGCCGTCGATCCGGACGCCGAGCCGACCGCGCTCGACCGCGATCCGTTCGGTCTGGGTCGGGTGGACGTGGTCGACTTTTCCGACCGCGAACCCGCCGGGTTCGAGGACGTACTCGATCCGGAGCGCGGCGTCGGTCCGCTCGCGGACGGCGACCCGTTCGCCCGTCACGGGGTTCGCGATGACGGGTCCGGCGCCCGGACGCGGACTCATAGCGACCTCCGAGAGCGGGTGTCGGTGTCCGTCTCGCCGATCACAGTACTCATAGTACTAGACGGGCTTCGCCGCTGTCGCTGAAAAGCGTTCATCGCGCGAATGACGGCCGCCTCTCCGGGAGGGAGACGGACCGCGGAGCGACTCGTCGGGACGGATCGCCGCGACGGCGCGGCCGGCGATAAAGTACGACTGGCGGCTGCAGGGACCGATCACTTCGGCAGACCGAACTAATTCGGGACAACCACCAACGAGACCGGAACCGGCCAACCGAATCGGGCGACGTCTTTTCGAGGCGTATCGACGGCAGAGTGACCGATCGCCGAGCACCGCTCGCCGACTACCAACCGCCGATCGACCGGACGCACGCGAGTATGAAAACGAGCATCGAAGTCGAGTACTGGGTCGTCGACAGCGACGGAAACCTGACCGAACCGGGACCGCTCGCGGAGGTCTCCGAGCGGACGGAGCAGGAGTTCGTCGAACCGCTGTTCGAACTGAAGACGCCGCCCTGCGAGTCGGTCGCCGAACTCCGGTCGGCGCTCGTCACGGAACTCGAGGACGTCCTCGCCACCGCGGCCGAGGTCGACAAGCACCTGGTCCCGCTGGGAACGCCGATCAACGGCGACGCGATCGACCGCCGTCCCGGCGAGCGAGGGCGGATCCAGCAGGCGGTGCTCGGCGCGAACTTCGACTACGCGAAGTACTGCGCCGGGACGCACGTCCACATCGAGAAGCGCAACGTAACCGACCAGCTCAACGCGCTCATCGCCCTCGACCCGGCGCTCGCGCTGGTCAACTCCTCGCCGTACGTTCGGGGCGAACGGATCGCTAACGGCGCCCGCGCGTACTGCTATCGGCGGAAGAGCTACGAGGGGTTTCCGAACCACGGCCAGCTCTGGCGCTACGTCGAGAACGTCGGCCAGTGGCACCGCCGACTCGAGGAGTGCTACGAGGAGTTCGAGAACGCCGCGCTCGAGGCGGGCGTCGAGGCCGACGCCGTCGAGCGCAACTTCTCGCCCGACGACGTGGTCTGGACGCCCGTCCGCCTTCGCGACTCGATGCCGACCGTCGAGTGGCGCTCGCCCGACGCCGCCCTCCCGAGTCAACTGCTTCGCCTGGTCGACGACCTCGAGACGGTGATGGAGCGGCTCCATCACACGAACGTGCGGATCGCCGACGACGGGTACGGCGATGGCGGCGACGCCGGGACGACGGCCACCGCCGAAGCCGACGAGAGCGACGACGGCGGATCGGCGTCGCCTGGCGAGCCGGGGCCAGGCGGCCACGCGGGCTACGTCACGAGCAACGGGATCGTCCTGCCCGCGTTCGAGACCGTCTGGGACCTCGCGGAGACGGCGATGGACGCCGGCCTCGAGTCGACGCCCGTCGCGAACTACCTCCGGCGGATGGGCTTCTCAGTTGGAGACTACCATCCGATCGCGACGCGGGTCGACGGGCGTCAGTACGTGACGCAGGCCGACGCCCGCGAGCTGCGACTGGAGTACGCGAGTCGACTCGAGGAGGACGTCGAAGAACTACGTCGGTTGCTGTAGCCGATCGTCGACGGCGGGCGGCGGCCGCGTCTCGAGCCGCGCCGCGTCCGTCAGTTACCGTCGCCGTACTCGTACTCCCGGTCCGGGTCCGCGACGCCTTCGGTTCGGGAGCCGATCCAGGCGCCCAGCGAGAGGCCGTAAACCAGGTGCCCGGCGTGGAAGAGGGCGAGTTCGTCGGCGTCGAGGCGGATGTCGAGTAGTTCTTTCAGCATGACCTGGGCGCCGAACGCCGAGAGGACCATGCCGTAGATCGAGCCCCAGACGAGCCCGCGCTGTTCGGGCTCGATGGCCTCCCCAGCGTCGTACAGGGCGAACAGGCCGCCGAAGACCGCGCCCGAACTGACCCCGTAGAGCAGATGCAGGGCCAGGCCGGCGACCGGGTGCTCGTCGGGGTCGTCGTCGCCGGTGACGTACTGCGACCAGAAGTTCGCCGACGGGGGTAGCGACCGCAGGATCGGCAGCCGGAACGCGGTCATGATCAGCGTCGCGACGAATCCGGCCTGGATCCCGCGACCGACGGCGTCGGCGAGGTGTTCCTCGCGCGAGTGCTCGTCGACCTCGCTCGTGTGCCCTTCGGTCTCGGCGATCGAACGCAGGCGTCGCAGGTGATCTGACACAGCCATAGTGGTCCGGATAGCAATCCTACCACGGACGGCGCCTTAACCCTCCGGCGCGCTGTTTACTGGTCGCCGCTCGCCGATGCTGCTGGAATATTTATACGTGTTCGCGAAACACACGGGTATGGATTTCGGCGTCCTCAGTACGGCGGGCATCGCACAGAAGGCGTTCCTTCCGGGAATCGAGGCCAGCGGCCACGACGTGACGGCCATCGCCTCCCGCGACGAGGCCGACGCGCGCACCGTCGCGGCGGAGTACGGAATCGAGGACACCTACGGCGACTACGGCGACCTCATCGCAAACGCCGACGTCGACGCCGTCTACGTCCCGCTGCCGAACGCCCTGCACGCGGAGTGGACGAAGCGCGCGGCCGACGCCGGACTCGACGTGCTCTGCGAGAAGCCGCTGGCCGTCGACGCCGCGGAGGCGAGCGACGTCGTCGACTACTGCGCGGAGCGGGACGTGACCCTGATGGAGGCGTTCATGTACCAGTATCACCCGCGGACCGAGCGCGCGATCGCCCTGGCCCGGGACGAACTCGAGGACGTGCGCTCGGTGGCGGCGACGTTCAAATACCGGCTCGACCGGACCGAAGACATCCGTCTCTCGCCCGACCTGGCCGGCGGGAGCCTGATGGACGTCGGCTGCTACGCCGTTTCGCTGGTTCGCCAGGTCCTCGGCGAACCGGAGCGAGCGTACGCGAGCACGACCGACACCCGCGACGCCGGCGTCGACACGGAGCTGACCGGCGTCCTCGAGTACGCGGACGGCGCGACCGGTCGGGTCTCGTCCGGGTTCGACACGCGGGGCGTCCAGCGCTACCGCATCGAGGCGGCCAACGGCTGGGTCGAAGTCGAGAACGCGTTCGACGTGCCCGACGGCGAACTGCAACTCGAGTACCGGATCGACGGCCGTCGCGGCGTCGAGACGTTCGACCCGGTCGACCAGTTCCGCCTCGAAATCGACCACTTCGCCGACCGCGTCGCCGCCGGCCGGCCCCCGCGGACGGACGGCGACGAGGCGATCGCCAACATGCGGGCACTCGACGCGCTGTCGGAAAGCGCCGAGCGGGGCCAGCCCGTCGACCTCTGACCGCTGCGACCGCCGTGTGAGCGACCGCGCCGCGCGAGTCGCGTGGAACCGTCCGGCCAACCCGACCCGTTCGACCCGCCTGGCGACAACGTCCTTTTGCCCGTGCGGTTCGAACTCCGGTTCATGACAACGGTCGAGGCGAAACTCGAGGCCGCCCGCGACGATCTCGCGGCCCGCGACGGCGTCCTCGTGGCCTTCTCCGGTGGCGTCGACTCGAGCGCGGTGGCCGCGCTCGCCCACGACGCGCTCGGCGACGACGCCGTCGCCTGCACCGCCAAGAGCGAGACGCTCCCCGAGGCCGAACTCGAAGACGCCAGGCGCGTCGCCGACGAGATCGGAATCCGCCACGAGATCGTCTCCTTCTCCGAACTCGAGAGCGACGCGTTCGTCGAGAACGACGACGATCGCTGCTACCACTGCCGGACGATGCGACTCGGCGAGATGCTCGAGACCGCCCGCAGCCTGGGGGTTAGCACGGTCTGCGACGGGACGAACGCGGACGACCCGGGTGCGGGCCACCGGCCTGGCCTCCAGGCGGTCGAAGAACTTGACGTCCACTCACCGCTGCTGGCCCACGACGTCACGAAAGAGGAGGTCCGAGCGATCGCCGAGCACTACGACCTCTCGGTCGCCGACAAGCCCTCGATGGCCTGTCTCTCCTCGCGGATTCCGACCGGCCTCGAAGTCACGGAAGACCGGCTCACGCGGATCGAACGCGCCGAGGCGCTGGTGCGCCAGTGGGGGTTCGACCAGTTCCGTGTCCGCGACCACGACGGGCTCGCCCGGATCGAGGTCTCGCCGGACGAACTCGACCGCGCGCTGGAGCGCGAGTTCGTCGAGACGGTCCGCGCGGAGCTGTCGAAGCTCGGGTTCGACCACGTCACCCTCGATCTCCACGGCTACCGGACCGGGAGCGTCAGTCCCGAGACGGAATCCGATGCCGCCGAGTCATCGAGCGACGACTGAGATCGGCCGCCTGGTTTCCGACGATAGCCGCGGCTGACGACCGCCGACCGATCGCGACCGTCCCGGACGAATTCGACGCCAGTCCGACAGGAAATTAGCCGATCGTCCGCTTATTTTCGGCTCTCAGGAACGCATACCCAAAATATAATTCCGATTTCGGGAGAAAACCCATCATTGGTGAAGGTACTGGACTAGCGTCCGGTAATATTGCGTATTGCGATACGAACGTAGCCCTTGCCTCGGTATCAATGACCGATGGACGCCGACGTGCCGCCCGAGTGGAACGCAGAAGAGTGTCGGACCTACACCCCAGCCGACACGGACCGAGAAATGGAGTATCGGACGTATCGCCACGAGTCGGGCGACCTCCGACTCAAAGTCGCGCCGGCCTCGCTCGACGGCGAGGACCACCCCGGCTACGCGCTGACCGCGACGAGCTACCCCGGACTGGACCTCTCGGAGACGATCCGAATCAGGACCGTCCTGACCTTCGAGCGGTGCAACCGGATCGGTCGCGAGTTCATGGCTCTCTTTTCGGCCAGTTACGACGGGCCCGGATCGCTCGAGAACGCGCTCGACTACGCCTACGAGCGGACGCGAGAGCACCGCTGACGCGGCGGTGCCGGACTAAGACGCTAAAATCGCGACTGCGATCGAAATCGGGAACGGAAGAAACGGAAAGGGCCACAAGGGGCACACGTAATTCGTCGGAAATCGGGTCGAACTGCCGGCCAGTGGCTATTCGATTCGTAACCCGCCGCTCGATTCGCCGTCCGCGTCGCTTTCGTCCCACTCGAGTTCGAACTCGACGCTCAGTTCGCCAGGCGCGTCCGTCGGCCCCTCGCGTTCGGCTTTGACCTCGAACGTCGGGCGCGCGGGCGGGTCGAGCGTCACCGAGTCGTCGCCCGCGGCGAGCGTGATCGGCTCGCCGGCGTCCAAGTTGTCCGCGACGCGACGGAGCAACGACGCAATCTCCGCGCGGTCCAGGTCGCGTTCGGATTCGAAGAGTATCTCCTCGGGCATACGAGAGTCTACGCGCCGTGAACGAATAAGTGCGCGCTCGCCGACCGCTCAGTGAGAGGACCGCGTCGAAGGGACCGAGACGATCGACCGCGTCGTCGACTCAGTCGTCCGACGGCGCCGCGGACTCCTCGGCCGCGGCGGCCGCCGACGCCTCCTCCGCGAAGGGGTACCAGGACTGCTTGGCGTCGGCCATGTACGGCGCCTCGAAGTCCGTCTCCTCGGGCTCGCAGAATTCGATCAGCTGTTCCTCGCCCGTCGCGTCGACCCACTCGCGGAACGTCTGGCCCCGGACGGCTTCACCGTCCTCTCGAGACTCCTCCGGAGTCTCGCACTCCCGGTGGGCCGCGTAGGCCTCGAGCAGGTTCCGGATCGCGCCCGGCGCCTCGTCGGCGGGCACGCGCTGCTGGACCCAGTCGATGAACGAGGGATCTTCCCCGACGCCGCCGCCGACGCCGATGTCGAAGGCCTCGACCATCTGGCCGTCCTTGCGGGCGCGCATACCCTGTAGCCCGATGTCGGCGGTCATCGCCTGGCCGCAGTCGGCCGTACAGCCCGAGTAGTGCATCTTGATCGTGCCGACGTCGTCGGGCAGGTCGACGTTCGCGTTGAGCCAGCGCAGCATCCGAGCCATCCGAGCCTTCGTCTCGGTCAGCGCGATCGAGCAGAACTCGGTGCCGGTACAGGCCATCGCGCCGCGCTCGAAGGGGCTCGGCTCGGGCGGGTACTCTTCGAGCAGCGGTTCGTCGAGCAGTCCGTCGAGGTCGTCGTCCGCGACGTCGACGACGACGGGGTTCTGGCGGCGGGTCAGCCGAACCTCGCCGGAGCCGTACTCGTCGGCCAGATCGGCCAGTTCGACGGCGTCCTCGGCCGGCAGCCGGCCGACGGGGACGCTCAGGCCGACGTAGTTGCGCCCGTCCGCCTGGTCGCCGACGCCGACGTGGTCGTGCTGCCCGTCTTCGACGGGTCGGCCGGCGTTGTAGGTGTACTCCTCGCGGACGTCCTCGCCGGCGGTGTGCATCTCGAAGTCGACGTACTCTTCCTGAAGCGTCTCGCGGATCTTTTCCATGCCCCAGTCCTCGGCGAAGAACCGGGCGCGGTTCTTCGAGCGGTTCTGCCGGTTCCCGTAGTCGTGGTAGAGTTCGACGAAGCCGCGCCCGACCTCGTAGGCGTTCTCGGGCCGGACGAAGACGTCCAACGGCGTCGCGGCGCGGGGCTGGCGACCGCCGAGGCCGCCGCCGATGCGGACGTTGAAGCCCCGGACCGTTTCGCCACCGTCGGACTCATCCGACGAGCCTCCGGCTTCGCCGGAGACGTCGATCTCCTTGGTCGCCGGCTCGAACCCGATGTCGTTGATCGAGTCCTGCGCGCAGCCGACCGTACACCCCGACACACTGATGTTGAACTTCCGGGGCATGTTCGCCAGGTCGTCGTCCGTCCGAAGCTCCTCCTCGAAGCGCTCGAGCAGGGGCCCGGACTCGACGAACTCCTCGGCCTTCCCGTGGAGTGGGCAGCCGGAGATGTTGCGCATCGTGTCCCCGCCCGAAGAACGGGAGTGGACGCCGACCGACTCGAGTTGCTCCCAGATTTCGGGGACGTCCTCGAGTTTGATCCAGTGCAGCTGGACCGACTGACGGGTCGTCAGGTCGATCCAGCCGTTGCCGAACTCGGGGTTTTCGACGGGGCCTTTCGCGTAGTCGCGGGCGACCTCGCCAATGGCCCGGAGCTGACCGGGCTCTAAGATGCCGCTGGCGTTGGTCAGCCGCATCATGAAGTACGACTCCTGCCCGTCGCGCTGGTGGAACAGCCCCCAGAACTTGAACCGAGTGAACCACGTCTCGCGTTCGTCCTCCGGAATCGCCTCGTAGCCGCCGTTCTCGGCGAACTCGAGGATGCGCTCGCGGACCTCGTCGCCGTAACAGCCCTCCTTGCGCTCCTCTTTCTTATGCGCCATCGGCGATCACCTCGCTGACCGTACGATCGAATCCGAATTCCCGAAGATCTTCGCCAAACATCTCGTGATTCACGTTTTCACGTCATGTTCCTAAACCATATAACACTAATCGTTGACGAATGCGTTATTTCTATCGCCTTTCGGAGCCAGACGTAGCATCTCCAATGGGATATGATCTGTATTAGGACGTATATCGCGACCGTCCCCACGGGTCGACTGGGCGATTTCAAAGGCGAGGTGTGGTTCCGATCCCGAACCGGAGGGTCGTCTCGATCGTGATCACGATGATCACGGCCGCGGTCACCGGTTCGGTCTGCTGCCGGCGCACTTTACGAGCGGTCGATTCAACGGCAAGTTCGACGATTGGGCGAACCGAGAACTCGAAACCGAACGATCAGTCGTCGGCGGGAATCGGGCCGTCGTCCGGAATCGGCTCCACCTGCGCTCGGTAGAGTCCGCCGGCGAGCCCGATCGAAACGACCGCCAGGCCGAGGAAGACGACGAAGCCGTTCGCGTAGCCGGCGGTCCCCTGCAGGTCGACGAAGAGGCCGAGTACGGGCGGGAGAACGAAGCCGCCGAACGCGCCGAGTCCGCCGACCAGGCCCGACGCGCCGCCGACGGCTTCGGGCACGTACGTCGGGACGAGTTGGAACACCGCCGCGTTAGCGACGCCGATGCCGATGCCGAGCAGGACGGTCGCGGCCAGTGCCGATGCGACGGTCTCGGCCGCGATCAGGCCGGCCGCGGCGATCCCGATCAGGAGGAAACTCGCGATCGCGGTCCGCTCGCCGCCGACCCGGTCGCTGACGACGCCGCCTGGCACGCGGATCAGCGCCGCGAGCAGCGTGAACGAGATCGCGGTGACGGTCCCGGCGCGTCGCGTTCCGAACCCGTGGACGGCCGTCCAGTAGGAGGGAAACCAGGTCGCGAGCGCGAGGAAGCCGCCGAAGGAGACGAAAAACAGCGCGACGAGCACCCAGGTCCGCGGGATGCTCGCGGCCTGGCGGATCGAGGCCGTCGCGTCGTCGTTGGGAAACAGTTCCTGCCCCCGAGCCTCGGCGCGCCGTTTCGCGGCCGCGGGCTCGAGCCCCCGCTTCCGGAACTGGAACGAGGGCGCGTCGACGGCCAGGGCCGCGTACGCGATCGTCCCGCAGACGAGGATGGCGAACCAGGCGAGGTACGCGCCCGTCAGCCCGAGCGCGGCGAGCGCGAACGGAACGACGAGCGTGAAGAGTCCAGGCGAGCTGTTGCCCAGGCCGGCGTACACCGCGAGCATCGTCCCCTGGCGATTTTCGGGCGACCAGTAGGACGTCTGGGCCGAGCCGACCGAGAACGTCGCGATGCCGCAGCCGGACAGCGCGCCGAACAGGAACACGAGCGGGTAGTGGGCCGCCGACAGGTCGTCGAGACCGACGGTCAGGAGGATCGCCGAGAGGCCGGCCATGCCGACGATGGAAGAACCGAGCAGGGTGAGAAACGGTTTCTTCGCGCCGACGTCCTCGACCCAGGCGCCGAAGGGGATTCGGAGCAGCGAGCCGGTCAGTTGGGGCGCGGCGACTAACAGGCCGAGCGCGAGCCCGGACAGCCCCATCGCGTCCTCGAGTTCCGCGGCGACGGGGCTGTAGAGGACGACGCCGGTGAAGCCGACGAAGAAACCGAGCGTCGCGGCCGCAACGCCCCGCCGCGGGCTCCCGCGGATCTCGGGGTCGCCGCTCGCGTCCGTCGACGCCTGGTCCCGGTCTCGATCACCGTCTGGGCTCGCGGACATGGACGATCAGGCGCTGGCTTCCGCGACGGCCCCGACGTCGCGCTCCCGCGGCGATTCGAGGCGGACCGCGCACTGCTTGAAGTTGGGCTCGTTCGAGCGGGGATCGACGTCGGGCAGCGTGAGATCGTTGACGTCGGGGTGGTGGATCGGCAGCCAGACGACCCCATCGGGGATCGCCTGGTCGGTCTCGACGCGGACGGTGACCGACGCGCGCCGGGAGACCACGCGACCGTACCGCGCGTCCTCGTCCTCGCTCTCGGCCTCCGTTTCGGCGCCGTCGGCGTCGACCGGCCCCTCCAGCTCGTCCGCGAGCGCGGCGGCCGTCGCCGGGCTGACCCGCGCCGTCGGCGGCTCGTCCTCGCGGGTCCGCACGCCGGTGTTATACGCGTCCGGGCGACGCGCGGTCGTCAGCGTGAGCGGGTACGACTCGTCGGTCGGCTCCGGCAGCGGCCTGGCCTCACCGGTCGAGAACCGGGCGCGGCCGGAGTCGGTGGAGAAGGACCACGATTCCGACTCGGCGTCGGGTTCGTCGTCGCCGTCCCCATCGGTGTCGTTCCCGCGCTCGTAGTACCGGTACCCCGTCGAGACGTCCGGTTCCGGTGCCGGCCAGCGGACCGCGTACTCCTCTTCGAGGCGGTCGTAACTGATCCCCGAGAGGTCGGCGGGCGTGCCCGCGGTCAGCGCGGCGAGTTCGTCGAAGATCGCCTCGGGTTCCGGCGACGCCGCGAACAGGTCGGGGACGAGCCGGTCGGCCAGGTCGCCGATCAGTTCGAGGTCCGTCCGAACGCCCGCCGGCGTCTCCGTCGCGGCGCGGACCCGGGAAACGGTCCGTTCCATGTTGGTCGTCGTCCCCTCGGACTCGCCCCAGGTCGCCGCGGGGAGGACGACGTCGGCGAGTTCGACCGTCTCGCTGCGGAAGGCGTCCTGGACGACGAGGAACGCGTCCTCGAGCTTCTCGCGGACGCGAGTTGCGTCCGGCATCCCCGCGACGGGGTTGGTCGCGACCGCGTAGACGGCCTCGACGTCGTCGCCGATCGCGTCGACGATGCCGACCGGTCCCGGCCCCGGATCGTCCGGGAGCCGCGAGACCGGCACGTCCCACGTCTCGGCGACCTCGCGGCGGTGCTCGGGGGCCGCGAACGGGCGGTGACCGGGCCAGGTCCCCTTCGAGGAACAGACCCGGGCCCCCATCGAGTTGGCCTGGCCGGTCAGCGAGAACGGTCCCGAGCCGGGCCGCAGGTTGCCGGTCGCGAGACAGCAGTCGATCAGCGCGCCCGCGGCCGCGGTGCCGTTGACGCTCTGGTTGATACCCATCCCCCAGTACAGGAGCGTCGGGTCGTCGAGGGCGGCCGCCAGGCGGTCGACGTCGGCCATCGAGACGCCGGCCATCGCGGCGGCCTCGGCCGCGTCGGGCAGTTCCGCGCGGAGTTCCTCGAAGCCGGTCGTCGCCGAGGCGACGAAGGCCTCGTCGACGCGGTCGGTCTCGACGACGCGGGCGAGGACGGCCCGGGCGAGCGCGAGGTCCCCGCCCGGTTCGAGCGGGACGTGGTGGTCGGCGGCCTCGGCGGTTTCGCTGTGGACCGGATCGACGACGATCAGTTCGGAGTCGTCCGCGTCGGCCGACTGGCGGATCCAGCGGAACATGACCGGGTGGGCGGCCGCCGGGTTCGCGCCCCAGATCAGGTGGGTCTGGGCCTCGGGAACGTCGTCGTAGGTCGGCGGCGGCGCGTCGCTGCCGAAGGCGTCGTAGTAGGCCGTCACCGCGGAGGCCATACACAGCGTCGTGTTGGCGTCGTAGTACTTGGTTCCAAAGCCGCCGCGGGCGAGCTTGCCCAGGGCGTAGGCGGCCTCGTTGGTCTGCTGGCCGCTGCCAAGGACGGCGACGCCGTCGCCGCCGGTTTCGAGTGCGGCGTCGAGCCCCTCCGCCGCGCGTTCGAGGGCCGACTCGATGGTCGTCGCCACGAGTTCGCCGTCCTCGCGCACGAGCGGCCTGGTCAGCCACTCGCCGTTAGGATCGGCCGTCTCGCTGACGCCGCGCTGGCACGCCAGGCCCTGGTTGACCGGATGGGCGGCGTCGCCGCGGACGGTCTCGAGGCCGTAGCCGCGGTCGGGGGCCCGCTGGACGTGGCCGCAGCCGACCGCACACCGCATACACGTGGTGGGAACGAGATCGGTCACGGCGTCCACCCCCTGGCTTCGGGACGAACGAACAGGTGTGATTTACAATCACACTCGACGGCGAGAGATTCGGCCAACACCATCAAGATTTTCACAGTACAAGAGGAATATGTGGGGCTACTAAACGCTAATCGTTTACAAACACGTTATTTTCTCCCGGAAAGGAACCGGGGTTGCCAATATGCGAACGGATGGATACAATATAAGGCCGTTATATGACGGGGAGCCGGACCGCGATCGGACGCGCGTCCACCGATGGCACCACTATGTAGCTAATTGACGATTGTGTCGGACGAGAGCAACGGACGCCGGACGCTGCAACCGATGGTCGAACCGTGAGGATCGCGCTCCGGTCACTCCGCGCCGACCCACTTGAGGACCAGCAGCGTCCCCTCGAACAGGAGGATCATCGTGACGGCGACGAGGATCGGCGCCATCATCGTCGGGTCGATCGTGAACATGAACGCGACCCCCGCGAAGGCCGCCCAGAAGTACAGCCGCTTCTGGGCGAGCCAGCGACGGGTCGTCACGCCCATCATGATCGCCAGCATGATGAACAGCGGAATCTGGAAGACGATCGCCAGAAAGCCCGTCAGCGTGATGATCAGGTCAAACGTGTCGCCCAGCGCGTACGCGATCTCCGCGCTGCCCTCCGCGTAGTACGTGAAGTACTGGAAGAGCATCGGCAACACGAGCACGTACGAGAACAGCATCCCGCCCGCCGCCAGCACGACGCTCGTGGGGACGGCCGCGAGGTAGTACTTGCGCTCGTGGGGGTACAGCCCCGGACGCATGAACAGGTAACACTCGTAGACGAACGCCGGGAGCGCGACCATGATCCCCAGCAGCGAAGAGATCTTGATCCGGGTCAGCCACAGCTCGAGCGGATGGTAGACGTGCGGCGGCGGGACCTCGCTGATCTCGTAGGGGAAGACATTGAACCAGACGAACTCGATCGCCTGGGAGGCCCACAGCAGCCCGATCGCCGTCCCGCCGGCCCCGAACAGGAGCACGACGGCCAGGCGGAGGACCATCTCCTCGATGTGATCGGCGAGGGGCATCTCCTCGTCGCCTGGCGGCGTCGAGATACCGCCGACGTCGTCGTCGGGATCGGGATAGGCCGGTTCGGGGTCGTGGCGGTCGCCGACGACGCCTTCGCCGTCGGTTTCGAGCGTCGGATCGTCTGCGGGTGTAGACGAGTCGGTATCGGACGCGGACTCGGAGTTGGTAGCAGAATCGGTATTAGGATCGGAATTCGGCGTTCCACCGTCGGTGACTGGCTGTCGCTCGCCAGAATCGCCCCGCGGCTTCGCGGGACTCTCGACGTCGCGCCCATCGGCCGGCTCGTCCGACATCTACGGGGTAGTGATAGGCCACCGGTTATAGGCCTTTTTCTTACGACCACCCGGCGAGAGTGACAAGGGTCGGTCAGCGGCTACGCGAACGGTGTATACACTCGAAAGGTTGATAACTGGATGTCAGTTACCCCAACCCAATGAGTTCTGCCGTCGACGAGGACACCGCCCGAGCCATCAATAGTGGCCGGGAGACGATCGGCGCACTTCTATCGGGCGCGCAGGCGCACCTGCAGAAGGTGTTTATCGTCTTCCTTCTGGGGTTCGTCGGCTCCTTCTACGCGCTCCGCGTCGTCATCTGGGACTTCCTTAAGGCGACCGCAACGGGCCAGATGAACGACGCGGTCGCCGGTTCGACCGACGTCATCACCAGGACGCCGTTCGAGGTGATCCTGTTACAGGCCAAGATCGGGATGATCACGGGAATCATCGTCGCGATTCCCGCGTTGCTCTTCTTCTCGCGCAAGTCGCTCCGTCGCCGCGGCTACACGAGCGCCGTTCCGATCTCGAAGGGGTACATCGCCGGGTTCGTGGTGATGGCGCTCTCGCTGTTCTGTGCCGGCGTTATCTACGCCTATAGCGTCTTCTTCCCGTACGCCTTCGACTTCCTCGCGGGCAACGCCGTCAGCGCCGGCGTCAAGCCAAGCTACGGTATCACCGAGTTCACCGAGTTCATGGCCTTGCTGACGCTGTCGTTCGGCCTCGCCGCCGAACTCCCGCTGTTGATGGGGGTGCTGTCCTACACCGAGATCATCCCCTACGAGACGTTCCGAGACAAGTGGCGCGTCGCCGTCATCGCGATCGTCGTCTTCGGGGCCCTATTCTCGCCGCCGGACCCGTTCACGCAGGTCATGTGGGCGACGCCGATGGTCATCCTCTACGTCTTCAGCCTCGGCCTCGCCAAGGTCGTCACCAACGTCCGCCGCCGCGGCGCGGCCAACTCGCCCGGCACGGGGACCGAACACGTCAAACGGCGCCTCCTCGAGTTCGGCGCCGCCGTCACCGCCGTCGCAGTTGCGACCGCCGTCGCGGTCAACCAGGGCGCCTTCGACTACCTCCGTGAGATCGTCTATCCGTCCCTTCCGGAGTGGCTTCGACCCGCCGGGCCGACTGGCCTCGAGACGATGGCGATCGAACACGGCCTGGCCGGCGAGATCGCGGTCGGACTCGTCGTGGCCCTCGTCGTCGGCTTCGTCGCGCTGCTGGGCTATACGATTCACGTCCTCCAGCAGCCCGTCTATCCGCGCGAGGGCGACATTCGGCGGGCCGACTCCCCCGAGGACATCGACTTCGAAACCCTCGAAGCCGAGGACATCGCCGACGTGCCGACGCAGGTCTTCCAGCGGATGAGCGAGGACCAGGCGCTGGACTACTCCCGCCAGGCGATGTACGACGATAACCGGGCGAAGGCGGAGGCCATCCTCGACCGGTTCGATACGATTCAGGAGTCCGTCGGCGCCGATGCCGGCGCGTCCGGGTCTGGATCGGGAGCCGCGGCCGCAGGCGGCGCTGCGACGGGCGCCGAGGGGGGCGAGGACGACGACAGCCTCATGGCGAGCACCGCCGCCGGGATGCTCGACCCCTTCACGGAGGACGAGACGACCGAGGACGATATCGGCGGCTACGCCTACGACATCGCCTTCATCCTCAACAGCCTCACCTCGAAGGTGTTCCGCCTCGTGGGGCTGTTCATGGCCGTCATGGGCGGGACCTTCTTCTGGCTCTACTCGGGCGGGCTCGGCGACGTTCTCCAGCTCTTCCTCAGTCGGGTTCCCCAGCACGTGCTCGACGAGGTCGCCGCCCGCAACGACATCGACCTGACCGAGGTCGACGATCTCGATGCGCTCATCGAAGCGATGGACATCGTCGTCGCGCTGAACCCGGTCGAAGTGCTCATCTTCGAGGCGAAGGTCAGCGCGCTCGCCGGGCTCGTCGCCACCCTCCCGCTGGCGCTGTACTACGCCTGGCCCGCCGCGAAAGAGCGCGGCCTGGTCTACGGCGACCGGCGGACGTTCGTCGTCTGGGGCGGCGGCCTCCTGGCCGGCTTCGCCGCCGGGACCTACCTCGGGTTCTTCTGGGTCGCGCCGTCGATCATCTCGTATCTGGTCTCGGACGCGATCAGCAACGGGATGGTCATCTCCTACCGGATCAAGAGCTTCTTCTGGCTCGTGATCTTCACGACCGTCGGCATCGGCTTCCTGCTGAACATCATCGTCACGATGGCGCTGTTCCACGCCGGCGGGATCGTCAGCTACCGGACGATGCTCGATCGCTGGCGGCCGGTCGTCGTCGGCACGTTCGCCCTCGCGGCCTTCTTTAGCCCGAAGGGCGTGCTCATGATGCTCATGTTCGCGATCCCGATCGCGGTCACCTACCTGCTCGGCCTGGCGGTCCTCTACGTCCTGACCGGCGGCGGGCGGCTGTTCGGCGGTGGCGGCGGCTCTGCGGCCGAGCCCGATGCGGAGGGCGAGACCGGCGCTGTCACCGTGGAGTGAGCGCAGCGATGCCGCCGGTACCGCTGCCGGTATCGCCGCCGTCTCTTCCGTCGAGGACGGAGCCGACGGCTTAAGTCGGGGGCTTGCGAACGGCTACCCAGACAGATGCCAAAGATCAGCGTCGAAATCCCGCAAGAGCTACTCGACGACTTAGACGATCACGTCGGCGACGAGGGGAAGTTCGTCAACCGCAGCGACGCGATCCGCGCCTCGATCCGGAAAACCCTGGACATTCTGGACGAAATCGACGAACGACACGATCGACTCGAGGAAGAACCGTGAGTTCGACCGCGGTCTTGAGACCGTGAAACCCCATCGATAGCCATCTCACCGGTGTCCATTAGCCGATAGTAAGACGCGTTCTCGAACTACGCGGGGTACGAAGCTCACCGAACTGCGTCGGTTTGGCTAACTCTCTGTTCGACCCTTAGCCATAAATATCTCATTCGTGGATTCCCTTATTTAACGCAAGTATTTCCAGATATAATACTAAGACCACAGAGGGTGTATCTTGCGTCGGATCATGTCAACGAAAGATCCCGGAAGTAGCACTTCACGTCGAACGATTCTCCGAACAGTCGGTACCAGTGGCGCAGTTGTGACGGGGTTAGCGGTCTCGACCAACAGCAGTGTCGCCCAGGCAGAATACGAGTCGGAACTACAACGTCTCGAAGACCAGTACGATTCGGAACAGGCGATCCAGCAAGCGGTGGACGAACACGCCTCGGACGTTCTCCAATCGCTCTCTGAGCGCGACGTTATCGAGAGTGCATCCGCTTCGTCGCTTCCGCTCGCGGAGTCCCTCGAGATCGAAGCGATAGAGACGTCGGAGGGAAGCGACGGAGTCGCCGCCACAGCGATCGTCGAAGAAGACGAACCGACCGGGTTCATCGCAATTTCGCAGACGACCGATGACCACGATCTCTCGCTCTACGTCCAACCCGAACGTGAGCACGCCTACGCGTACGTGACAGATGACGACGGTACCACGCTGTTCAAGTCGGCCTCGGATGACACTCCGCGGACGGCATCGGCCGAAGACGACTCCGTGACGATACTACAGTCGTGCGACGAAGTCTGTTACGAGGCGAGGTGTACGGACGAGAGCTGTTATTACTTCTGGAACGTCGGCATCGACTACAGATGTTGTGTCGATTCGTCAGGAAACGAAGACTGCAGCCGTACCGGAACGTCCGGGTGCCAATGTGGAAACCGGGAATGTCAATGAGATCCTGACTGAGAGACAGCCACGCTATGACCGGTCGAGGCGCCGGGCGAACCCGAAGTTCGGCTTGACGTCCTCGACGCGCACTTCGACGGTTTCGCCGACCTCGGTTCCGGGAACGAACAGCCGGTAACCGTCGACCGAGGCGATGCCGTCGCCCTCGCTACCGACGTCTTCGACCTCGACCTCGAGTTCGTCGCCAGGCCGCACCGACGCGGTGAGCCGACCCTTGCCGATGAGATAGAGCTCCGAGGACTCGTCGCGGCTGGCCTTCGGCGAGGTCGCGCGGACGTACTGGAACTCCTCCTCGACGTCTGCCCGGAACGCGTCGACGTCCGGCCCCTCGAAGACCTTCACGACGAAATCGCCGCCGGTGTCGAGCAGTTCGAGCGCCGTCTCGAAGGCCTGGCGAGCGAGGTGCAGCGAGCGGGCCTGGTCGAGCGAGTACTCGCCGGACATGTTGGGGGCCATGTCCGAGATGACCGCGTCCGCGGGCCCGCTGGCCCGCTCCCGATCGGCGGCGGACGCCGCCCCATCGACGGTTCCGCCGGCGGCGTCGATGACCCGGTCGCGGGTGCGCTCCTGGGTCATGTCGCCGCGGATCGTCTCGATCGTATCGTGGTCGTCGAAGTCCTTGATCCGCTGGAGGTCGACGCCGATGACCGTGCCGTTCTGTCCGACTTCCTCGGCGGCGACTTCGAGCCAGCCGCCGGGGGCGGCCCCGAGGTCGACGACGGTATCGCCGCGGTCCAAGACGTCCTCGAGTTCGTCGAGCTGTTTGAGCTTGTAGGCCGCGCGGGAGCGGTACCCCTCCTGTTTGGCCTTGTTGTAGTAGTGGTCTTTCCGTGCCATCGCGAGATCACTCAGTTGCCGATTCTAACGGGCCGAGACGGATAGGTGTCGCGACTCGCGACGCGGTACGGGAGGGCCGGCGTGACCGCCGATCGCCCTACGAAGACGAGGATGAGGACGACGACGAGGACGCGGTCGAGCCGACGCGGAACAGCTTCTGTATGAGCTGTCGAGCGGCGATCGAACAGCACAGGTACCAGGCGAGCCACGTCTGTAGCGGACCGGCCAGCGGCTCCTGCCAGGTGACCGCTCCGGCGATCGGGACGACCAGGCCGGTCTCGTTGGGGCCGAGGTGGCCGCCGCGGACCTTCCAGCGGAGCCAGAGGAACACGGGGATCGTTAGGAGCATGATCCAGACCATCGGGCGGAACTGCACTTTGAACATGCCGAGCTGGTCGCCGGCGGCGGCCCGCTGTTCCTCCCGGATCCGTTCGAGGGCCTCGTCGTCGCCGCGGTCCGTCGCGGCTTCCCGTCGTTCCCGGAGTCGCTGCATCCGCCGTTGGTACTCCTGGAGCTTCTCGCGGTCTAGCAGCCGCGACTGCAAGGCGGTCGAGTAGATCCCGGTGACGATCGCCAGGAGGACGATGACGAGGTGAAACGGAACGAGATCGGTGATCGGTCCGAAGGCAGCGCTCTCGGCCACCGCGACGATGTCTCGGATGCTAGCGCTCCAGTAGCCGGCGAACAGGAGGAGCGCGAACGCACCTGCGGCCTTGTCCGCGGTCGTCCAGCTCGGCGACTCGATCGTCTCCGGGTGCGCGCTCTCGATCGCGTCGCCCTCGGCCGTGACGTCTTCGGCCTCGTCGCCATCGACTGCGCCGTTTTTGGCCGTGTCGGTCCCGCACTCGTCGAGGTAGGTGCGGACCCGCTCGGGGTCGGCGATCGCGAACCCGGTGCCGGCGCTGACCAACACTTCTCGCTCGATGAGTCGGCCCCACTGGTCGCTGGACAGCGCGTCCCTGA
Organism: Natrinema salifodinae; assembly: GCF_900110455.1. Taxonomy (NCBI): domain Archaea; kingdom Methanobacteriati; phylum Methanobacteriota; class Halobacteria; order Halobacteriales; family Natrialbaceae; genus Natrinema; species Natrinema salifodinae. The sequence continues at coordinate 719,868 of NZ_FOIS01000004.1, read as the reverse complement.
CGTCACTCCAGTCGAGCTCGTCGGAGCCGCCGTTCGATCGCTCGTAGACGACCGCTAACGCCTCTCGGATCGACGGATCCTCGAGCAGGAGTTCCAACTGATCGATCGGCATTCGATACTCGAGGCTCCGTCCAGTGATACTATCAACCCTTTCGTTCCGAAAGCCCGTCCCTCAGACGGTACCGGTCACTCACGGATACGTTCCGGTTCGCGTGATAGTCATCGAACGCTGGAATCGGACGTTATCTCCGACAGGAGGGGCACTATTGGACGGCTCGTCGAATTCGAGAGCGGTGTTATCATGGGAGATATCGACGTTGCGATCGGTGTCGACGCGGACTGCGTCGCCGGCTGGCTCGGCTCGTACGGCGGCGCGGACTCACCGGCGGACCTCTCGCGCGGGCTGTCGGCGGGGACCGAAGGCATTCCACGCCTCCTCCAGCTCTTCGAGGACGAGGATATCCTGACCTCGTGGTACGTGCCCGGCCACACGATCGACACGTTCCGAGAGGAAGTCGAGGACGTCGCGGCCGCCGGCCACGAATTGGGCGTCCACGGCTACTCCCACGAGAACCCGACGGACCTCTCGCGCGAGCAGGAAGACGAGATCCTCCAGGTCTCGATCGATCTCATCGAGGACGTCACCGGCGAGGAGCCGGTCGGCCACCGCGCGAGCTGGTGGGAGTTCAGCGAGAACACGCCCGAACTCGTCGAGAAGCACGGCTTTCGCTACGACAGCAGCCTGATGGAACGGGAGTTCGAACCCGGCTGGATGCGAAAGGGCGACGACTGGACGCCGATCCAGTACGATCAGGATGCGGATACCTGGATGGAGCCCTACGAGTACGGCGAGGAGACCGACGTGGTCGAGATCCCCATCAGCTGGTACCGCGACGACATCCCGCCGATGCTGTTCATCAAACAGCCGCTGTACCACGCCGGCTACAAGGATCCGGCGATGCTGTACGAACAGTACTACAAGCGGCAGTTCGACTTCCTCTACAACCGTCGCGGTGCGGGCGTCTACACCTTCACGATTCATCCGGACCTCCACGGGCTCCCCCACATGATCTCGCACTTGGAGGAGTTCATCCAGTACGTCAAGGGCCACGAGAACGCCGAATTCAAGACCTTGGAGGAGATCGCCCGGAAGTACGAGGACGATCCGTCGGTCTACGAGAGCGAGGGCGACTACGTCTGAACCGGCCGGGAACCGAAATCGAACGTTTGTCGGACGCTCAGTCGGCGAACGCTCGCCGAACCGCGTCCTCGTCGTCGAACGCGGTCAGCGCCAGCGTCAGCTTGATTCGGGCCTTCTGGGCCGGCAGGTCGCCCGCGAAGATCGCGCCGTACTCCCGGAGCCGATCGCCGCCGCCGACCCCGCCGTAGACCGGCGCGGTGCGTCCCTCGAGACAGCGCGACGCGACTACGACCGGGATACCCTCGCGGATCGCGTCCCGGACGGCGGTGCCGATCCCTTTCGTCGCGTTCCCGATCCCCGTCGCCTCGAGGACCAGGCCGTCCGCGCCGGCCGCGATCGCCGCGTCGACCAGGTCGCCCGTCGCGCAGCTGCCGCTCTTGATCGTGTAGACGTCGGCAGCGAGCGAGTCCGTCGGGAGACGGGTCGATTCGCTTCGGAGCGGGCGGTGGATCGCGACGCCGTCGCGGCCGACGGTGGCGACCGGGCCCGTCGCCACGGAGCGAAAGGTCTCGAGTTTCGAGGTGTGCGTTTTCGTGACGCGCCTGGCGGCGTGGATCTCCTCGTTGAAGGCTACGAAGACGCCGCAGCCGCGGTCGTCGCTGCCGTCGCCGTCGTCGACACCGTCTCCCTCGCGGTCACGAAAGGCGTCGGCGGCCCGGACCGCAGTGAGCAGGTTCGACGGCCCGTCCGCACTGTACTCGTCGGGTCGGCGCTGGGCCCCGGTGGCGAACACCGGCGTTGCCGGCCCGACCGCGACGTCGAGATAGTACGCCGTTTCCTCCAGCGTGTCCGTGCCGTGGGTGACGACGACCGCGTCGACGTCCTCGTCTCCGTCGAGTTCGCGGACCCGGTCGCCGATCGATTCGAGCGTTTCGGCGTCCATCTCGTAGCTGGGCACCTGCGCGACCTGCTCGACGTCGACGTCGGCGTACTCCGCCAGCGCCGGCACCGCGTCGACGAGTTCGCGACCGCGCCTGGTAGGCGTGGCGCCGTCGTCGCCGCCGGTGCTCGCGATCGTCCCGCCCGTGCTGAGTACGGTTACGTACATCGCGTTCGCAGGGGATACCAGCGCCGCCCTCAAAACACCGCGCCCGTCCGCGGCGGGGCGCGAGTTTGGGAGACGGCACCACGAACCCGCCGCCCGCGCGTAAAGGGTGGCTTTTTATGTCGACCGTCCGTACGCCGACTCATATGTTCAAGGCCATCGTGAGCGCGGAAACGCTCACCAGTGCGCTCGATTCGATAAGCGTGCTGGTCGACGAGTGTAAGATCCACCTCGAGGAAGACGGACTGGAGATCCGGGCCGTTGACCCCGCGAACGTCGGGATGGTCGACCTCTCGCTCGATGCAGCTGCCTTCGAGTCCTACGAAGCGGACGGCGGGCTGATTGGCGTCGACCTCTCGCGACTGGAAGACATTGCCGGTATGGCCGAGTCCGGCCAGCTCGTCCAGCTGGAACTCGACGAGGAGACCCGGAAGCTCCACATCCAGATCGACGGACTCGAGTACACGCTCGCGCTGATCGACCCCGACTCGATCCGCCAGGAACCCGACATTCCGGACCTCGATCTGCCCGCGGAGGTCGTCCTCGAAGGGAAGGACGTCAACCGGTCGGTGACGGCCGCCGACATGGTCAGCGACCACATCGCACTCGGCGTCAACGAGGGCGAGGAGTCCTTCTACGTCGACGCGGAGGGCGACACCGACGACGTCCACCTCGAACTGACCCGCGAGGATCTCATCGATCTGCAGGTCGGCCCCGCCCACTCGCTGTTCTCCCTCGACTATCTGAAGGACATGAACAAGGCGATTCCGTCCGATACCGAGGTCACGCTCGATCTCGGTGAGGAGTTCCCCGTCAAGATCTACTTCGGCTTCGCGGAGGGCCAGGGCCAGGTTACCTACATGCTCGCGCCGCGGATCCAGAGCGACTGACGCGAGCGGCCGGTTTTCTGCGACTCCGATACCTGAACGCGTCGACTCCGGCACCGATCGCCGGCGGCGCCGACCTCGTTTTTCGTGCCGAGCGCGACAGTCCCTCGTTCACGTCTCTTCGCCTCACTTAAAAATGCGATATGGGAAGGTGAGCGGCTACCAGCGGCTGTCACCACCGGTTTACCATGACCTCCACGGACGATTCGGACGAACCGCGAGACGACGAGTACGTCACGACGTTCGATCCCGAGGACGACCGGCCGAGCGAGGTGATCGTCACCGCAGTCGCTGCCATCCGCGGGGCGGAACCGGCCGCGCTGTCGCCCCTGTACGACGCCGTCGATCCGGCCGCGCTCAACGCCCTGTTCGAGCATGCCCAGCGGGTCGCCGCTTCCGGTTGTCATCGAGTCTGGTTCACGTACGAGGGGCTCGACGTGGGCATCCGAACTGACGGGGAGATTCGGATTCGGGACGCCACGGGGGCGAGCTAGAGCGTCGCCGTCGCGCTCCGTGATCGCTCGCATTCGTCGAGAAACGACAGCAGCCGCTCGTTGACGGCGTCGGCGTTTTCGATGAAGAAGAGGTGCGAGCCGCCCTCGATACGTTCGAGGCGGCTGTCCGAAATCTTCTCCTCGAGCAGTTGCGCGTTCTCGACGGGGACGACCCTGTCCTCGGTCCCGTGGAGGATCAGCGTCGGCACGCGGAGCGCATCGAGTCGGTCGCTGACGTCGAAGTTCAGAACGGCGGCCGCCTGAGCCTCGCGAGCGGCCTCGCCGGCGTCCTGTTCTAACCGCCACTCGATGATCTGATCCATCAGGTGCGGGTTCCGGTTGGTGAACCGCTCGTTGAAGGCGGGGCGCATCCGATAGCGGAGTTTCTCCCGTTCGTTGGCCCCGTCCGGCGTCTCGAACATGTGCTCCTGAGTCTCGTCGGGCACCGGCGCCGCGTCCGGCCCGCCGTGAGTTGTACAACAGAGCGTCAGCGACTTCGCCCGCGAGTACTCCAGCGCGTAGCGCTGGGCGATCATCCCGCCCATGCTCGCTCCGACGATGTGTGCGTCGTAGATCCCCGCGTCGTCGAGCACCGCCTCGAGGTCGGCCGCCAGGCCGCCGATCGAGTAGCCGGCGAGTTTGAACAGCAGCGGCGCGCGGAGCTTCTGCGGGAGCCGCGGGACGAGCGGCGGCAGGCCCGTATCGGAGCGACCGGTCCCCCGGTTGTCGGGAGCGATCATGTCGTACTCGTCGGCGACGGCCGCGCGCTGCCAGCGCCACATCCAGCGACCGAAGCCCAGCCCCTGGACGAAGACGACCGGGGCGCGTCCCTGTCCGTCGCCGTCGCGCCGCTCGTGCTCGTAGTAGATCGACACGCCGTCTCGCGTCGCCTGTGGCATACCGGTTCCGACGCGTCGGACGCCCTTGAAATCGATCCCCGATGCGGACTCGCCCGCCGCGGTCGGCTCGACGGATCGACCGACGCGCGCCGGTAAAACGATTTTATCGACGGCGAAATCGAGGGCCTCACGGCCGGTAACGGCGGTGCATTCTCGGCCGCGAGCCGTCAGTCAAGACGGGCTATAAAATAACGCACTGTGATAATCAGCGCGTTTATCCGGTCGCAGTAACATCGTATTACCGATGCAGCGACTCCACGCCCGGTACCCGTTTCTCGAGGCCGCGCGCGAGTCCGTGGCGACGGAGGCGGTCGACCTAGCGACCGTCGTCGAGCAGGACCGGGCGGTCATCGATCGCGCCCGTCAACGCGTTATTACCGCCCTCGAAGACGGATCGACTGGGTCCCCACACCGTGATCCCCGAATCGAGTTGCTCTCGTATCCGGTCGCCCGCGTGCTCGTCTCGATGGTCGCGGAACACGTCCTCGTGCGCAAGTACGCCCGCGCCGAGGCCGCGACGGCCTACGAACGGTTCACCGCCGACATGGCCGACACCACCGAGCTGAAGAGCGTCGAGTCGACCGACCTGGCCCTCGACGAGTTGCTCGCCGAGTTCGACCTGCGAGACGACGTCCGCGAGCGGCCCGACGGCGACGGCTATCGGATCGACGTCGGCGCTTACCTCCCGCTGGCCGAGGACCTGTGGGACGACGAGTGGCGCCTGGTTAATCGGCCGTTGGCCGCGGGCGAAGTGCCGGTGGACGAGGACGAACTTCTGTCCCTACTTCGGGAAGCGATTCGGACCCGCATCGAGGACGGCCTTCCCTTCGAGGTGCCCGACGCCATCGCGACGACGCTCGAGGACGACGCCGCCGAGATCCGAGAGGTGCTGGCGGACCTCGAGCTAACCCGCGAGATCGACACCGTCGTTCCGGAACTGTTCCCGCCGTGTATGAAGGCCCTGCTCGATCAGATCCAGAAGGGCGAGCACCTGCCCCACCACTCCCGGTTTGCCGTCACTGCCTTCCTGACGAGCATCGGGATGACCACCGACGAGATCGTCGATCTCTACCGCGTCAACTCGACGTTCGGCGAGGAGATGACCCGCTACCAGACCGACCACATCCGCGGGGAGAGTTCGCCAACGGAGTACTCGCCGCCCTCCTGTGCGACGATGCAGTCCTACGGCGACTGCGTGAACAAGGACGACCTCTGCGAGCGCATTCCCCACCCGATGGCCTACTACGAGGAGCGGATCGACGACGCCGACGACGAGGACTTAGAGGACTGGCGCGAGAACGAGGCGACCGAGGCCGAATCGGCGAGCGACTGAGCGTTTACTTCGCGATTTCGAGAAATACGTTACGTCCGCGAGCGATCAGACCGCGCTGCCGGCGTCCGAATCGTCGTCGTTCGTCTCCAGGCCGTCTTCGGGGTCGTTCAGCACGTAGGCCAGGCCGAACCCGATTCCGGTCAGCAGGAGGATGAAGCCGACGATGGCGAAGACGAGCATCTGGCCGCCCTCGGGCGAGAGGGTGCTGTTGGCCGCTCCGTACTGGGAACCGATGGCGACCATGGCCGCCAGCATCAGGACGACGGCGGAGATGGACACGGTGATTTCGATGAGCTGGTCGCGCTCGAGCATTGTCGGATCGATTTCGTCGGCCGGGTGAAAAGCGCTTCGAAGGGGGCCTCGATCGGCGGCCGGTCAGGGACCATCCGGCGGGGACGACCGGCATCCTATAAACTGCCGACCGGAGCATGCAAGCGCGCCCGTTATCCTTCTCGACCCCCTACACACGTCGAATAGCCAGCCGACCAGCGACCTGCAAGTCCATCTCGACGCACCTATGAAAACAACAGCGTCACCGAAAGCACCGCTTCCAGTACCGTCACCCGAGCACCTCACGAAGCGATCGCGCCGGGCCCGCACCGAACCGATGTCGGTGCTGCCCCTCGGCGACGGCCTCTACGAGGTCGAATCCGCCAGCGATCACACCTACCTGGTCGACCTCGAGGCCGGTCGCTGTACCTGCCCGGACCACGTCTTCCGCGGCGCCCGCTGCAAGCACATCCGCCGGGTCGCGATCGAAATCACCGAGGGCCGATCACCGCCGCCTGGCGAGGTTGCGGTCGACTGTCACGACTGCGGCGAGACGATCTTCGTCGACGAGGACGAACCCGCGCCGTTCTACTGCGAGGACCACGCGATCTTCCCGGGCGACACCGTCGTCGATCGCGAGACGGGCGACCGACTCACCGTGGTCGACGTCTCGGACCTGCGGGCCGACGCCGTCGAGATCGGCGCGGCCGATACGACGGTCGCCGAGTACGAGACGAACGCGGACTACGATCCGGACGTGCCCGTGGTCGGGGCGGTCTACCCCCACGCCACGGTCGCGCGCCGCGGCGTCGTCCCGTCCTCGCTGAAGGTCTACGTCTTCCCGCGGACGCGCTTCGAGAAAGCGCAGTAACGAGACCGCGATCCGAGACGCGATCGCTGTCTCCCCGTTTTCGCGTATTTCACTGCCGTCGGTCGAGCAGCGGCAAGCGACCAGCGTCGTGGCTCGTGTGCAGTTTTCGGACCCGTTAGTCGAGCAGTTCTGCGGCCTCGTCGATGTTCATCACGCCCTGCTCGACCGCGTTCAGCACGCGGACGATTTCCTCGTCCGGACCGTCGTCGGGTTCGCCGACCTCCTCGAGCGTGATCTTCTCGGACTGACCGGTGAACTCGGGGAAATCGGTGCCCTCGGCCAGGGCCGTCTCCTTCTTGACGCGGTAGTTGCCGCCGTCGGTGACGTAGAGATCGCCGGGGTGGAAGAAGTACCAGTCCTCGCGGTCGAAGCGGACGCCGATCCGGGGTTTCGCGCCGAAGTTCTGCGCGAAGTAGGTCAGCGCCTCGACCTCCTCGCCGGTGAGGTAGATCGGATCGCCCGAGCTCGACTTCGCTTCGATCGCGTAGAACTGCTCGCCGTCGCCGGCGAGCACGTCGGGGAGTTCCCGTTCGGTCGCGGAGCCGCTCGCGGGCGCGCGCATCACCGCGAAGCCGGCCTCGTCGAGCGCGTTGACGAGTTCCCGCTCGCGGCGGTCGCCCTTCGCCTGAGACATACACCCCTCTCACCCGTGGGCGATAATAAAGGAACTGACGGCGCGGTGAAAGTGATCGAAATGCGACAGTTGGCGTCGGCAGCCGACGGCACCCGCAGACGGGCGCCGGCTACAGCGGGACCGCCGTCAGGAGGTCGACCAGCAGCGACGTCGACGGCTCGGCCGTTTCGAGGTCGTACTCGAGCGCGATGTAGAGCAGTCCGAACTGGACGCCGTTGAAGACGGCGTGGGCCGCGATGGGGACCAGCAGGTTCTCCGTCTTCGCGTAGAGGAACCCGAAGATGGCCGCGCCGCCGACGACGACCGCGACCGGGACCGTCGTCGCGAGCAGCGATTCCGAGAGGGTCGCGTAGACCGGCAAGTGGATCAGGCCGAAGATGACGCTCGCGATCGCGACCGCCTGCAATCGGGAAAACGCGTCGTAGAGCCGCTTCTGGACGATATTCCGGTAGAGGAACTCCTCGGTCGGCGCGTTGAACAGGAAGACGATGGCGATCATGACCAGAACCATCGTCTGATCGTCGCCGATGTACATCGAGACCTGGTTCTCCGCGGTCGGCAGCGAGAGCGCCTGGACGAGCAAACTGATGAGCACGTAGAACGCGATGCTGCCGACGATGCCGGCGAGGACGTATCCCCACTCCCGTCGAGTCGGGAACCGGAGGTCGACGTACGACCAACCCCGACCGCTGACGGCCAGGTAGAGCCCGCCGACGAGAGCTAAGCCGACGAATCCCAGGATCAAGAGGAGCGCCCGACTGGCGATCGACGCCTCCGTCGGCGCGTCGATCAGGCGCGGGTCCAGCAGGAACGCGGGCAGCGTCGTCACCTGCTGTGCGCCGAGTCCGAGGATCGCCAGGGCGGCGGCGACGAGCGTCGAGCGGAGCGGACCGTCGGTCCGGCGGCGTGTGGCAGTTGCCATACCGACGCCTACGGCCACCGGGTCCTTGGGCGTTCCTCTCCGCCGGAGTATCCGGCCGGCCGGGACGTCGAACGCGTCCCCGAAACGAGTTCGGCCCGCGCCCCGTTCACTCGGCGAGGGCCGGCACCTCGTCCTCGAACAACTGAGCCAACAGCCGCTGCTGACTGATCCGCAGGTGGCGGTTGATCGTCGGCTGGGTCACCCCGAGCATCGCGGCGATCTCCTCGCCGGTGCTCTCGCGGGGCCAGGCGAAGAAGCCGGCGAAGTAGGCCGTCCGCAGCACCTCGAGTTGGCGGTCGGTCAGGGCGTCGAACAGCGACGTGACGAGTTCGCTGCGCGTCGCCACGGAGTGCTCGACGTGGCGACGCGCCCGTAGTTCGACGCTGGCGTACTGCTCCGCGAGCATCTCGACGAACTCGCGGACGTCGGTGCCCGTCGGGACGTCGACGGTCAGCTCCAGCCCGTCACCGTCGGCGCGCATCGATCGCGGGCTGCCGCCATGGCGGACCAGGCGCGAGGCGACGACCTCGCCAGCGACGGTCGCCTTGAACCGACAAATGCCCTCCGCCTCACTGACGAGTCGGTAGTCCCGGACCGAGACGAGGTCGTCCAGCGCCGCTCGCACGTCCGCCGGGGGCGCGCCGCTGGTCTCGAAGAACAGCAGCGTCTCGTCGGCCGAGTGGGTTCCCAGCCCCTCGTACTCGACGCGCGCTCCGGTCTCGGCCGCGATCCGCGAGAGGAGGTCCGTCGAATCCTCGATTCGGAGCGTGAGTTCAAGCAGCGTCTCGGCGTGCAGCGCCTCCCGGGTCTTCGCCGCGTTGATCGCGTTCGCGATTCTCTCCCCGAGTTCCGTCACTACCGTCCGCTCGAGGTCGCCGAACGCGTCCGGCTCGTCGGCGTACACCGTGAGCACGCCGTAGGAGTACTCCTCGTAGGTCAACGGAACGCTGATGACCGACTGGAATCCCCGATCGAGGGCCTGGCGTCGCCAGGCATCGCTCTGGAGGCCTTCAACGACGTTCGAGACGACCGTCGGGGATTCGATCCGGGCGGTCCGGACCGACGGCTCGGCCGACGCGTCGTATTCGAGGGGAACGTCGTCTAAGTACTCCGCACCCGTGCCGGCCCACGCCCGGGGTTCGAGCCGCGTGCCGCTGGCGTCGACGGTGCCGAGCCAGGCGAACGCGACGGTCTCCGCTTCGACCAGGCGTTCGGGAACGGTCCGCTCGATCTCTGCGCGGCTGTCGGCGCCGATGAGCGACCGGTCGATCCGCCGGAGGAGTTCGGTGATCGAGATCTGACGGTTGAGCCGGCGGTTGCGTTCCTCGAGTTCCGCCTCTCGCTCGCGGAGGCTGGCCTCGCTCTCGAGGCGGTCGAAGGCGGCCTCGGTCGTGGCGACGAGCGTCTCGATCAGCCGGCGGGCTTCGGCGTCGATCGCTCCGATCCCCGACGCGACCGCGAAGATGCCGTGATCGCCGATCGGGACGACGACCCCGCTCTCGACGTCGGGGCCGAAGGCCCGCGAGCGGTCGAACGACGACGGGTCGTCGACGACCGTTCCCGCACCCGTCACGTAGGCGTTCCAGAGGACGGACTCGGCGTCGCCGACCGCGACCGACGGCGCGCCGTCACAGAGCGTGGCGAACCCGTCGGTGTACGCGACGGGCTCGAGTCGGTTGACCTCGGCGTCGAGCCCGTAGACGGCCACGCCCGCGGCCGCGAGGATCTCGTCGGCCGTCTCGACGACGAGTTCCGCGGTCTCCCGCTCGGTGTCGGTTCCGAGCAGGTCGCGGGCGGCCCCGTGGAGCGATTCCAGCGCCAGTTCGCGTTCCTTGTGCTCGGTAATGTCCTGGATCGTCCCGCGGATCCCGACGATCTCGCCCGTGTCGGGTTCGGTCCGCAAGTCGCCGTCCCCGTTTCCGCGCCCGATCTCAGCGTCCGCGTCGCCGTCCGCGCGAATCGGTTCGCCGATCGAACGGACCCAGCGCTCGGCCCCTTCGGTCGTTACCATCCGGTGTTCGAGCTCGTAGCCCTCGCCGTCCGCGAGCGCCCGATCGACGGCGGCGTGGACCTCGGCCGCATCGTCCGGGTGCGGGAACGACGACGCGAGGTCCGAATCGATGTCGACGTCCAGCGGGAGGTCGTAGAGCCGCCGCAGCCCGTCGGTCAGCGTGACGTCGGGGGGATCGACGCTGACGTCGAGTTCCCAGCCGCCGATGCCCGCGATCCGTTCCGCCTGTTCGAGCAACTCCGTCGTCCGCTCAAGTTCGCGTTCCCGGTCCTTGCGCTCGGTGATGTCGCGGATAACCCCCGCCGTCCCCGCGAACTCGCCGTCGGGCATCGGTAACAGCGCCATGTGATTCTCCGCGACGATCACGTCGCCGGCCTTCGTGGCGAGATCCATCTCGAACGTCCTGGAGAGTTCGTCGGCGTGGAGCAGCTCGCGGATCCGCTCCCGTGCGGTCTCGAGGTCCGCTTCGGCCATCACCGTCGACACGTGCTCCCCGATCAGTTCCTCGGGCTCGTACCCCGTAATCGGCGTGAGCGCGTCGTTGACGAAGGAGAACCGCCCTTCCGCGTCGATCGTGTACACTAGCTCGTCCAGCGCCTGGATGATCGTCTCGGCGCGCTCGAGTTCGCGCTCGCGCTCCGTGCGCTCGGTGACGTCCTGAACCGAGCCTCGGAGCGCGGCGATCTCCCCGTCGTCGCCGCGGACCGGCTCCCCCATCGTCCGCACCCACCGCAACTCGCCGTCCTCCGTGATCGTGCGGAGCTCCAGATCGTACGGCTCGCCGTCCGAAATCGCGCGGTCGACCGCCTCGCGGATCCGCGGTCGATCCTCGGGGTGGTAGTACTCGAGCGCCCGCTCGAGATCGATCGGGTCGTCGGGCGAGAGGCCGAGTATCCGGCGGACTTCGGCGGTCCACTGGAGGACGAAGGGATCCTCGGTCACGTCGAGTTCCCAGGCGCCGACGTTCGCCAGGCGCTGGGACTGCTCGAGCAGGTACGTCGTCCGCTCCAGGCGAGCCTCCCGCTCGCGGAGTTGGCGTTCCGTCTCCGTGCGATCGGAGATGTCCCGGCCGATGCCGACCTCGACGGGGGTTCCGTCCGGATCCTCGACCACCGACGCGATGAATTCGTAGGGAATCGAGTCGCCCGATTTCGTCCGCATCTCGGCCTCGACCCGCGTCTCGCCCGTCTCGAAGGCCGCCGCGATCGAGTCGCGGATCGCCGGCCGGTCGGCCTCGTCGAAGAAGTCCGGCGCGGTCATCGACTCGATCTCGGCGTCGGCGTAGCCGGTCACCGCGACCAGGCTCTCGTTCCACCGCTGGACGTCGCCGTCCTCGTCGAGGAGGTAGGCGACGTCGTCGACGGCGTCTAACATCTCGTCGGTGAACGCCTGCGCGCGCTCGAGCCGCCGCTCCCGCTCCTGAATCGTCTGGACATACCGGCGGCGTTCGACGGTCCCGCTCACCCAGCGGGCCAACAGGTCCACGAACGACGTTTCCGCCGGCGTGAACGGCCGCGATCGGGGCTCGCGGTTTAGGAAACAGACCGTTCCGTACGGGCCGTCCTCGAGCAGAATCGTCCCGCCGACGTAGCACTCGATCTCGAGGTCGTCGACGGCGGGACGGTCGTCCCGGCTCGGTTCCGCGGCGTCGTGAATACCCAGAACGTCGCCCGACGCGATCGTCTCGCGGCAGTACATCGCGGAGAGGTCCATCGTCCGTCCTTCCCAGTCCGCCGCGCGGCCGACGGCCGTCTCGATCGCGTACCGGTCCGCGTCCGCGTCGATTCGGGAGACGATCCCCGTCTCGATGTCCAGCCGCTCGCAGCCCAGGTCGAGCAGCCGCCGGAGCTTCGCCTCGTCCGTGCAGTTCGGATCCGACGTGATCCGGGACAGCTCCCGCCGGTACCGATCGCTCTCGGCGCGGCGCCGTTCGCGCTCGCACACCGCCGTCGCCAGGTCGTCGATCGCGTCGGACAGCCGCCCGAGCTCGTCGTCCCGATCGAGCGCGAAGTCGACGGCGGCCCCATCCCGCGAGAGGTCCCGATCTTCGAGCCCGCCTGCGGTCCCGGGGGCCGAGTCCGCTCCGTTCTCGCCGCCGGCTCTGCGCGAGGCGAACTCGCCCTCCCCGTCCACGTCGACGTCGACCGCGAACGCCCGGAGCTTTTGGGCGAGTCGCTCGATGTCGTCCGACCAACCAGGGTCGCGATTCGCGGCCAGGCCGACTAGAATCAGGCACACCCCTGGCCCCAGTCCCGGCTCGACCGATCCGAGACCGGATAGCGAACCGAGCTCGACGGCGGCGAACGCGGCCGGTTTCAGCGCCGGATCGGCGACGGTGATGGCGACGCTGACGGCGACGGCGAGCACGAGGACCGAGCCGAGGGATCCGAACGGTACCGCGACCGACCACCAGGTGCGCCTGGCGGGCGCGCTCGCGGTTCCGTCGGGAGTGGCGGGGATGATCATACGACCACTATGAAACGGGTGACGATGACACGCGCGGTTTCCGTCTCGGAACCACGCCGCAGTACTAACCCCTCTCTACAACGAGAGAAACCGATTCGGAGCGGGTTTCAACCGCTCGGTCGACCTGCGCGTCGCTCTCAGGTTCCCGCTCATAGCGGCCGTATACCGACCGAAACGCGGCGGTTTCGGCGGGGCGCTATACACGTAGCGCCGAGCTCGAGCCGAAATTACGTGTATAACGGGCAGGGGAATACCGGTCGGACCCGTCGGGCCGTTCAGGATGACTGGAACCACACTGGACTACCGCACCGATGCGATCAGTCTGCGAGTGATCGACGCCCTCGCGGACGCGACCGACACCGCCGCCCACGAACTCGAGCCGCTGTACCGCGTCGTCGATCCGGAAGCGCTCGATCGGCTCTTCCGGGACGGCGTCCCCGCGGGCGTTCGCGTCGAGTTCGAGTACGGCGACTCGGTGGTCGAGGTGCAAAGCGACGGCACCGTCGCGGTCGACGGAACGGTCCGTGACAGTGGCTAATCCTCGACGATCTGCGGAACTCGCGACCGACGAGCGGACACGAGCGCACCGAGACCGCCGTCGATTGTCTCGTTGCTGCGACCGACGGGGCGGGTGCGAAAACTAGGTGGGTACCGCTTCGACCGTCGGAAACCGGGATTCGAGCGATCCGACGCGAGCTTACGTCCCGTGACTCCAGCTGTCCATGTACTCGCGCTGGGTCTCGGTCAGCGAATCGTGCTCGACGCCCTCGGCCTCGAGCTTGATCTCGGCGATCTCGCGGTCGAGTTCGTCCGGTACGTCGTGGACACCGGGCCCGTACTCCTCGCCGTTCTCGAGCATCTCGCGTACGCAAACGGCCTGGACGCCGAAGCTCTGGTCCATCACTTCGACGGGGTGGCCCAGCGAGACCGGCGCCGCGAGGTTGACCAGGCGACCCTCGGCGATGACGTTCAGCCGGCGGCCGTCGTCCATTTCGTAGGCCTCGACGCCGTCCCGAGCCTCGTAGGTGTCGCCCGCGAGGTCGTCGAGCGCGTCGAGGTCGATCTCGATGTCGAAGTGGCCCGCGTTCGCGAGTAGGACGCCGTCCTGCATCGCTTCGAAGTGGTCTTCGACGATGACGTCGCGGTTACCGGTCGTCGTCAGGAAAACGTCGCCGACCTCGGCGGCCTCGTCCATCGGCATGACCTCGTAGCCCTCCATGTGGGCCTCGAGCGCGCGGCGGGGCTCGACCTCGGTGACGATGACGTTGGCGTTCTGGCCGGCAGCCTTCTTCGCGACGCCCTTGCCACAGTAGCCGTAGCCGGCGACGACGACGTTCTTGCCGGCCCACGAGAGGTTCGTGGTCATGGCGATCGAGGCCAGCGAGGACTCGCCGGTGCCGTGGACGTTGTCGAACAGCCGCTTCATCGGCGTGTCGTTGACCGCGAAGACGGGGTAGTCGAGCGCCCCGTCCGCGTCCATCGCGCGCAGGCGGTGGACCCCGGTGGTCGTCTCCTCGCAGCCGCCGACGATGCCGTCGATCAGTTCGGGGTAGTCCTCGTGGATCGCCGCGACGAGGTCCATCCCGTCGTCGACGGTGATCGTCGGCTCGTGGTCGATGACGGCCTCGATGGCGGCGTAGTACTCCTCGTCGTCGACGCCGCGCTTAGCGTAGCTGGTGATGTTCTCGTGGGTGTCCAGGGCGGCCGAGACGTCGTCGTGGGTCGACAGCGGGTTGCACCCCGTGACCGCGACTTCGGCGCCGCCCTCCGCGAGCGTCTCGACGAGCATCGCCGTCTTGGCCTCGACGTGCATCGCCATGCCGATGCGCTCGCCCTCGAAGGGCTGGTTAGCGACGAACTCCTCGCGGACGTGTTCGAGGATCGGCATGTGCTGGGCGGCCCAGTCCATCTTCCGGCGGCCCTTCTCGCGAGCGGCGTCGACGTCGTCTAGCTGCTCGCTGATCGGGGGATACGCACTCATACCCGTAGGGAGAGCGACCACGCTCAAAGTCCTACCGAAGCGGTGCCGCCGATGCACAGACGGCGGTGCCGCGGCTCCGGTCTGTAGCGCATCTCGAACCGCGAGCGCGAAAAAACGGAATCCGTAACGCCGATCCCGGGTCGAGGTGGGGACGGGTCTCGAACGGGATCGGGAACGCGTGATGTGCCTCTGATCGCTGAAGGAGGGCGATAGTCGGTCGAATGTCGGTCCCGGCAGTCGACGGGCGCTCGTCAGCGGTTAGCGACCGGCGTGACTCGGCGGGCCGCCGCCGTTCCCGCCGTTGCCACCGTTACCGTTTCCGCCGTTCGAATCGTCATCGTCGTCCTCGTCGTCATCGTCCGACGACGGTCCGGCGTGACTCGGTGGGCCGCGTTTGTCACCGTCGTCCGCATCGTCCGAATCGACCTTGTCAGGGCCACCGGCGTGGCTCGGCGGGCCGCGGTTGACGGTGTCGTCGTCACCGTGGCCAGGCGGACTGGCATCGCTCAGCGGACCCGCGTGATCGGGTGCGTTCCCGGGGTTGTTCTCGACGACGAACGAGGCGATTACGAGGCCCGTGGTTTCGTTCTCCAGACTCTCGTTACTCTTGGTCTCGTTGACGAAGTCGCTGACGAGCGAGCCGAAGTTCTCGGTCTCGGTGTCGTCAGTCTGGTTCTCGATCGTTTCGTTCCCGTCCGAGACGTTCTCGTCGGCGTCCGTTTCGTTGCCGTCGCCATCATCGACGATTGTGTCGGTATCGTCGGTTTCGTTGTCCGCCGACTCGTTCTCGTCACCGTCCTCGAGTTCGCCGTCGGTCTCGTTGTCGACCGAGTCACCGTCGTCCGTCTCGGTATCATCGACGTCGGTGGTCTCGTTGTCCTCGGTGTCGTCCGTCGCGTTTTCATCGTCGACCTCCTCCTGAACCAGCGACGGGGAGGCGTCGGTGGCGCCGCCCGTGCTCGCCGCCGCGGTCAGCGGCGCGAACACGGATGCGATCACCGCGACCGTCAGTACCAGTGCGAACAGTCGTTTCTGTCTCATTCCGAGCCGAACATTCATCAGTACGTGAATAAACCCCGTCGGCGGTTCGCGTCGTTCGACGGGCGCTCTCGGACGACGAGATCGATCTATACCGTTTATAAGAATACCTGAGCGTTCAATTTCGTTTCATTACTCGGCCCGCGAGACCAGGTCCGCGGCGTGATCCGCCGCCCGCTCTCGAACCGCCGTCTCGTCGAGCGACAGCACCTCGCGGTCGCGCATGAGCACCCGGCCGTCGCAGATGGTATGGCGCACGTCTGCCGCCGCGGCCGCGTACGCGAGGTGGCTCACCAGGTCGTGACGCGGCGTCAGGTGCGGTCGTTCGAGGTCGATCACCGCGAGGTCGGCCGGCGCGCCCTCCTCGAGGCGGCCCGATTCGAGCCCGATGGCGTCGGCGCTGCCCCGCGTGAGCATCTCGACGACCGCCTCGGCGGGCACCGCGCTGGCGTCGTCGGCCGCGAGTTTGCCGAGCATGGCCGCGTCGCGGGCCTCGTCCAGCATCGAGAGGTCGTTGTTCGAGGCCGCGCCGTCCGTGCCGAGGCCGACGGTGACGCCGGCGTCGAGCATGCGCTGGACCGGCGCCATCCCGCTGGCGAGTTTCATGTTCGAAGCGGGGCAGTGGATCACGCCGGTTCCAGCCTCGGCGAGCAGATCGATCTCGTGCTCGTCGACGTGGACGCCGTGGGCGACGAAGTCCTCGGGTTCGAGCATCCCGCGGTCGACGGCGTATTCGAGGGGACGAACACCGTGTTCCTCGACGATCGGCGCGACCTCGTCTGCGGTCTCGTTGGCGTGGTAGTGGATCGGCACGCCAGCCTCGCGCGCTTCGGGGACGAACTCCTCGAGGTACTCGCTCCCGACGGTCGTCAGCGAGTGGGGCATGAACGCCGTCGAAATCCGGCCGTCGGCCGCGCCGTCGTACTCCCGAGCGATTTCGAGGCTCGTCCGCGCGTCCTCGCGGGCGGCGTCCTCGTCCCTCCCGATGGTGACGATTCCATGACCCAGGCGAGCCCGCAGCCCCGCCTCCTCGACCGCGGCAGCGACCTCCGGGACGTGGAAGTACATGTCCGCGAAGGCGGTCGTTCCCGACTTGATCAGTTCGACCAGGCCGAGTTCGGCGCCCGCGCGGACGTCGTCGGCCGTCAGTTCGCCCTCGGCGGGCCAGATGTCCTCCTGCAACCAGGCGTCGAGCGGCTTGTCGTCGGCGTACCCCCGCAGGAGCGTCATCGCGACGTGACAGTGGCCGTTGACGAACCCGGGCGTCACGAGCGAGCCGCCGGCGTCGAGCGTCTCGTCGGCGTCGGCCGCCAGATCGGGGCCGATCTCGCGGATCTCGCCGCCGTCCTGATCGATCAGTACGTCCGCGGTCGTCACCGTCAGGTCGGGTCGAAGGACCCGCCCGCCGGCGATCGCCAGCGTTGTCATAGCACAGCGTTCTCGTCGGGCGGCCTTATACTGTCGATCCGAGCGATCGACGGCCTCGATTCGCGGCACTCGTCGGCGGATTTAACCGTTCGGTCGGGGAACGACCGGTATGGACGATCGATCGCGGCGCGTCCGGTTCCGGAGCGCCGTCGGCGACTATCCGCCCCGGACCGCGCTCGCCGACGCTTGGGACGAGCACCGTCGCTACGTTTGGTTCGCGGCGAGCCTGTTCGCGCTCGGGATCGTCGCCGGCGTCGCCCTCCTGCTCGCCGGCTACGACTTACTCGAGATCATCGCCGAACTGCTCGACGAGAGCCTCTTCCCCGATCTCGAGGCGGACGGGCTCGACCTGGCGCGACTCCTGCTCGTCAATAATACGCAGGCGTTCGCCGTCTCGATACTCGGGGCGCTAACCCTCGGGGTCCTGACCGCCTGGGCCATGGTTTTCAACGGAATCATCGTCGGGAACGTCGGCGCCGCCATCGGCACGAGCGTCGGCTTCGACTACATCTTCGTCGGCCTGATCCCCCACGGCATCTTCGAACTCCCGTCGCTGTTCATCGCCGCCGGCGTCGGCTTCCGGCTCCTCCACCGCCTCGGACAGCGAATTCGCGGCACTCGCGGTGCGGCCATCACGAAGCCGTACCTCTACCGGACGGCGCTGCTCGTGTTCGCCGCCTGGCTGTTACTTGCCGTCGCGGCGCTCGTCGAGGCGTTCGTCACGCCCGCGCTCTTGGAGGCGCTGTTCGCCGAGCGACTGGAGAGTGCGGGCGCGCCGTAGCCTCGTCCGGTACCGGCCACGATTCGGTCAGTTCAGCGGTCCTGAACGGTCGTGAACGGAGTGGACTGTCGACCCTTTTTCTGCGCTTCGGTGACTGTCTCCGGCAGAGATATGAACGGGCACGCGGTCAAACTGGTAGTCGTTGCAGCCCTCGTCGCAATCGCGGGCTGTGCCGGCGGTACCGGCGGCGAGTTGGGGAGTAGTTCGACGGACGATGACTCATCGAACACGATTGACGTGGACGGTGGCGGCACGGGGACGGCAGCGTTCTACGTTAGCGACGAGCCGAACGTGATCGACGACTTCGAGCACCTCAACGTGACGATCACGACGGTCGGCTTCAAGAAAACCGGCGTGAGCGACGGCGACGACGACGCGAACGACTCCGACGACGCGGACGCGGACGAGAACGACTCCGAGGAGGGAGCCGATGCCGACGAGAGCGACGCTGACGACGAGTCGGCGAACGAAACGTCGGCCGACGAGACGGACGACACGGACGCTGACGGTGAGGACGACGAGGGTGACGGCGAGCAGGACGAAGACGAGAAAGACGACGAAGAGGGCGAAGACGGGAAAGAGAAGAAAGATGGTGAAGACAGGAAAGCCGGTAACGACGAGGACAGCGACGACGGGAAGGCGGACGAGCGCTGGATCGAGCGCGACGTCGACGAGCGGACGGTCGATCTTACCGAGCTGAAAGGCGAGAACGCGACGATGATCGACGAGTTCGAGCTGCCGGCCGGCGAGTACGAGACCGTCTTCATCTACGTCAGCGACACGGAAGGCGTCCTGACCGACGGCAGCGAGACGCGGGTGAAACTGCCGAGCCAGAAGCTCCAGCTACACACGCAGTTCACCGTCGGCGACGGCGAACAGGTCGACTTCGTCTACGACATCGCGCCGCACAAAGCCGGCAAGAGCGGGAAATACATCCTGAAGCCGGTGATCAGCGAGAGCGGCACGGGCGAGGAGGTCGAGATCCGCGACGTCGATGACGACGCCGAGGACGGCGACGACGAGAACGAGAAAGAGAAGTCAGAGAAGAAAGACCGCGAGAAGGCGAACGACGACGAGGAGAAAGCCGACGAAGAGAAAGCCGACGAGGAGAAGCAGAGCGAGACGGCGGACGACGAGAGCGGAGACAATCCGCGGCTGACGCCCGCAGCGATGTGACGACCAGGCGTCGATAGCGACGTCCGCGGTCGAACTGATTTTCGAAGTCGAAGGGGCCGACTACGCGGTCCCCTCCTCGGGTCTGATCAGCGACGGAACCGCCCGAGCAGTTCGTAGTCCCGATCCGGCGTGTACCGCCGGAACAGCAGGCTGTTCGAGAGGACCGACACCGAAGACAGCGCCATCGCGCCGGCCGCCAGCACCGGCTGGAGCAGCCCGAGCGAGGCCAGCGGGATCAGCGTCGTATTGTAGCCAAGCGCCCAGACTAGGTTCTGCTTGATCTTCTGGAGGGTGGCATCGGAGATGCGGATCGCCTTCACCACGTCCAGCGGGTCGTCGCGCATCAGCGTCACGTCCGCGGCCTCGATGGCCACGTCCGTCCCGGAGCCGATGGCCGTGCCGACGTGAGCGACCGCCAGCGCCGGCGCGTCGTTGACGCCATCGCCGACCATCATCGCCTGGCGGCCCTCGGCCTGGATCGCCTCGACGGCGTCGGCCTTGTCTTCCGGCAGGACCCCCGCGCGGACGTTCTCGGGGTCGATCCCGACCCGCTCGGCGACGGCGCGGGCCGTCCGCTCGTTGTCGCCAGTGATCAGCATGACGTCGACGCCGCGCTCGCGGAGGGCGGCGACCGCGTCGGCCGCGCTCTCTTTGACCGTGTCGGCGTCCGCAACCACGCCCGCGACCGCGCCGTCGACCGCGACCAGCATCGCGGTCTTGCCCTCGCGTTCGAGGCGTTCCATCTCGGCCGCGGCGGGCGCGGAATCGACGCCCTCGCCTTCCAGCAGCCGCCGGTTGCCGACCAGGACCTCACGGCCCTCGACTGTCGCCCGGACGCCGTGTCCGGGAACGTTCTCGAAGTCTTCGGGATCGGCCAGGTCGAGGTCCCGGTCGTTCGCGCCCTCGACGATCGCTTGCGCGAGCGGGTGTTCGCTGCCGCGCTCGGCGCTGGCGGCCAGGCGGAGTACTTCGTCCTCGTCGATCGACGGCGGTGCGGTCAGCGATTCGGCCCCTCCGTCAGCGGCCGGCTCGCCGCCGTCGGCGGCCGCCTCGGGTTCGTCGCGCTCGACGGCGACCACGTCGGTCAGCGTCATCTCGCCGGTCGTCAGCGTCCCGGTCTTGTCGAAGACGACCGTGTCGACGTCCTTCGCGCGCTCCAAGACGTCGCCGCCCTTGAACAGGACGCCGTTTTTCGCGCCCAAGGTGCTGCCGACCATCGTCGCCGCGGGCGTCGCCAGGCCCAGCGCGCAGGGACAGGCGATCAGGACCGCGGAGGCGAAGACGACGACCGCGAACTCGAACGTCGAGAGGGCGGCCGGGCCGCCGCCGACGAGACCCCACAGCGGCAGCGCGCCGACGACGGCGGCCAGCGCCTCGGGGAAGAGGAACCAGACGAGGGCCCAGAGCGCCGCGTTCAGGATCACCGCCGGGACGAAGTACGCGGAGATGCGGTCCGCGAGGTTCTGGATCTCCGGCTGGCGCGACTGGGCTTCCTTGACGGTCTGGACGATCTGCTGGAGCGCCGTGTCGGCGCCGACCTTCGTCGCCTCGACGACCAGCACGCCGTTTTCGTTGACCGTCGAGCCGACGACCTCGTCGCCCGATTCCTTCTCGACGGGGACGGATTCGCCGGTGACCATCGACTCGTCGACCGCGGACTGGCCGTCGACGACGACGCCGTCGGTCGGGATCTTCTCGCCTGGCCGGACCTTCATCCGGTCGCCGACCGCGACGTCCTCGAGCGGCACCTCGCGCTCGGTGCCGTCCTTGTCGACCACCGTGGCCGTCTCGGCCTCCATCTCGAGCAGTTTCCGCAGGGCGTCGCTCGCCTGGCCCTTCGAGCGAGCCTCGAGGTAGTTGCCCAACGTGATGAACACAAGGATCAGGGCGGCGGTGTCGAAGTAGAGACTCCCCGCGAGCAGCCCCAGCAGAACGACCAGGCTGTAGAGGTACGCCGTCGAGGAGCCGAGCGCGATCAGGACGTCCATGTTGGCGGTCCGGTTCCTCGCGAGCGCGGTGTAGGAGTTCTCGTAGAACTCCCGGCCAAGCACGATCTGGACCGGCGTTGCGAGCAGGAACTCGACCCAGCCGAACTCGACGCCGAAGATCGTTTCGGGCAGGAGCGCCCCGTCGAGCAGGAACATATCGGCGAGGAAGACCAGGAACGGGGCCGAGAGGACGGCACCGAAGATCGTCAACCGGCGCTGACGGCGGATCTCCGCCTGGCGGGCCGCGTCCCGGCGCGCCTGGTCCGAGTCCTCGTCGCCGTCGTCGCGGACGGGCGTATAGCCGGCCCCCTCGATGGCGGCGTAGAGGTCCTCGAGGGAGGCGTCGGCGGGGTTGTACTCGACGGCGGCCTCGTCGGTCGCGTAGTTGGCCTCCGCGTCGACGACGCCGGGGACGGACTCGAGCGCGCGTTCGTTGGCATCGGCGCAGTTCGCACAGCTCATGTCCGTGATTCCGATCGAGCGGGTCGCGCGCTCGGCACTGTAGCCGGCCTCGTTGATCGCCGCGTAGATCTCGGCGAGTGATACCGCCTCGGGGTCGTACTCGACGGTTCCCTCGTCGGTGGCGAAGTTCGCGTTCGCCTCGACGACGCCGTCTATGGACTCCAGGGCATCGCTGATCGTCTGCGAGCAGTTCGCACAGCTCATGCCCCGGATGGCCAGGTGTGCGGTCTGGGTGCTCATTAGTGGCTAGTACGGGATCCGGATTTACCCCCTTTCTCCGTCATATCCCAAAGTTCAGCGCGGTCCGTTCTTTGGAACCGAAAGCTACGCGCCCTCTTCGAGCCGATCGTACCGCTGCTCGAACCGGCTCGAACAGGAGGGACAGCAGAAGTGGTACACCTCGCCGTCGATTCGAGTCGATTCGCCCTCGCTGTCGACGGTGTTGCCACACTCCGCGCAAGTGAGCGCGAAGGACGTTCCGTCGAGCGACGGCGTCCACTCGGCGTCGTCGATCAGCGTCACCTCGTAGTCGATGCCGTCGGCGTCCGGCAGGAGGCCGTCGAGCCACTCGCGGACCTGCCGGACTTGCGCGCGGGCGTAGAACCAGAGTTCGCCGTCCGCGGTGACGAACACGTGCTCGACGGCGTCGGCGTCCGTGAGGGTCGCTCTGGCGTCGTCGACGACGGCCGCGGGGACGGTCGCTCTGACGAACACCGGGACGCCCGCCCGGAGCTGTGACTGGTCGACGTCGACGGTGAAGCGTTCGATGATCCCGGCCTCCTCGAGCCGCTGGACGCGGTCCGAGACGGCCGGGCCGGAGAGGCCCACCCGCTCGGCGATTTCGCTGTAGGGCCGGCGAGCGTCCTCGCCCAGCAGCCGCAGGATCTCCATGTCGGTCTCGTCGAGGGTGCGCATACGGGCGGTTCGGTCCCGCGTGCAAAGAGCGTGGCGGGGAATACTTTCGAATTCAAAGCGACGGTCCGCGTCGCGTTTGCGTCGAAAGCAGTAAGTGACAAAGAGCGGCCGTTCCTAGATGGTCGTATGAGTCGAACCATCACCGTCGAAGGGATGTCCTGCGAGCACTGCGAACAGACCGTCGAAGACGCCCTCGAGGGCGTCGACGGGGTGACGTCGGCCGAGGCCGACCGCGACGCGAAGCAAGCGACCGTCGAGGGCGCCGCCGACGCCGACGCGCTCGTGGCCGCGGTCGACGACGCGGGCTACGACGCGACCGCGTAACCCTACCGCCGCGTCTCTTCTAATCGTCGGCCGTCCCGCGGACAGTAGTCGTACGCCTGGTTTCGCGTCTGAAAGCCACAGGACGGACACGTTCGAACCGCCGCTTCCTGCTGGTCCCGCTGCGATCGCCCCTTCTCCCCTCCCGAACCCCGAAACAGGAACGGCACGAACGGAACGAAGAGAAAGAACGCAAGCGTCTCGAACTGCCACCAGAGGACGGCGCTTACGAGGAGACTAGCCGCGAGTCCGACCAGTGCCGTCGCGGTTCGCGAACCGAGCATACGAGACGATAGTACCCCGGTGAAGAAAAGCAGCGTGTGATTCGCCCCGGCGGAGAATCGACTCGAGTCCCGGTTTAGTCCGCCGGCCGCGGTTCCTCCGGCGCGGCGACCCCCGGTAGGCTCGGAACCGAGAGGTCCACCCGCCGGAGGAACTGCGCGTTGATCGCGACGATCACCGTGCTGAGCGACATGAGCAGCGCCCCGACGGCCGGCGAGAGGAGGATGCCGATCGGGGAGAGAATTCCCGCCGCCAGCGGGATCGCGAACACGTTGTACCCCGCGGCCCAGACCAGGTTCTGCTGCATCTTCCGGTAGCTCTCCCGGCTCAGTTTCACCAGGCGGACCACGTCCATCGGGTTGTTCTGGACGAGGACGATGTCGGCCGACTGGACGGCGACGTCGGTGCCGCTCCCGATGGCGATGCCGACGTCGGCCCGGGTGAGCGCGGGCGCGTCGTTGACGCCGTCGCCGACCATCGCGACCAGGTCGCCACGCTCCTGCAGTTCGGTGATCTTCGCGTCCTTGTCGTCGGGCAGAACTTCGGCGAAGACGGTGTCGATGCCGAGGTCGTCGGCGACCGCGCGGGCGACGTCCGCGGAGTCGCCGGTTAGCATCGCCACCTCGAGCCCGAGGTCGTGGAGCGCGTCGACGACGCGGTCGCTCTCCTCGCGGATCACGTCCGCGAGCGCGATGGCGGCAATCGGCTCGGCCTCGCGGCTCGCGTGTCGCTTCGCTTCCGCTCGCATCTCCGAGGACTCACTGCGTTCGTCCTCGCGGCTCGCGGCGTCGCCGATCGCTCGATTCGAGGGCTCGCTGCGCTCGCCCTCGCGGAGCAAGTAGACGACCGTCTGCGCGTTCTCGCCGGCCCGATCGGCGAACGCCGCGAGTTCCCGGGGCACGTCGCGTTCGAGTCCGAACTCCGAGAGCAGGTTCGGCCCGCCGACGTGGATCCGCTCGCCGTCCACCGTGGCGCGAACACCCTTGCCTTTCAGCGCCTCGAAGTCCGTCGCGGTCTGCCGGGAGACGCCGCGCTCGTCGGCCGCCTCGCGGACGGCCTGGGCGATCATGTGTTCCGAATCGCCCTCGACGGTGGCCGCGAGCGCGAGGGCCTCGTCCTCGTCGATGCCGTCGACGGTCGCGATATCGACCACGCCCTGCTCGCCCTCGGTGAGCGTCCCCGTCTTATCGAAGACGACGGTGTCGAGATTACGGGCCTGCTCCATGGCGATGCGGTCCCGGACGAGCATCCCGTTGCGCGCGGCCAGGGAGGTGTTGATCGCGACGACCAGCGGGATCGCCAGGCCGAGCGCGTGCGGGCAGGCGATGACGAGGACGGTGACGACCCGCTCGACGGTCGCGGCGTCGAACCCCGTCGCGATCGTCCACGCGGCGGCCGTCACGAGGGCCGCGCCGAGGGCGACGTAGAACAGCCAGCCCGCGGCGCGGTCGGCCAGCGCCTGGGTCCGCGACCGGCTCGACTGGGCCTCCTCGACGAGCCGCATGATGCCGGCCAGCGTCGTCTCCTCGCCCGTCGCGCTGATCCGCACCCGGAGGCTGCCGTCGCCGTTTACCGTCCCGGCGATGACCTTGTCTTCGGGCTCTTTCTCGACGGGCATCGACTCGCCAGTGATCATCGACTCGTTGACGGCCGACTCGCCGTCTGCGACGACGCCGTCAGCGGGGACGCTCGCGCCCGGGCGGACGAGCACCAGGTCGCCTTCCTCGAGTTCGTTCGCCGGGATCTCCTCGGTCTCGCCGTCGTCGGTGAGCCGCTCGGCCGTGTCGGGCATGAGCCGCGCGAGTTCGTCCAGCGCGCTCGAGGCCCGCCGGACCGATCGCATCTCGATCCAGTGGCCCAGCAGCATGATGTCGATCAGCGTCACGAGCTCCCAGAAGAAGGCCGACTGGGCCGGGACGACGACGCTCGCCAGGCTGTAGACGAACGCGACGGTGATCGCCATCGAGATGAGCGTCATCATCCCGGGCGCGCGGTCCCGAAGTTCGGGGACGGCCATCCGGAGGAAGGGAAGGCCACCGTAGGCGAAGACGATCACCGCGAAGACGGGCGAGAGCCACTCACTGCCCGGAAACGCGGGGACGGAGAAGCCGAGCCACTCCTGGAGCATCTCGCTGTACAGGAGGACGGGGATCGAGAGCAGCGTCGAGACGAAAAAGCGCCGCCGGAATATCGTCTCGTGGCCGGCGTGCATCCCGCCGCCGTGAGCGCCGCCGGAGCGGTCGTCACCGTGACCGCCGCGGTGGCCGCCGTGCGCACCGTGGGCCGTTCCGTGCTCCTGTCGCTCGCTGACCTCCCGTCGGCCACGCTCGGCGTCGTCGGCCTGGTCCTCGAGCAGCGATCGTTCGACCCGATCCGAGCGCTCGCGATCGGAGTGAGCGTCGGTCTCGGCGGGATCCGGGCCGTCCTCGCCCCGATGGTCGTGATCGTCCATGAGCCGGTCCTCTGATTCTCCGCCCGTAGCTACCACACCGCGGATCAAGGAACTGGGGCCGGCGACTCCCGGGCACGGGGCCGGATGAACCGGAGATTCGCCCCGATGAAAAGACAATTCCCCGCCGCCGCCCAAGTGCGGGCATATGCGAATCGCCGTTCCCAACAAGGGCCGCCTGCACGAGCCGACGATCGATCTCCTAGAGCGGGCGGGGCTTCACCTCGAGAACGGTGCCGACCGGAAGCTCTACGCCGACACCGTCGACCCCGACGTCTCCGTCCTCTTCGCCCGCGCGGCGGACATCCCGGAGTACGTCGCCGACGGGGCGGCCGACCTCGGGATCACGGGCTTCGATCAGGTCCAGGAGGCCCGCGTCGACACCGTCGACGAACTGCTCGATCTGGAGTTCGGGCGCTGCCGGCTCGTTCTGGCAGCCCCCGAAGACGGCGACATCGAGACGATCGACGACCTGGCGGGCAAGACAGTCGCCACCGAGTTCCCGAACGTCACCGCGGACTTCTTCGCCGAGACCGGCGTCGACCCCGACATCGTCGAGGTCACGGGCGCGACAGAACTGACCCCGCACGTCGAGATGGCCGATGCCATCGTCGACATCACGAGCACCGGGACGACGCTGAAGATGAACCGGTTGGCCGTCGTCGAGGAGGTGCTCGCCAGTTCCGTCCGGCTGTTCGGCCGCGAGGACGTCCTCGACGAACCGAAGGTCGAGGAGGTCCGGACCGCTCTCTCCTCGGTGAAGCAGGCCGAAGGGAAACGCTACCTGATGATGAACGTGCCGCGAGCGCGTCTCGACGACGTCCGCGACGTCATTCCGGGACTCGGTGGCCCGACGGTCATGGACATCGCCGACGAGCGGAGCGGAGACGGAACCGGATCCGAGGACGACGGCGGCGACAAGGTCGCCGTCCACGCCGTCGTCAACGAACGGGACGTCTTCGAGACGATCACCGAGGTCAAGAAGGCCGGCGCGAGCGACATTCTGGTAACCGAAATCGAGCGTCTGGTCGAGTAACGGACCGGAGTCGAACGGGAGGCGGACCGGAGTCAGACGGGACGCGGACCGAAACGAACTCACGGACCGACGCGACGACGAGACGAACCGAGAAGAGGAAGAGGGCGGCGTTCAATCGTGGGTCGGAAGGGACGCCTCGCGCCGGTCGAACTCGGCGCGGGGTTCGAGTCCGCCAGGCGACGCGCGGCGGACGAGCGTGCCGTTACTCACAGTCCAGTCGGGACGCGATCGAACGGTCGAGCGACTCGGTCTCGAGGAGGGAGTCGAACACGGAGAGGTTTGCCGCCGGGCCGACGAGATTCCGGACGCGATCGTAGGCCACGACGTCGTTTTCTTCGAGCAGCGGGAGGTGGGTCCGGCACAACGAGACGTGGACGCGCTGGCGGAGTTGGTGGATCGTCGTCCCGATAGTCGCGTCGTGCTCGGCGTCGGCCAGGCGGGCGACCAGCGTGCGGACTGCGATCGGCTCGTCCGCGGCGAGGACGCAACGGAGAGCCTCGCACCGGCGATCGCTGTCGAGTAATCGCTCGATCGTCTCGCTCGGGAGGGACCGCCGATCGAGCGCGCTGGCACTGTCCGGATGAAGGCGCTCCGAAAGGGTCGGCGTTCGATCAGGGTGGATCGTCATGGGCACGGTAGACCCACAGAGAAGTCGCCGAATAAACGCAATCGGTCGTTTCATCGAGTGCAGGACGATTCAGGCGAATCAGGCCCGCTCGGACGCGATTGAACGGTCGCTAATCCGGTCCAAGCGAGGCGAAGTGGCGGCCGGGTATCGGAGTGATCGCCAGTAATGCATCGACTACTGCGGACGGCGACGACGCCGACCGCGCCGACGGCGTTCGGACGCGGTGTCGAGAGACGTCTCGAACGATCGAACGGGTGACGATTCGGGATCGACGCGACCGGCTCGAGCGCGACGGCCCGTCTCGGCGGCCGAGAATTCGCCGGGGCGCCGGCGCTCGCCGGGACTGACGCCGGTGGCGTCGACGATAGCGGGCGCTGGAACCGCTCGAACGGCGAGAACGGACGGCGTTACTCGAGCAGGCCGAGGTCCTCGAGCCGCGAGACGATCTTGTCGACGGCGTGCTCGGCGTCCTCGGGCTTCTTGCCGCCGGTGATAACGAGCTTGCCGGAGCCAAACAGCAGGGCGACGACTTCGGGTTCGTCCAGACGGTAGACCAGGCCGGGGAACTGTTCGGGTTCGTACTCGATGTTCTCGAGGCCGAGACCGATGGCGATCGCGTTCAGGTTGAGGTTGCGACCGAGGTCGGCCGAGGTAACGATGTTCTGGACGACGATCTCGGGGTCCTCGTTGACCTGAATCTGGAGTTCGCGGAGCTTGTCGAAGACGATCCGCAGGCTCTCGTGGACGTCGTCGGTCGACTTGGCACCGGTACAGACGATCTTGCCGGAGCGGAAGATCAGCGCGGCGGACTTGGGATTCTGGGTGCGGTAGACGAGGCCGGGGAACTGTTCGGGGTCGTAGTCGGCCCCTTCGAGGTCCATCGCGACGCTCTGAAGGTCGAGTTCCTGCCCGATACCGGTCGACGCCACCACGTTTTCGATGTTGATGGTGTCCTTGGGATCCGTCATAAGTCGCTTTAAAAGACGTATTTAAGGTTTATAAAGCTTAGTACCGCCACCTGATATATCCGGTATATACGCCCGCCGGCTGCGGTTGGTAACTCCGGAAACGCGTGCGCTTGCGGCCGAGCGAGTGAGATCCGCACACGAGCCCGCGCCGCGATCGGTTCGCGGAAAGCGGCAGGCTCATACTCGCCGCGCAGGGACGACGACACGTGTACCTGCTCGAGCTCGGCGGCGAAGACGACGCGTTCGCGGCCCGCGAAGCGGAAAGCGCCGCGAGCGGGGTCCGACGGATCGCTCCGGGCCTCGCCGTCTCGCGCGCGATCGTCCCCGAGCGCGTCCGCGGCCTGGCCTACACGCACCGCGCCAGCGATCTACTCGGCCGCGGCGATGCGGACGTTGCGAGCGCGGCGGCGGTGCTCGAGGCCGCGTCGATTGACCGCGAGGGCTCGGTCGCGGTGCGCGCGACCGACGTCCACGGCTCGAGCGGCGTGAGTACGGAACAAGCGGAACGCAAACTCGGCCAAATCCTGGTCGATCGCGGCTTTACCGTCGACCTCGACGACCCGGATCACGTCCTGCGGGCCGTATTTTCCGAGGGTGGGATCGAAACGGGCGGCAGTCTCGCCGCCGGGGAAACGGGCGACCTCTTCGCAGCCGAACCCGATTCGAGCGTCGAGGACGACGTCTCCGTCTGCGCGCTCGGCTGGCTCGTGGCCGAGAGTGTCCGCGACTTCGGTACCCGCGCGCCGACGGACAAACCCTTCTTTCAGCCCGGCAGCATGGACCCGCTGCTCGCACGCGCCGTCGCGAACGTCGCGGGCGCCCGCCCCGGCGCGACGGTCCTCGACCCCATGTGCGGCACCGGCGGCGTCCTCGTCGAGGCCGGCCTGGTCGGTGCGGACGTGATCGGCACCGACGCTCAGGCGAAGATGGCTGCCGGCGCTCGCGAAAACTTGCGGCACTTCCTCGAGTCTGACGCGCCCTCGCCGACCGGCGTCGAGCGCGGCTCGTGGCACGTCGGCCGCGGCGACGCGACCAGGCTGGCGCTCGCCGACGACGCGGTCGACGGCGTCGTCTTCGACGCACCCTACGGCCGCCAGTCGAAGATCGACACCCACCGGCTCGAGGATCTGGTCGCCGGCGCGCTGGCAGAGGCCGAACGGGTCGCCCCGCGGGCGGTCGTGATCGCGGACCGTTCGTGGGCGAGCGAGGCGCGCGCGGCCGGGTGGGAACTCGAGGCGGCGTTCGAGCGCCGCGTCCACCGATCGCTGACGCGGTACGTACTGGTGCTCGAGCGCCGGCGATAGCGAGTCAGCCGTTCGTCCCGAGCTCGCCGGCGCGGTCCCGCAGTTGATCCCCTTCTTCGGTCTCGACCGATAGCTCGGGTACCGCGACCGGCTCCCCGGTCTCGTCGATCGCGACGAACGTGAACGTCGACTCGGTCGTCGGCTCGGTGTCGCCGGTCCGGAGATCCTCGCGCCAGGCGCGCAGCGCGACGTGGACGCTCGTTCGGCCGGCGTCGAAGACGTAGGCCTCGACGAGCGCGGTGTCGCCGATGCCGATCGGGCGCACGAAGTCGAGTTCGTTCACGCGGGCGGTGACGCAGGTCCGACCGGCGAAGCGGATCGCCGACATCGCGCCGACCTCGTCGAGCCACTTCATCAAGGTGCCGCCGTGGAGCGTGTCGTTGTTGTTCGCGTGCTGGGGCTGGACCGGAAACCGATTCTGGATGCGCGTCTCGAGAAGCGTCGGCATAGCCGAGCGTTCGGTCGGCGTGACGATAACAGTCCGGTCCGTATCGGTGCGCGTCCGAGCTCGGGTTCGGCGGAGATGCAACCGCTCAGGCGTCCCGACCCAGTTCCGCCAGGAGGTGCGAGGCGTGAATCCGGTCGCTCGACCCCTCGTGCATCTCGAACTCGATATCGGCGGCCAGGCGGTGGACGCGCGCCAACTGCTCGCCCTGGTAGCGCTTGCGAGCGATCTGCAGGATCAACTCGAGTACTTCCTCGCCGTCTAACCCCTCGTCGACGAGCAGGTCGTCGAGCGTCGATCGGGCGTCAGTGAACTCGCCGGCCTCGGCGTCGTCTAACATCGACTCGATCTCCTCGTCTAAGCCGACCTCGCCGATCGTCTCGTAGGCCGCGCTCATCGTGAGTTCGCCCTCGTCTTCGACGGTCGTCTGGGCCGCCAGGATCGCCTGGCGGAGGTTGCCGTTAGCGTAGCCGGCGACGAACTCGAGGCCGTCCGCGTCGTACTCGATGCCCTCTTTCTCGGCGATGCGTTCGAGGACGGTGACGATCTCGTCGCTGGTCGGCGAGCGGACGGAGACGGGGAAACACCGCGAGCGGATCGGCGGAATGAGCTTGGTCGGCTGGCGCGTGGCGATGATAAACTGCGTCGTCCGGTGGTGTTGCTCCATGATCCGGCGCAGGGCCTGCTGGAAGTCCTCGCGGACGTCCTCGGCGTTATCGAGCAGGATCGTGGTGTAGCCACCCGAGACGGGGGCGTAGCTCGCGGACTCCTTGAGGACGTGGTTGATCATGTCCCGCTTGGACATCGAGGAACGCCCGACGAGGAAGTGCTCGAAGCGCGGGTCGTTCTTGATCTCGGTCTTCGTCCGGCTGAAGAAGTCAGCGACGTTGATCTCGACCAGGTCGTTGTCCGGATCGTCGTGGGCCTGGCGGGCCAGCGCGCGCGCCGCCGCCGTCTTCCCGCTGCCCGGCGGTCCCTGCAGGAGGAGGTTGATCGGCTCCTCGACGGCCCGCTCTAAGTACTCGCGGGCGTCGTCCTGTGGCAACTCGGCCAGCTCCGGGGCGTGGGTTTCGGTCCACAGCGGCGCGTCCATCGACCGCCGGTAGGACCGGGCCGGGTAAGAATCGGTCGGTTACCGATCGCTCACTCGTCGCCCGATTCGGGCTCGGAATCGCCATCGCCGCCCCCGTCGTCGCCGCCCCCGTCACCGCCGTCGCCCGCGTCCGCGAGCGTGAACGTCGTCTCGACGGGGTCACCCTCGTGTTCGATCGGCGACGCCGCGTCGACGTCGTCCGGGTCGCCCGCGTAGAGCGTCGCCGTCAGTTCGTCGTCCTCGCCGATTTCGGCGTCGTCCGAGAGGGTGACGGTGACGTTCTCGTGGTCGCCGGCGTCGAGGGTCTCGCTCGTCCCGACGACCGTCTCGTTGTGTTCGACTGCAACGAACCCGTCCTCGGGGATCGCGGCGGCGAGGGTCACGCTCTCGTTGCTCGCGTCGTCGACCGAGACGCTCGGATCGGTGTGGAACTCGAGGGCGATGTCGGAGACCTCGCCGTCGTCCTCGGTGTAGACGCCGATCGTCCGGTTGCCGGGCGGGGCGCCGGTCGTGTCCGTCTCGAGGGTCACGGTCCGCGACTCGCCGCCCTCGAGCTCTAGCACCTGACGCTCGATGACGGTCCCGTCGACGCGGACCTCGACGGGCTGTTGGGTCTGGTACTCGGTCGGATTGCGGATCTGCGCGTTCACGTCGATCGTCTCGTTGGTCGTAGCCGAGTCGGGGGCATCGAGCGACTCGACCAGGAACGAGTCGCCGGTCGCGGGTTCGTCGGTCGTCACCGTCGCGGTGTCGCTGACCGGGAACCCGTCCTCGAGGTAGGGTTGATCCTCCTCGCCGTCGGTCTCGTGATAGGCGAAGCCGTCCTCGTCGGACGTATCCTGGTGGACCGTCGCCGTCAGCGGGCCGACGAGCTCGCGGGTCGAATCGCCGTTGCGCTCGACGGTGACGTTCTCGTGGTCGCCGGCATCCAGGCGCTCGGAGACGGCCAGAGGCTCGTCGCCGCCGTCGGTGACGACGACGTACCCGCCGGCGGACAGGGAGACCTCCTGAATCGTGACGTTAGCGCCGTCGCTCCGCTGGTCCTCGAACGTGATCGAGGCTTCCGGATCGCTCTCGACGCCGAAGATGGCGGGCGCCTGGCCGACGACGATGCCGGCCGCGATGACGATCGCGATCGCGATCAGGATCGCGACGATCCGCTTTAGGCTACCGAACGTCAGTCTCGAACTCATTGGGGGTGTTGTCGTCCACGTCTTTGGACTCGATTGACGTAAAACGCGCAGTCTGTTCGCAAGACGGGGAATCGTTCCGAGCGGGTTTACCTGAATAGTCGCCAGTTACTACAGTACAGCTTCGGAGGTCATCGTTCGAACCGAACGGACACGGATTCGAACCGGACGGTCCGGCGGTCAGTAGGCGATTCCAACAGGGGTGTTGATACTAGTTACCACACTAGTATCGCGACGCAGCTGCGACCCGAATCGGCCACGGGCGCTCGATCGGAACGGTCGCGGGTGCGATTCCCACCCGACGGGTGCGGATCGCAACCGTTCGCCGTCCATGCGATCCGAAGCCGGTTTAGCCGCGGCGCGCAGAGGCTCCACCGATGCCACTGCGCGTGACGTTTCTGGGGACGGCCGGCGCGATTCCGACGACGGAGCGAAATCCGAGCAGCGTCTTCGTCGCCCGGGAGGGCGACGAGTTGCTGTTCGACGCCGGCGAGGGAACCCAGCGCCAGATGATGCGCTTCGGCACCGGATTCTCGATCTCGCATCTCTTCGTCACGCACCTCCACGGCGACCACGTCCTCGGAATCCCGGGCCTGCTCCAGACGATGGACTTCAACGACCGCGAGGACCCGCTGGCGATCCACACCCCCCACGGCACGCGCCGCCAGCTCAAGTCGCTGATCAACGCCCTCGACAACCGGCCCGCGTTTCCCGTGCGGGTCAACGAGGTCGGCGCCGGCGACGTCGCCTACCGCGCCGACGAGTACGAGGTCCGCGCGTTCGCGACCGACCACGACACCCGCTCGGTCGGCTACGCGCTCGTCGAGGACGACCGCAAGGGCCGGTTCGACCGCGAGCGCGCCGAGGAACTCGGCGTCCCCGTCGGCCCGAAGTTCTCGAAACTCCACGAGGGCGAGCCCGTCGAACTCGAGGACGGCACCGTCGTCGAACCCGACCAGGTCGTCGGCGAGCCCCGCCCCGGTCGGACGGTCGTCTACACCGGCGACACCCGCCCCGCCCAAGCGACGATCGAGGTCGCGGACGATCCCGACCTGCTGATCCACGACGCCACCTTCGCCGACGACCGCGCCGAACGGGCCGCCGACACCGCCCACTCGACGGCCCGCCAGGCCGCCGAGATCGCCACCCGGGCCGGCGCGGATCGCCTGGCGCTGCTGCACCTGTCCTCGCGGTACGCCGGCCACACCGATGATCACCTGGACCAGGCCCGCGAGGTCTTCGCGGGCGACGAGCAGCGGGTGTTCGTCCCCGACGACGGGCAGAGCCTCGAAATCCCCTATCCTGACGCGGACGCAGACGCCGACGACGAGTAAGTCGGCGACGCGGACGCCGGCGGCGCTGACTGCGAACCCGCGCCGGATTTATAGCCGACTCGTCCCTATAGGCCCCTGTGAGTACGCGAACGAGTGCGCTCGATGCAGTCGTCTTCGGGGTGGACATCCAGAGCGGTGACGTGCGCGGCGACGCGCCGTCGTACGCGCTGGCCGTCTACGACGGCGACGACGTCACTCGGGACGTCGTTACCCACCGCAAACTCCGGCGACTGATCGACGACGAGGAGCCGGCGATCGTCGCGACGGACAACATGTACGAGCTGGCCGCCGACAAGGACCAGCTCATCCACTTTCTCGGGTCGCTGCCCGCCGACACCCGGCTCGTCCAGGTGACGGGCGCCGAACAACCCGAGCCCCTCTCCCGCGTCGCGAAACGCCACGGCATTCCCTACGGCAAGGACCCGATGCAGGAGGCCGAGGCCGCGGCGCGGCTCGCCGCCCACAACGTCGGCCACGAGGTCTCCGCGTTCACGGACACGACGGAGGTCAAGGTCGCCCGCGGGCGCTCGACCGGCAGCGGCGGCTGGAGCGAGGACCGCTACACCCGCCGCATCCACGGCTCCGTCAAGAAACGGGCCCGCGAGGTCGAGTCCGAACTCGACGACGACAACCTCGAGTACGAGACGGATATTCGGGAGGCCTACGGCGGCTACGCCAACGCCGTCTTCACCGTCGAGGCCCGTCCCGGCGACATCCCCGTCTCGCGCAACCGATCCGGTGACGTCCGCGTCGAGATCGAGCGCCAGCGCCGCGACGGCATCGAATTTCGGCCGCTGGTCAAACGCCGCGACCACGTCATCGTCGGGATCGACCCCGGGACGACGACCGCCGTCGCCATCGTCGGCCTCGAAGGGGAGGTGCTGGACGTCTGGAGTTCGCGTACCAGCGACACCGCCGAGGTGATCGAGTGGATCGTCGAGCGCGGCCGGCCCATCGTCGTCGCGGCCGACGTGACGCCGATGCCCGAGACCGTCGAGAAGTTCCGCCGGAGCTTCGACGCCGCGGGCTGGACCCCCGAGAGCGATCTGCCGATCGACGAGAAGCAACACCGCACGCGCGAGCACTCCTACGATAACGACCACCAGCGCGACGCGATGGCCGCCGCGCTGTACGCCGTCGACGCCCACGCCGACCAGTTCGATCGCATCGCCGACAAGCTCCCGCCAGGCGTCGACCGCGGCGAGGTCACCGCCCGCGTCGTCGCCGGCGAGGAGAGCGTCGAGGCCGTTCTGGCCGACCTGAACGACGACGACGAGACCGAGGAGGAGTCGACCGAACACGAACCCCGCGAACTCACTGAGGAAGAGCAGCGGATCAAGGACCTCAAGCGCCAGGTCGACCGCCTCCAGTCCCACGTCGAGACGCTGGAGGGGCGACTCGAGGAGAAAGACGACCGCATCGACGACCTCGAGACCGAACTCAGCGTCGCCAAACGCGAGGAGCGCAAGGAGGTCCGCCGGGACCGCGAGGTGAGTCGCCTCGATCGGAAGGCCGACCGCTTGGAGCGCGAGCGCGACCAGGCCCGCGAGGAGGTCGAGGAACTCGAGAACAAGGTCGAGCGGATGAAGGCTCTCTGGAAGCTCGACCACTCGAACTTCAGCGACGTCTCCGCGGAGAAGGAGGGCCTGGTCCCGGTCAAGGTCGTCGAGAAGTTCACGAAGGGGGCGATCCGGGAGGCCGACGACCAGTACGGGATCGCGCCCGACGACGTGGTCTATCTGCGGGACGCAAGCGGTGCGGGTCGGTCGACAGCCAAACTGCTCGCGGACTTCGAACCGCGGGTCATCCTGAAGGATGGTGGCCTCTCCGAAATCGCCGACGAGATCCTCTTCGACAGTGAGATTCCGGTTGGCCCCGCGGATGACGTCGCCATGCAGGAGGTCGACGAACTCGCCGTCGCCCGCGAGGAGGACGTCGACGCGGTCATCGACGACTGGCACGAGCGCGCCGAGGACCGCGAGCGCGACCGCAAAGCGGCGATGGTCGACCGGCTCATCAGCGAGCACCGAGCCGGGGACAACGAGGCCTGAGTCGCGGTCGGACGACGACCGCTACGTTTCCGGCTCCGATTCCACCGGCGACAGCACCTGTGGCACCTCTTCGAGTTCGACCTCTTCGACCAGATCCTCGGTGTCGTCGACCGGCCCATTGACGAACAGCGCGTGCCCGATGAAGCCGATCGCGACGAACCCCAGCGCCGCGATCGCGGCCGGATACGGGACCGGCGTCGCGTAGCCGATGCCGGCGCCGATCCCGAGACTCGCCGCGATACAGACCAGGACCAGGTCGTAGTACTGAAGCGTGTATCCCATATCGGCACGACGGGAGCCAGTTGCAAAACGCTTGTACCTCAGTACCCCGGCATCGGGGTCGGGATCGGCTTCTGACCGCGACGCGGATCGCGATTTAGAACATTCCGAAATTCTGGAGCATCCCCGAGATCAGCGACTTGACGACCAGGCCCAGGCCGGCGAGGACGAGCGCCATGCCGACGGCGATCACGAGGTTCGCGTACGCGATGAGCGCGATGCCGGCGATCAGGATCACGAGTCCGACGATACCGAGCGCGCCGAGATTCTGCAACATACGCAGGCCTGCAGAGCCGAGCGGAATAAGCGGCGCGGTTTCCGTGCTCCGGGCGGCGGTCCCGGTCGCCGGTGACCGGTACCCGGTACTCGAGAGGGGTATAAAGGATTAAACCGCTCGGCCGTCAATCTGCGGCCATGAGCGACGACGGTAACGGTGGGCGGAAGAACCTCCGAATGCCAGAGGACGACGAGGTCTTCGCGACCGTCACGGACATGCTCGGGGCGAATCGGGTGAAAGTACGCTGCGCCGACGGGACAGAGCGCACCGCACGCATCCCGGGCAAGATGCAAAAGCGCATCTGGATCCGTGAGGACGACGTCGTCCTCGTCGAGCCCTGGGACTGGCAGGACGAGAAAGCGGACATCACCTGGCGCTACGAAAAGAGCGAGGCCGACCAGCTTCGGGAAGAAGGCCACATTCAGTAACTCGAAATTTTCCGCTGTCGTTCGAAAGACGCGACGCGTCTTTCGCGGTGACGAAACGCCGACGGCGTTTCGAACCACGGTCTGTCGCGCTGGTGGCTTCGCCACACCACGTGACGCTCTTCGCAAAATTAGCAACCGAGTGCGGAGCACCGGTTGGGCATCGCGGAGCTTCGCTCGGTGCAGTTTCGATCAAACGCGTCGGAAGACGTTTCGCGTCTTCCGAGCGCTCGTTCGCGGTCGCTCGCAAGAACATTCCTCCGTCCCTCCGCTCGCTACGCTCGTTTCGGGTCAATCGTCGGCCCGCGAGCGCCGACGGCGTTCGCCGAGAGCGTCCCGTGATAGAGACCTTCTTCCGACGGCCACCAGTAGTTATATTATAATTCAGATCATCTGTCACGATGGAAGCCGCGCGCTCCAAAACCGGACGCGGGGGCATGCGTACGAAATGCCCCGGGTGCAGGAACACCCGAGACGTGTGGCTTCCAAGCGAGCACTTGGTTGCCATGTTTCCATTACTGCTACCGAGACAAAAAGGTCTCGCACGACGGAGCGGTATCGTTCGCGATCAACTCGCATCCCCCGACGGCGGCCGCACCGCCGCGAGTCGGAGTTGGAGACGGAGTCGAAGTCGAGCCCGGAGTCGAAGCCGGAGCCGCGCGGATCGACACCGCCTCGATCAGCAGTCTTCCGGTCGACGACCACGGAGGCCGTGACGATGACCGCCAGAAGCGGCGACGCCGACGCGACGAGCGTCGACGACCCCCTCGCAGACGCCTGCCATCGCTGCGGCGAGTCGATTTATGACGACCGGATGATCCGCCTCTCGAGCGAGCCGTGTCCCGCACTCGACGACCGCTACGAAGCCGTTACCCGGTCGTACTGCCCCGACTGCGTCGCCGGGATCGGGATGATCGCGGTCGCGACCGATCCCGGGACGCGCTCTCCGACGGAAGCGGAGTGACACCCCCTCGGAACGGCGAGCCGTCATCGCGGTAGTGTCGCCGTCGAAACCGATCGGACGGCGCTATCGCACTGACGTTTTTTGAGACGGTGTTCGGACGAGGTGAAGGGCGCTGAGCAGTACGCGTACAAATCTAACAGTTGGAATCAGCCATCAGAATCGAATCGTCTCCGCCGAATCCGACGTCGATATCGATTTCTTCGTCGATCTCTTGTTCGTCGCGGTCGGTGCAGTCCACGGTCGCGCTGATGGTTTGTTCCGCTTTGCCGTCGAGAAATAGGGTGGCGGTATAGGTCGCTCCGTTCGGAGCGTTCGAGATAGCGTTCTTCTCCGTGCGGACGAACGGGTCCGCTCCGCTCGCGGCCGGTAATCGATACGTCCGCTCGAACGCCGTTCGGCCGTAGAATTCGATTGTGACGCGCGCCTCGTAGGATTCGCTCGTGTAATTCCTGAGTCTGAATCCGATTCCCCCGGTAACGGTCAGTACCGTCCATCCGGCCAGCCCTGCGAGTACGGAGGCACTTCCCAGTTGAAGGACGCGCCGACGCGAATACATGACTACGGACCGTCCTGTCGGAGAAATAAAATCTCCTTCGATTTAGAGAGACCCTCCGACGCGACTCCGGGCGCCAGGCGGTCGTCGCTACGGATGTGTGCGGCCCGATTTCGATTGTCGCCGTCGAGCGACGCGTTACAACCCGGCGACGTCTTCGATGGCGTCGGTCAGCGCCTCGATCGACTCGCGGTCGTGTTCGCCCATGTGGCCGATGCGGAACGTCTCCTCGCCGAGTTGCGAGCCGTAGCCGTTCGAGAAGACCATGTCGTACTCCTCGGAGACGGCCTCGATGGTCGCGGCGACGTCGATCCCCTGCGTGTTCTCGATACAGCTCACCGTCTGAGACTCGTAGCCCTCCTCGGGGAACATATCGAAGTGCTCGCGGGCCCACTCGCGCGTGTACTCGGCCATCTCCCGGTGGCGCTGATCGCGCGCGTCGTGGCCCTCCTCGAGCATGTGTTTCATCTGCTTGCGGTAGGCCAGCATGACGGGAATCGCCGGCGTGGAGTGGGTCTGGCCCTTTCGATCGTAGTAGTCGAGCGACCGCTGGAAGCCGCCGTACCACGACGCCGACTCGCTCTCGAGTTCGCGCTCGTAGGCCTCGTCGCTGACGACGCAGACCGCCAGGCCCGGCGGCATGGCGAAGGCCTTCTGGACCGACGTGAAGATGACGTCGATGTTGTGCTGGTCGATGTCGACGTAGTCGCCGCCCAGCGCCGAGACGGCGTCGACGATGAAGTAGGTGTCCGGATACTCCGCGACGACGTCGCCGATCTCCTCGATCGGATTCCGGACGCCGGTCGAGGACTCGTTCATCACGCAGGTGACGGCGTCGTAGTCGGTGTCGCTTTCTTCGAGGGCGTCGCGGACCCCCTCGGGCTTGACCGCCTGGCCCCACTCGTACTCGAGGGTGTCGACGTTCTTGCCGAGCCGCTCGGCGACGTTCGCCTGGCGCTCGCTGAAGCTGCCGCAGGTCGTCACGAGGACGTCCTCGTCGACGAGGTTGAGGATCGAGCTCTCCATGAACTCGGTCCCCGAGCCCGTGAGGACGATGACGTCGTTGTCGGTGTCGAGGAACGTCTTGGTGTCCTCGACGATGGTCGTATAGAGGTCGGTCATCCGGTCCATCCGGTGGCCGAACATCGGCTGGCTCATCTCCGCGATGACGTCCTCGCGCACCTCGGTCGGGCCCGGGATGTACAGCGTCTTGTCGGGATAGTTGGCTTTGTATTCGCGTTTCTTAGTCACGGAAACCACCTGAGTACGGCCTACTGGTTCACGAGACGGTATGGTACTTTTGATGCCGCATCGAGAACGGGACGGCCGACTGGTGGAGCGACCCCCGCGAGGAAGGCGTCCGGGGTGAGACCGGCACATAATGCGGCAGATTGTATCGAAGCGAACCGGACGGAGTATGGACGTGTCCCCGCCAATCGTGACGGGACGGATAACCGCGGTCACGAAAAGCGATCAGAAGAACGGGAAGTGTAGCGGGTTTATCGGCTGCGGCAGCAGACGCCGTGCCGAGAGCCGTTAATCGGCGACCTCACTCGCTGGATTCGTTGGACTCGTTACCGCTGTCGCCGCCATCGCCGCCGTCACCGCTCGTGGTCTCGATGGTGCCACGCATACCGGACGTGGAGTGGGGGTCGCAGACGTATTCGGCCATCTCGCTTGTGACCTCGATCTCGTAAACCTGACTGTCGCCCGGCTCGGAAATGGTATCCGTCGTGTAATCTTCAACAATCTCTTCGTTGTCGTTCCAGATTTCGAAGTTGTGGCCGCTGCCGTCGCCCTCGTCCCAACCGATCGTGTAGGTTTCGCCCTCGGTGAGCTCGATCGTCGGGTTTTCGACGTCTTCGATGTCAGACGGGTTCTTCCCGTGCCAGGACATGTTCTCGGCGCGGAACAGGATCTCCGTACCGGACTCGATCGTGTAGGTTTCGCCGCCACTGTCCCCGTCACCGCTGCCGTCCCCGCCGTCGTCGCCGTCGCCGCCGCTGCTGCAGCCGGCGACGAGCGCGGTCGAGGCCGCCGCTCCCGTGAGCTTCATCGCTGTCCGCCGTGAGATCGGATTATCTCGTGCCATCACCGGGAGTTGGTCCCTCGCACATAAAAATTGATACCTTCTCGGTTACAGTGTTATGTGACTGCATACACAAGAAACGAATTACAGTCTCCGGCGGGCGTTCGGTTCGACAGTCGCTAGCGGTCGGTCAGGCGTCGCCCCGGTCACCTGGCCTGAATCGTTCGGCCCGCTCGAGCGAGAGTCGCAGGAACACGGGCACCGTGACGACGGCGATCGCGATCTCGAGGCCGCCGACGACCAGAAAGGCCAGGTCGTAGCCGTGGGCGCCGGCGACGATCCCGCCGACGAGGAACCCGCTGAGAAACCCCAGGCTCCCGGCGAGATTGAACCCCGCCATCGCGATCCCGCGCTCGCTCTCGTCGGCCAGGTCCGTCACCAGCGCCATCGTCGCGGGGGAAACCAGCGCGCCGAGGACGCCGACGCCGACCATCGCGGCCGCGGCGGTCGGGACCGAGGGCGCAGCCCCGACGACGAGGATGCCGCCGCCGTAACATAGCGAGCCGACGACGATCGGGATCGTCCGGCCGATCCGGTCCGAGAGGGCCCCCATCGGGTACTGCAAGAGGGCGAACGGCGCGAAGAAACACGCCAGCAAGAGCCCGGTCGCCCCGGCGTCGAGGCCGAACGTCTCCTGGAAATACAGCGTCCCGACGAGCGCGAAAAAGCCTGCGGTGAGCCGATCGACGAACCCGAACGCGTAGGGGATCGACAGCGTCGGCCGCTGTCGGACGTTCTCGACGAGCGCGCGGGCGGTCCGACGGTCGTCGGCGCCTGGCGCGCGGTCCCCGACCCGAGAGACGAGGCCCCCCACGCAGACGAGCAACCCGCCGGCGACGAGCAACGGGGCGAGCGGGTGAAACTCCGTCAGTTGCCCGCCGACGGGCGCGCCGAGGGCGGCGCCGAGACCGATGGCGATCCCCGCCGCTCCCATGTTCCGGCCGTGACCGCCCCGGAGGTCCATCAGCATGGTCATCGTCAGGGAGAACGCGCCGATGGTCATCGCGCCCTGGAAGATTCGCACGAGGAGGACGCCCTCGAAGGGGATCGAGCCCACGAGCGGGACGGCCGCGAGGGCGACGTAACCGACGGCCCCGGCCAGCGAGCCGACGACGATGAAGGGCGCGCGGCGACCGGTCGCGTCGCTCGCCAGGCCCCAGACGCCGACGAAGGCGACGTAGGCGGCGAACTCCGCGACGAGGAACCACATGCTCGCGTCGAGCGGCGTCGCGGCGAGCGCCGACGCGGAGGCGTCGGCACCCAGCGCCGCCACGAGCGTCGCCACGCCCGGATACAGCAACACCTGCGAGAACAACACCGCGAAGACGAGGGCGGCGAGTACGGCCCGGTCGCGGTCACTCGAGTGCACGAGCGCCCCTTGGCGCTACGAGCCTATCAAATCGATCGTCTCGGCGAAATCGTCCCGCGAACGTGTCGCAGGATCCTGTCACTCCCAACCACACTGCTTGTCGGATCGATGCATTTTCGGTCTCAGCCGACGTGACCTCTCCGATGACAGTCACGCGCAGGCACCTACTCGCGGCGGGCGCGGCTGCCGGAAGCGGACTCGTCGCCGGCTGTACCGGGACCGTCCGGGACTCGCTGGCTTCGGCGCCGGCGACGATCGCCGGGACGACGCTCGACGGGACCGGCTACGACGAACACACCGTCGACGAGCTCGTTATCGAGCGGACCGTCAGTCGCTTCGGGATCGAACGCACCATCGAAGCCCGGAACTGGTACGCCGAGTACGACCGGGCCGTCTCGCTCGACGCGGTCGGGCTAACCCGGATCCAGGCCGCGGTCGTCGCCGTCCTCTCGACGCCGCAGGTGTCGGTCCTCGGGAAGACGTTCAACCCCGTCGGTGACTACTCGACCGACGATTTGGTCGAGCTTATTCAGGACCGGTACGACGAACTCGAGGACGTCGAGTCCGTCGACGAATCGTCCGTCTCGATCCTGGGCGCGGAGACGACCCTCGCGCGGTATCGCGCCGAAGCGCGGCTGATCAACGCGGATACCACGCTCGACGTCTACCTGCAACTCAGCGAGCGCGGAGCGACGGGGCGCTACGGCCGGATGTACGCGTAGCCCTCGCTCTGCAGCCTGGTGAGTTCGCCGCCGCCGGAGGGGACGGTCTCGACGCCGTCGACGAGATCGGATTCCGCGAGATCCTTCAGGTCGAGGGTGTTCCCGCAGGCTTTGACCGCGACGCCCGCGTCCAGTAGCGATTCGACCGCGTCGCTGCCGTCGCCGCCGGCCGTCAGCGGCTCGATCCCCTCGGCCTGGGCGACGATGGCGATATCGTCCATCTCGACGGACTCGTCCTGCGTGAGGTTCTCGGCGATGGTGAGTGCGGTCCGTTGCTGCTCCGGATCGTCGGCGATGAGGTGGAAAACGGTTTGCACGCATCGACGGACTCCCCGGCGCTCAGTAGGAGTTGGGCCTGCGAGCGAAACGGACCGACGAGGGAGCAGAGATCTCGCTTTCGGAGACGGCGGCTTCCGCGTCGGGTGACGCGACGACCCTTCGTGAGTGGCATTCTCTAGTCCGCGGATTTTGCCGTTACTGCGACGCATATGTCCCTGGAGTAGTATGCATACTAAACATGAGCGACGACGCGAGCGACGGGCACGACTCCGATTCCGACAACGAGCGCGGACTCGGGACGCGCAGCGTCCACGCCGGCCAGTCCCCCGATCCGGAGACCGGCGCGATGGCACCCCCGATCTACCAGACGACCTCCTACGTCTTCGAGGACGCCGACACCGCCGCCGACCGGTACGCGCTCGAAGACGACGGCTACATCTACTCTCGCATCGCGAATCCGACCGTCCGCACGCTCGAGAAGCGCCTGGCGGCCCTCGAAGGCGGCGCGGACGCGGTCGCGACGGCCAGCGGCATGGCGGCGCTCGACGCCGCGGTCCTGATCCTCGCGGAAGCGGGCGACAACGTAGTCTGCTCGACCGACACCTACGGCGGGACCACGGCCTACTTCTCGAAGACCGCGAGCCGACGGGACATCGAGACGCGGTTCGTCCCGACCCGCGAGTACGACGAATACGTGGACGCCATCGACGAGGACACCGCCTTCGTCCACGTCGAGACGGTCGGCAACCCCTCGCTGGTCACGCCCGACTTCGAGCGCGTCGCCGAGATCGCCCACGACAACGGCGTCCCGCTGGTCGTGGACAACAC
The DNA here is from genome assembly GCF_900110455.1 of Natrinema salifodinae. Lineage (NCBI taxonomy): Archaea > Methanobacteriati > Methanobacteriota > Halobacteria > Halobacteriales > Natrialbaceae > Natrinema > Natrinema salifodinae. The sequence goes on along the minus strand of NZ_FOIS01000004.1, from coordinate 676,180 downwards.
CTTCGCGACGCCCGCCCTCTGCCGGCCGCTCGAGCACGGCGCCGACGTCGTCTGGGAGTCGACGACCAAGTGGCTCCACGGCTCCGGGACCACGGTCGGCGGCGTCCTCGTCGACGGCGGCACCTTCCCCTGGGGCGAGCACGGCTACGACGAGATCGCGGGGCCGAACCACGCCTACCCCGACGTCGACTTCTCACGGGACTTCCCCGAGGCGCCGTTCGCCGCCGCGGCCAGGTTCCGCTCGCTGCGCAGCCTCGGCAACCAGCAGTCACCGTTCGACGCCTGGCAGACCCTTCAGGGACTCGAGTCCATGCCCCTGCGCGTCGAGAAACACTGCGAGAACGCCGCGATCGTCGCGGAGTACCTCGACGACCACGAGGACGTCGCCTGGGTCACCTACCCCGGGCTCGAGGACCACCCGACCCACGACAACGCGCGGCGGTACCTCGACGACTACGGCGGTATGGTCGCGTTCGGACTTAGGGAGGGGTTCGAGGCCGGCAAGGCCTTCTGCGAGAACGTCGAGGTCGCTCAGTTCCTCGCGAACATCGGCGACGCGAAGACGCTCGTGATCCACCCCGCCAGCACGACCCACGGCCAGCTCTCGCCGGAAGAACGGGAGGAAGCCGGCGTCACGGAGGACCTGATCCGGATGTCGGTCGGGATCGAGGACCCCGCGGACATCCTGGCCGATCTCGAGCAGGCGATCGACGCGGCCACACGCGCCTGTCGAGGAGCGGGTGAGCGTCCGTGACGACGAGAGACACCGTCGACCTCGGGGAGTTTCGATTCGAGTCCGGCGAGACGATCCCCTCGCTCGAGGTCGCCTACGAGACCTACGGCGAGTTCACCGGCGACAGCGCGGAGCCACGCTCCGCGAGCGATCGGGTGCAGCCCGAAAGCAACGCCGTCCTGATCTGTCACGCGCTGACCGGCAGTTCCCACGTCGCGCGCCGCCCCGACGCCGGCGACGACACCGCCGGCCAGGCCCGCGCCTGGTGGGGCGACGTCGTCGGCCCCGGGAAGGCAATCGACACCAGCGAGTACTTCGTCGTCTGCGCGAACGCGCCCGGCTCCTGTTACGGGACGACCGGCCCCGCCAGCGAGAACCCCGAAACGGGCGAGCCCTACGGCACCGACTTCCCGCCGGTCACGGTCGGCGACTGGACCCGCGCCCAGCGGCGGCTGCTGGACGAACTCGGCATCGGGCGACTCCGCGCCGTCGTCGGCGGCAGCGTCGGCGGGATGAACGTCTTAGACTGGCTGCGACGCTACCCCGACGACGTCGACCGCGCCGCCGCGGTCGCGACCGCCGCCCGCCTCGACGCGCAGTGTCTCGCGCTCGATACCGTCGCCCGGCGGGCGATCACGTCCGACCCGAACTGGAACGGGGGCCACTACTACGGCGGCCCCGAACCCGAGGACGGCCTGGCCCGCGCGCGCCAGATCGGCCACATCATGTATCTCTCGAAGGACTCGATGGCCCGCAAGTTCGGCCGCCGATCGGCGGGTCGGGAGACCGTCCGCGAGGAGACGCCGGACCCCGCGGCCGCATTCTTCCCGTACCGGGAGGTCGAGTCCTACCTGGACTACCAGGCCGACAAGTTCGTCGACCGGTTCGACGCGAACAGCTACCTCTACATGACCCGCGCGATGGACGACTTCGACCTCTCGGCGGGCTACGAGGGCGACGCCGACGCGCTCGCGGCCTTCGAGGGGGAGCTCCTTCTGGTGTCGTTTACCGGCGACTGGCACTTCACGGTCGACCAGGCGGAGTCACTGGCCGAGGCCTGCCGAGAGGCGGAGGTCGACGTGGCTCACCACGTGGTCGAGTCCGATCACGGTCACGACGCCTTCCTGGTCGAGCCGGAGAAAGTCGGGCCGCCGCTGTCGGGCCTGCTCGCGGACGGACTCGCGGGTCGGGCGATCACCGACACCGAGCCCGAGACCGACGACACCGGCGAGTTCGCGCCGGTGCATACGAGTCTGTTTTCCGAGTAGTCAGTTGTCGATACTAATTTCTGATAGAAATAGTTCGTCATCGAGCGCCCCGTTCCGCCGTCATCTCACCCCTGTGATACCCTAGCCTTGAGAGAATTTCTCGTAACTTATAATATTCTCCTATTTGACGTATCGGTGATGTCAACCGAGGAGCAGCTCGATTACGAGGAGGAATCGGCAGACCAGCAGCGGGGGCGACAGGACGACGAAAGCGACCTGCCCGTCAAAGAGGGAGCGGTGTTCGGCGCGATCGCGGTAGTCGCGACGTACTTCGCGCACCTGTTCGTGACGCTCGTGGCGTCCGCACGGACGACGCCCGAGATCACGCTGGAGCAGACGAGCGACGACATGGCGGTGGTCGCCACGGACCTGGTGAGTTCGTGGGTGGCGGCTGGCTGGAGCTACGTCGCATCGTTCGGCGTCGGATTCGAGGCTGCGGGAGAGTCCGCGACGATCACCGACGCGCCGAACAACGTCGCCGCCATCGCCAATCCGCCATTCTTCCTGATCGATACGGTCCTCTTCCTGGCGACGGTCGGCGCCGTAGTCGCCGCCGGATACGCCGTCGCGAGGTACACCGAGGCCGACGACGCCGTCGAAGCAGTCAAAGCCGGCGTGACGGCCGTCCCGCCGTATCTCGCGTTCGCGGTGATCGCCGCGTTCCTGATGACCCACACCTACTCCGAGGACGTGCTCGTGCAGACGCTCGTCGGCGATTCGTCGACCAGCCTCGGCAACGTGGCGACCCTCGAGTACAGCCAGTTCTTCAACGACGAGGGCAACGTCATCAGCGACGTCGAGTTCGGTCCGGCGACGATCGACGCGATCCTGTTCGGCGGGATCGTCGTCCCGGCCGTCCTCGCGGCCGCCGGCGGACTGCTCACCCAGTGGCGTGACGCGGTCGAGACCGCCGTTACCGCGGTCAACGAACGGTAACCACCGGTGTAACCCGGCCCGACAACGTTTCTTGTAGTACGATTTTTTGAAGCGCCGTGACGCAAGGACGGAGAAGAACGGAGAGAGGCCGAGAATCGAAGAGACGCATCGAGGGACGGAGAGGGGAAGAAGACGGAGAGAGGAAGAGGAGTTCCGAAACGGTAGCGATTAGCGACCGTCTCCCTGACCGTGGGCGAGGGCGGGGTCGGCGGAGACGTATTGGTTGGCGTTCGAGTCGTTCGAGCGGCGGCGAGCGAGCCAGTACTGCAGGTCGGAGACGAACAGCGCGAGGTTCTCGCGACCGAACAGTGCGAGCGAGATCCCCTGGGGCGAGCGGAACAGGGCGATCAGCGACCACATCGTTCCGGCGGCGAACGCGCCCGCGGCGGAGAAGGTCATCCCCAGCGTGAAGAACGTCATGCTGTAGGTGAACCCGATCCCCATCGACGGTAGACTGGTGCCGAGCGGGACCCGTGCGCTCGAATCGCGGAGCGTCGGGGCGAGGAAGATGATCGAGAGGCTGCTCCCAACCATGAACACGAGGTCTTGCCACATCATCATCAGCACTTACTCGATCCGTAGTTAAAACTCACACGGTCCAGAAATGGGATCTTAGGCCTTACATTCATCGAAAACGGACGATACGGCTGAAACGGGGAAGCGCTGCAACCGGGGCCCGCTAGCTGCGGATCGGGATTTTCCGCGAGAGGACAACTGGCGATTACAACCGCGAAACTAGTTATTATTCGTTCGGTTCAGCGATCGGTGAGGTGCCCCTCCTCGACCAGGGTCTCCCGCGCCTCGGCCATCGACGTGACGACGACGTCACAGTGCGGCTCGACCGCCGGCTTCGGATCGAAGCCGATCGCCAGGCCGGCGACCTCGAGCATCGGGAGGTCGTTGGCGCCGTCGCCGACCGCGACGGTTTCGGCGAGGTCGACGCCGACGTCGTCGGCCAGGGCCGCGAGCGCGTCGTCCTTGGTCCCCTCGATGAGGGGGCCGTCGACCTCGCCGGTCAGTTCGGTTCCGTCGTCGTTCATCGGGAGACGGTTCGAGACGATGTGGTCGACGGAGACGCCTTCGCGCTCTAAGGCGGCCGCGACGCCGCGCTCGAACCCGCCGGTGAGGATCGCGGTCGTGATGCCGGCCTCGTTCAACTCCGCGATGAGGTCGGCGGCGCCCTCGCGGAGGACGACCTCGTCGAAGGCGGCCGCGGCGTCTTCGCGGGGGAGTGCCTCGAGCAGGGCTGCGCGCTTGTGCAGGCTCTCGGCGTAGTCGATCTCGTCGTTCATCGCGCGCTCGGTGATTTCGTCCATGTCCTCGGCGACGCCGCGCCGGTCGCCGAGCAACACCGTCATCTCAGAGTCCGAAAGCGTCCCGTCGAAGTCGAAAGCGACGACTGTCATCGGTCGCCGATTGATGGTCCCCGGATAAACCAGTTCAGGTTTCCCACCGCGCAGCCGCGTCGTCGCCTCGGCCCGCCAGTCGGCGGCTGATTGCACAGCCGCATCGACCGAAACGTATTATCCACCCGCCTCCGTTTCCGGACATATGTCGTCGAATCGACGGTTCGAGTACGACAAGGGTCCCAGTCTCGAGGACGAGCGTCCGTCCGCCGAGGACGAGGGCGAAGCCGACCGGAACGACGGCGGCAACGGAACCGACGGCGACGGGCCGACCGGAAGCGAGCGGCCGATCGCGGCCGTCGCACCCTGGAAAGCCGGCGCCGTCGCGGGCGCGGGCGCGTTCGCGATCGCAGTCGGCGTACTGTACCACCTGGTCGCGACGATGGACGCAGTCGGCAGGTACGGGCAAGCGGGGCCGGGTCGCTTGGTAATGACCGGTCTGTCCACGCTCGCGAACCACGGCGCGACGATCGAGCGCGGCGGCGAGCCGATCGAGACCGCCATCGCCGCGACCGGCATCGGCCTCGCGACGCAATTGACGGCGCTGGTGCCGGCCGTAGTCCTGCTCGCTGCCGGCTATCTCCTCGGCCGCCACGTCCGCCTCGAGACGCGCCGCGACGGGGCGCTGGCGGTCGGCGCGCTCGTCCTGACGTACACGGCCTCGACCGTCGCCCTCGGAGCGATCGCCAGGTGGACGCCAGGCGACCCGAGCCGGCCCGACCAGGCGGAGACGATCGCCGCCGCGCTCGACCTCGCGACGGTCGTCTCGATCGGACGAACCGCGCTCGTGTTCGCCGGAATCGGCGGTATCGTAGCTACACTTCCGCAGCTACTCGAGGCGGGGCCGATCGATCTGGTCGACGACGGCGACTGACGGGGGCGAGTCACACCGCGGGCCGCAAACCGCTACCGCCGCAGAATGACGCTGCTACCACAACGTTGACCCGCCGCAGTCACCCACTATCACCGATGACCGATCCGTCGCAGTCGGGTGAGCCGCGTTGATGACGAGCCCGGCGCTCGAAGTCGTCGCGCTCGCCATGCTCCCTGCCGTCCTCTGGGGGCTGTCCCCGATCTTCGAGAAGCGAGGGATGGCCGCCGGGGGCGGGGCCGTCCAGGCGTCGCTGGTCGTCGTGATCGTCGACTCGACGTGCTACTGGCTCGCCATCGCGGCGCTGTACGGGCAGTCGGCCTTCGCGGGGCTGACGCCCGAGACGCTGGCCGTCTTCGCGTTCGCGGGCGTGGTCGGCACCGCCCTCGGACGAATCACGATCTTCGTCGGCGTCGATCGGGTCGGCGCCAGCATCAACAGCACGATCCTCAGCACGCGTCCGCTGTTCGCGACCCTGATCGCGCTGGTGGCGCTCGGCGAGCCGCTCGGCCCCGTGACTGGCGTCGGCATCGTCGTCCTCGTCGCCGGCCTCGCCCTGCTGACGGCCTCGAAGGGCGGCGACCTCGCGGGCTGGTCCCCGCGGGACCTGCTGTGGCCGATCGCCGCCGCGGCCACCTTCGCCGTCGCGAACGTCAGCCGCCGGTACGGTATGCTCGAAACGCCGCTATCGGCGCTCGAAACGGTCGCGATCAACGAGACGGCCGGCCTAGTCGCCCTGGTCGCGTACGTCCTGGCCCGCGGCGGTGCGGGCTCGCTCGCCAAGCCGAGAGCGTCGTACCGCTACTTCGTCGGCAGCGGCCTGCTGACGACCGTCGCGATGCTCTCGCTGATGGTCGCACTCGGCCTGGAGGACGGCCGGATCGCGGTCGTCGATCCGCTGGTCGCGACCGCACCGCTGTTCACCGTCGTCTTCGCGGCCGTCCTCCTCCGTGACGTCGAGCGAGTGACGAGAGGCGTCGTCGGCGGCGCGGCGCTGGTCGTCGGCGGCGCGGCGTTGATCACGCTCTGACCGGCGACAGACGACCCGGTCGCCGTCGGTTCGGCGCCGATCGGTCGTGAACCGAGGCGGGTGGAACGGAGACCGAGACGCTCCGCGACCCCGACCCTAGCACTCGACGCGCCTGGCGGTCGCCCGGAACAGGTGCAACGGCGAACTGAACACCTGCGCGTCGGCCTCGAACGTGTAGCACGCTCCACTTTCGAGCGACTCGCGCGTGAAGACGACCGTCGTCGAACGGACTAAGTCCTCCTCGACCTCGGCGCGGGCGACGTAGCCTGTGTACTCGTCGGGACGTTCGAGGACGGGAACGGTTTCGTCGTTCGGCAGCCGAAGGAGTTGGACGGCGATCGGCGCGGGAAGCCGCTCGACGACTCGCAGGGTCAGTCCCGGCCGGTACTCGGTCATGGGGATCAACACCAGTTGACTGGAATTCGATTCGACCTCCGCTTCCGCGGTCGACGCCGCTGACGACTGGTCGTCGCCAGCGGTGGCGTCGGTGCGCTTCTCGATCGACGCGGACGATCCGACGATGACCGCGCTGGCGGCTACCGTCCGCTGGTTCGCTGTGTCGGTCGAGGACGCGTCTGCTCGCTCGTCCGATTCGTCCGTCTCGTTCGTTCTCCAATCGGCGGTCATGGTCGGTGATACGTTGGTAGCGGTTTCGGTGACGGCCGGACCGATGGGACCCGCACACGAGGTCGGCGACCGAGACGACGCTAAAAATGAACGGCGGGTCGCTACTCGAGCGTCGTGGCGATGAGGTTCAGTCGCGTACTGAACATCGTCGCGTCTTCGCCGAGCGTCGCGCTCTCACCGGAGTCGATGCTCCCGTCACGGACGAACAGGAGGGTCGTGGGACCCTCCGGGCCGTCATCGACCTGGTATCGGATGATGTGACCGGTGTATTCGTCCGGTTGGGAGATCTCCGGAACGGTCTCCTCGTCGGCGGTCTGGAGGATGTTCACGGTCGTGCTCGTCTCGAGTTGTGCGACGACGTCGAACGACTCTTCGGCTTCGTAATCGTACGTGAAGGCCAGGACTCGCCCTTCTTCATCTTGCACCATCGTTATTCACTCTCCGTTTCCACGGTTGTCTCGTTCTCAGTCTCATTCTCGGTCTCCTCCTCGAGGACGCCGTTGTCGTCCGTGTCCTCTTCGATGGCGCCGTTATCGTCGTCCGTGTCCTCCTCGATCGTGTCGGTATCGCCCGTCGTTCCGCTGTCAATCGACGCACTGAGGAGGTTCAGATCCGAGTTCAGCACCGACGCGTCCTCGCCGATCGTCCCGCTGTCATCGGTGCTCAGGCTCTGGCCGCGCACGAAGAGGAACGACGTGATCCCCGATTCCTGGCCGATGTCGTATCGGATAATGTGACCGGCCCACTCGTCGGGCTGAGAGATCTCCGAAACAGTTTCTCCGTCCACCTGTAGGATTTCGACCGTCGTACTCGTCTCGAGCTGCGCGAGGACGTCGAAACTCGCCTGGGGATAGAAATTGTTCGCGAAGACCGCTACTTGATCATCCTGTGCACCGACTGTCGCGGTCCCGAAGGCGCCCGTTCCGAGCGTCAGCGCGCCCGCCGCGAGGGCACCCTTCGCCATGAACGACCGTCTCGAGTCGCCTGTCGTGTCTTGTTCGCTCATTTTTGCTCTCACGCCCAAACAGGGCGTCGAGACCTTGGCTGAGTTGTTGAATAAACGCCGGCGACCGTTTCATTCCGTATCAATTAATTTAATGAGACTGGGAGTATCGGCGAGTGATTGCGTTCGAGAGACGTTCGTTGCGACCGATTCGCCGTTTGCAGGGAGACAACAGCACTGACAATTGCGCCCTCGGAAACGCCAGTTTGCGTCGATCTGTTGCGATCCTGTTGATATCGGAAATCGTACCGATTCAGTTCGCGGCCGACAGCAGGGAATTGAGTCGTCGAAGAGAGGGAACAATGGCTGCGGCGGCTGAACGCTACATATCGGGCGAGGACAGCCAGTTACAAGATACCAGGCGGAAGTACACGACGAATGTCTGAGCGATACCGGTTTGTAAGCATCCGTAATCGCGAACGATCGACCGGACTGATTCGGCTCGACTCTGCGCTCGAATCGCCGACCGAACCGGTTCCGATGGCGACGCATGATTGGTACGGAAATCGTCACATTCCGGGTGAACGTTCCGAACATGATAGCGCCGAGATGCGTCGCGAGCGGAACGCGCGTCCCGACGACAGTCACGCGTTTTGAGAGGCGAACGCCGGCCGTCAATCGGTTACCCGTCCGTCCGGACCGACGCGGCGTTAACTGCGCTCCGAGCGAGGCACTCGCCGCACACCGGCGGCGGGCAAGACGGCTCGAAACAGTCGTCTATCACACCGCTGAGCCGCGGTAACGGTCGTTCCCGCGAAATCGATCCCAGGACGGAACCGGAACGGTCGTCACGGCATCGGTCACCGGGAAAAATCCCCTTTGGAACGGTAATCGGCGACGTAGCGTATCGGTCCCCGAAGGCAACAGTGCAGTATCTCGCAAACGGTAGCAACTTTACGGGCCCCTCGTGTAATCGACGTCGGCAACGGTAGGTGGTAACGATGAGGGGCGTCCTCCCGTTCGAGGGATCCGTCGTCGACGGTTCGTGCGGGCGGCAGCGGCCGGCGCTCTTCGAGGTACCTTGAGGTAGTTTTTGCCGTCGCTATCGACAACGGAAGGGTTTACGTTCTTCGCACGGTTGCTTCGCGCATGAAGGTTCTCGTCACGGATCCGATCGCCGACGCGGGTCTGGACGTACTGCGTGACGCCGGCCACGAGGTCGAAACGGGCTACGAACTCGAGGGAGAGGACCTCCTCCGGGCAGTCTCGGACGCTAACGGACTGATCGTCCGCTCCGGGACCGAGGTCACCGAGGAGGTCTTCGAGGCCGCCGACGATCTGGTCATCGTCGGCCGCGCCGGGATCGGCGTCGACAACATCGACATCGATGCCGCGACCGACCACGGCGTTATCGTCGCCAACGCCCCCGAAGGGAACGTTCGCGCGGCCGCCGAGCACACCGTCGCGATGACGTTCGCAGCCGCCCGCTCGATCCCGCAGGCCCACATCCGCCTGAAGAACGGCGAGTGGGCGAAAAGCGACTACCTCGGCGCCGAACTCAACGGCAAGACGCTGGGCGTCGTCGGCCTCGGCCGCGTCGGTCAGGAGGTCGCCAAGAAGCTCGACTCGCTGGGCATGAACATCGTCGCCTACGACCCCTACATCAGCGAGGAGCGCGCCGACCGCATCGGCGCCGAACTCGTCGATCTCGAGGCGAGCCTCGAACGCGCTGACTTCCTGACCGTCCACACGCCGCTGACGCCCGAGACGGAAGGGCTGATCAGCGAGGACGAACTCGACCTGCTTGGCGACGGCTACCTCATCAACTGCGCCCGCGGCGGCGTCGTCGACGAGAACGCCCTCGCGGCGAAAGTCGAGGACGGGACGCTGGCCGGCGCGGCGCTCGACGTCTTCGCCGAGGAGCCGCTCGCGGACGACTCGCCGCTGCTCGAACACGACGAGATCGTCGTCACGCCCCACCTCGGCGCCTCGACGGAGGCCGCCCAGGAGAACGTCGCCACCTCGACGGCTGAACAGGTCAACGCCGCGATCGTCGGCGAACCGGTCGCCAACGCCCTGAACGCCCCGTCGATCGACGAGAGCGCGTTCCCGCGCGTCGAACCGTACATCGACATCGCCGAGACCGCCGGTAAGGTCGCCGCCCAGCTGCTCGACGGCCGCATCGAGGACGTCGAGGTCGTCTACGAGGGCGACATCGCCGACGAGGACGTCGAGTTCGTCACCGCCTCCGCGCTCAAGGGCGTCTTCGAACCTCTCGAATGGCAGGTCAACGCGGTCAACGCGCCCCAGATCGCCGAGGATCGGGGCGTCGACGTCACCGAGTCCAAGACCCGCCGGGCCGAGGACTTCCAGAGCCTGATCTCGGTGACCGTCAGCAACGGCGAAAACGAGGTCTCGGTCGACGGGACGCTGTTCGCGGGCGACGACCCGCGGATCGTCCGCATCGACGGCTACCGCGTCGACGCCATCCCCCACGGTCGGATGGTCATCGCGCGCAACACCGACGAGCCGGGCGTCATCGGTCTCATCGGCAGCGTCATGGGCGACTACGACGTCAACATCGCCGGGATGTTCAACGCCCGCGAAACCATCGGCGGCGAGGCCCTGACCGTCTACAACGTCGACAGCGACGTCCCCGCGGACGCGAAGGAGGAACTCGAAGCCGACGAGCGGATCATCGGCATCAACGACATCACGCTGAACGGCCAGGCGTAGTCTCGTTCCGTTTTCGTTCCGTTTTCGTCCCGTTTTCGTTCACGTCCTCAACCCGTGTTCGACCGTGCGAACGGGTCACGGGCCGGACAGTCCGGCCCGTCGTGAATGCCGTTTATCTCCCCCGCACGCCTACGTACTGTAGGAGGCGAGAGACATGGCAACACCGTACAGAGAACCGGGACGGGAACCGACGGAGAGCGCCCGCGAGGACGCCGCGGACACGATGTGGGGAATTCGAGAGGGCACCGGGATCGCGATCGCATCGATCTTCGGCCTGGTGGTGCTGGTCGTCGGACTCATGCTGGTCTCGGGCCTGGTCGCGGCGTCGACGACCACCGTCGTCACGCTCGGCGTGACCGTCGGGGTCGTGCTGGCCGCGATCGGGCTCGCCGCCCTCGCCCGGTGGAGCTGGACGGGGAGGTAACGCGGCTCGGCTGATTTTTGGTGAATCGAGGGGCGGCGACCGACCGGTTCGAAATTTGCACCGCCGCCAACCGCGGCAAAAGACCTATCGCCCGGACGAACAACACCTCGAGTATGGACGACGACGTTTCGGTCGAGTTCGGCGAGGACGGACTCGTCCCCGCCGTCGCACAGGACGCCGACACCGGCGAGGTGCTCATGCTCGCGTACGTCTCGCCGGAGGCCCTCCGACGGACCCGCGAGACAGGCCGGGCCCACTACTACTCCCGGAGCCGCGACGAACTCTGGGAGAAGGGGGCGACGAGCGGCCACAGCCAGGCGGTCGAGGAGATCCGAGTCGACTGCGACGCCGACACCCTCCTCTACCTGGTCGATCAGGACGGCGGCGCGTGCCACACCGGCCATCGGTCGTGTTTCTACCGGACGATCGAGGGCGAAAACGTCGGGGAACGGGTATTCGACCCCGAGGCCGTCTACGAGGACTGAACGGATGAGCGAGCGCGTCCATCCGTCCGACGCGGGCTCGGACGCCGGCACCGACGGCGACGGAGCGACCCCGCTCGAGGCACTCGAGGCCGCGCGCGACCGGTTCGAGACGGCCCGCCGGCGGATCGACGACGAGGGCGCCGACGCCGTCGAGGAGGCCGCGACCGCCTACCGGAACGCGACGGCCCTGTTAGACGACTACGTCGATCGCGCGACCGGGACGGGCAAGGAGAACTTCCAGGCCTACATCGAACTCGAGGGGAAATTCGAGTCGCTCGTCTCCGGCCTGGCCGACGACCTCGCGGCGCGCGACGCGTTCGACGGCGCCCTCGATGCGATCGACAAGCGCCGGCTCAGCGAGCGCGACTTCGAGCGGGCCCGCGAGGCGCTCGATCCGGCGAGCCGGTACGCCGACATGATCGACGAACGCGAGGCCGCCCGCGAGACCCTCGCGGAGGCGCGCACGGACGCGAGCAAGCGCCTGCGGGCGATCGACGACGAGATCGACGAGCGCGAGCGGCTGCTCGACCTGGCGACAGCCGATCTGAACGCGCCGGTCGAGCGCCTCCGGGACCCGATCGAGGACTACAACGCCGCGATCCGCGAAGCGTTCGCCGACTACCGGCTCGAGGCGTCGGCCCGGAAGGTCTTCGCCCTCCTCGAGCGGAGCCGCTGGTATCCGTTCGTCGACTACGAGCGGCCGCCAGCAGATCTGGCCCGCTACGTCCGCGAGACCGACGCCGGCGAGTACACGATTCCCGAACTGCTCGAGTACGCCGACTACTCCCGGTCGAAGCTCTCCCACTACGTCGACAGCGCGGACGAGCTCAAGCGGTCGGTGGCGACCCAGCAGACGTTCCTCGAGGGGATCGACGCCGAGCCGCTGACGGTCGCCTGGCCGCCCGAACCGGCCGGCGCCCTTCGCTGTCGGACGCGGGAGTATCAGCCGTTCGTCGCCCGCGTCGCCGACGAGGAGACGGTCGCGGCGCTGCGCGGGGTCCGGCTGCTCGCGACCGATCACGACTACGACCGGCTCCAGACCGCGGCCCAGGCTGTCGCCCAGTTGTCGCCGGCGGAACGGGAGCGCCTGGCGGACGGTCGCGTCGAGGCCGAACTCGAGTCCCTGCGGACGGAGCGGGAGCGGCTCGAAGCGGCGCTGGACGTCGACGACCCGGTCTGAGCGACACTGCATCGCCGACGTTCGTCTGCACCGGACTGTCGACCCCGATTTTTAGCCGTCGCCGCTCGAAGGATCGCGTATGCCAAGACACGTGCTCGTTCCGATGGACGACTCCGAGACGGCGCGGGCGGCCCTCGAACACGCCCTGGAGTGGGTGCCCGCCGAGCGGGTGACGGTGGTTCATGCGATCGACGACCTCGAAGCCGACTACGGGGGCACTGTCTCGGCGGATCGGGATCCCGACTTCTTCGACGACGCCCGCGCAATCGCCGACGAGAACGATCGGACGGTCGAGACGGCCGTCATCGAAGGGTCCGGACCGGCGGACGCGATCTTGGAGTACGTCGACGAGGCGGACGTCGACGCGATCGTCATGGGGAGCGAAGGAAAAGCGGGCGTCTCGCGGGTGCTGCTCGGCAGCGTCGCCGAAGCGGTCACGCGACGCGCCACGATTCCGGTGACGATCGTTTCGCGAGGGGAACGAGAATAGAATCCGAGCGTCAGGCCTCGGCCTTCGCCTCGATCAGCGCGTCGTACATGTCGCCTGCGAGTTCCTCGGCGCGGTCGCCGTCGCGGGCCTCGGCGTAGATCCGGACGAGCGGCTCGGTCCCCGAGGGCCGGGCGAGGACCCAGGCGTCGCCGTAATCGAGCCGGTAGCCGTCGCGGGTGTTGAGTTCGGCGTCGGATATCTGGGCCTGGTGGGCCGCCGCGTCGAGCATCGCGTCGCGTTCGGCGGTCGATTCGTACTCGACGTTGCGCCGGACGTTGACGTAGCCGCCGTAGGGGGCGACGATCTCGCTGACCGGGCGCTCGGCGACCAGTTCGAGGAACCGCGCGGCGGTGTAGGCGCCGTCCCGGGAGAGCCGGTAGCTCGGGAAGAAGATCCCCCCGTTGCCCTCGCCCGCGATCGGCACCCGCTGGCCTTTGTCCTCGAGTTCCTCGATGCGGGTGATGATGTTCGTCGAGCCGATCGGGGTCAGTTCGAGGTCGGCGCCGACCTCGGTGACGACGTCGACGAGCCGTTGGGAGACGTTGACCGCGGAGACGGTGGTATCGCCGGATTCGAGTTCGGCGGCGGCCAGGGCGGCGAGGGTGGCGTCGCCCTCGACGTACTCGCCGTTCTCGTCGAAGAAGATCGCGCGGTCGGCGTCCCCGTCGTGGGCGATCCCGACGTCGGCGTCGGTCGCGCGGACGAGCTTGCCCAGATCCGAGAGATTGTCCGGGATCGGCTCGGGATCGCGGCCGGGGAAGTGGCCGTCGGCCTGGCTGTTGACGGTGACGACCCGACAGCCAAGCTCCCGGAAGAACTCGGGGCTGGTCAGCGAGCCCGCGCCGTGGCCGGGATCGAGCGCGATCGTGAGGTCGGCGTCGGCGATCGTTTCGCGGTCGACGGCCGCGAGCAGTTCCTCGATGTACGCCCGGCGCACGCCGTCGATCTCGCGGACTCGTCCCGTCTCGTCCCAGGGCGCGACGGTGAACGATTCCGTGAGCAGCGTCTCCTCGATCCGCTCGAGGTCCGCGACGGCGAGTTCGACGCCGTCGCGGCCAACGAGTTTGACGCCGTTGTACTGCGGCGGATTGTGCGAGGCGGTGATGACCATCACCGGCACCCCTTCCCGTTCGGCGTACGCCTGTGCCCCCGGCGTGGGAACGACTCCGAGGCGGTCGACGTCGGTTCCCGTACTCGCCAGACCACTGGTGGCGGCGTCGGCCAGCATCCGGCCGGTGTGGCGAGTGTCGCGGGCGATAGCGACGCGGTCCCCACCGCGACCGTCGCCCCAGATCGTCCCCGCCGCTTTCGCGACGCGCAGGACGAACGCGGGCGTCAGCTCTTCGTTGGCGACGCCCCGCGTCCCGCTCGATCCGAAGACTTGCATCTTAACGGCTAGTCGAACCGGCCACCTCAAAGGGGTTCCGAAGCGTCCCGCGAGGCGCAGACGGAAGACAAGATGAAACCGGACGAAACGACGGAACGTTTTCGGCCCGCCCCGACAACGGTCCCGTATGGACTCGATCGAGGAGAAGCGTGTCTACGGCGACCGCGAAGGGGCGATCACCGCCTACGTCGCGAGCGCGATGGGGGTCGTCCGCGTCCGCGTCGCCGGCGACACCGTCGGCGAATTCGGCTTCTGTGACCGCTGTACCGCCCGCGACGTCGCGGCGACCCGCGACGCCGTGGCCATCGCGACCGACGAGGACGTCCGCGTGTGTTCGCTCGCGGACGCGACCGGGACCGACGCTGAGGAGACCTTCGACGAAACCGGCTTCGGCCCGGCGGTCGCCGTCGGCTACGACGCGGACGGCGACCTGCTCGCGGCCGCTCCGGACGGCCGCGTCGCGTGTCGCGCCGCCGGCAGCGACGAGTGGACCACCCTCGCGGACGAGACCGTTGCGCCGGTCCGCGCGATCGACGGCGATCTGATCGGCACCGACGACGGCGTCTACCGCGTTCAGGACGGCCGCCTCGATCACGCCGGTCTGACCGACGTCCGGGACGTCTCGGCTGCCGGCGCCCCGCTGGCCGCCACCGCCGAGGGACTCTACAAACTCGGCAACGGCTGGATGGAGTGCCTCGACGGAGCGTTCGTGACCGTCGCGGCGGACCCGCGCTCGCAGCCCGGCCGCATCGAGCGCGCCCACGCCGTCACGGACGGAACGGTCTACGAGTACGCGCCCGACGCGGACGTCGACGGCGACAGCGAATGGAGGGACGCCGACGGGTACCAGGCGTCCGAGCGGATCGTCGGCTTCGGCTACGGCGACGAGGTCTACGCCGTCGCCGAGGACGGCACGTTCCTGGCGGCGAGCGACGACGGCTGGCGGACGCAAACGCTCGGCGTCACCGACGTGGCGGGGATGGCGGTTCCGGCGACGATGCCAGCGAACGAGAACGAGTGAGCCGAGGCGGTCGAGCGCCGACCGCCGGCCGTCGCTGAACACCTTCGCGGCCGGCGAACGAGCGACCGGGAGAACGAAAACTGGTTTACTCCGCGGCCTGTCGAACCGCATATGATCGTCAGCGGATCCGCGTCGCAGGCCCTCGCCGCGGCGCTCGCACGCGAACTCGAGGAACCACTCGCCGCCGTCGACTACGACCGCTTCCCCGACGGCGAACTGCTCGCCGCCGCGCCTGGCGTCGCCGAGGCCGACCCCGTTCCCGAGCGGGCAGTCATCGTCGCGTCGACCGTCTCGAGCGACGCCCACCTCGAGGTGCTCCAGCTGCAAGACGCCGTCCGCGAGGCCGGCGTCAAGGAGGTCGTCACCGTCCTGCCGTACATGGGCTACGCTCGGCAGGATCGGGCCTTCGAAGACGGACATCCCGTCTCCGCGCGCGCGATCGCGCGCGCGATTTCGACCGGCGCGGACCGCGTGCTCACCGTCGACCCCCACGAGGAGGCCGTCTGCGAGTTCTTCGAGCCGACCGCGACCGCCGTCGAAGCCGCGGGCCGCCTGGCCGAGCCGCTGCCCGAGAACCTCGCCGACCCCGTGTTCCTCTCGCCCGACGCGGGCGCGATCGGCCTGGCGGAGACCGTCCGGGAGGCCTACGGCGCGGGCGAGACGGACTACTTCGAGAAGACCCGCCACTCGGGCACCGAGGTCGAAATCTTGCCGAGCGACGTGGATGTGGCCGGCCGCGACGTCGTCGTCGTCGACGACATTATCGCGACGGGCTCGACGATGAGCGAGGCCGTCGGCGTACTCCGGGAACGGGACGTCGGCCGGGTCTTCGTCACCTGCGTCCACCCGCTGCTGGCCCGCGACGCCGTTACGAAGCTCTCGCGGGCCGGTGTCGAAGCGATCTACGGCACCGATACCATCGAGCGCGGCGTCGAGACCGTCTCCGTCGCGCCGGTTCTCGCCGCCCATCTGTAAGTAAACGATTAAGTGGTCTCCAGACTCTGATCTGGGTGTTAGCGCGTCCCACGACCGGCGACCGACGGCCGGAACGAGTCCAACGGCGACGCCGCGGACGTCGCGACCAACTGATCGAGCCGATGCACGGAATCGTCCACAAGAGCCTCAAGGAGTACGTCGTCGAGCGGACCGACGACGACACCTGGGACACGATCGTCGAACGGTCCGGACTCGAGCCGCAGCTATACCTCCCCGTCACCAACTACGACGATTCGGAGATCGACGCTATCCTCGAGACTCTCTCGACGATGGCCACTCAGGACAGGACCGCGATCGAACGCGACTTCGGTCGAACCCTCGCGCCGGAGCTCCTCTCGACGTTCAACGCCCACTTCCGTCGCGAGTGGGAGCTACCCGAACTGCTCGACTCGCTCGAGGACGTCTCCGACGACGTCGACGCCGCAACCGCGGAAACGTCGCTGCCGGCCCTCGCCACGACGCGCGAATCGGATCGGGTGACCGTCACGTACGATACCCACCGCGACCGGCGGTACTGCGGCCTGGCCCACGGCATTCTCGAGGGGTTCGTCGCCGCTTTCGACGCCGACGGGACCGTCACGAAGGTGGCCTGCGTCGACGACGGCGTCGACGTCTGCCGGTTCCGCGTCGACTTCGACTAGCAGCGGTCGCGGTCGCTCTGGTTCTCGTCGACGGACCGTAAACCCCGTCTCCACACCGCAGTCGGATCCCGTCCGACCCTCTCGACTCCTCGCGCAAGCATCCTCAGCGACTTCAGCAACGGCGCCGAGCCATCAGCGCACCCGCAAGCGCCGCCGTCACGGCGACGAGTGCCGCCGAGACGCCGAACCCGGGCATCGATTCGAGCTCCGAAAGCGGCCCGCCGACGCCGACCGTGACCGTTCGATCGCCGACGGTGATTTCGTACCGACCCCCGTCGTCGAATCGAAGGTCCGCTTCGACCGTCGCCGACTCGCCAGGCCGGATCGCCACCGGCCGTTCGGCGGCGACGCCGTCGACGGTTCGGAACTCGAGGACGGCCGCCGCGGGCCGCTCGCCGGTGGCCGCGACCGTCGCGGTCGCCGTCACCGGCTCGCCGGGATCGGCGCGGTCGGGGGTGACCGCCAGGTCGGTGACGGTCACGCTCGCGGCCGAGCGGACGACCGCGGTCAGGCGCTCCGAGCCGACGCGCACCTCGTACTCGCCTGGCCTGGTCGGCGTCCACGACAGGCGGTGGGTCGCCCGCTCTTCCGGTGCGAGCGGTCCCTGTCGGTGGTCGACCACCCGGCCGTCGATTTGCAGGGTCGCGTCGTAGGTCCCCTCGCGATCGCCGGCGTTTGCGACCGCAACGGGGAGAGAGACGGATTCGCCGGCCGGAACCGCGATCACGTCGCGGGTCCCGTCGACGCCGTCCGTCTCGGCGGCGGGCCAGCGCTCCCACGCCTGGCCACCGACGTCGATCGACTCGTCCCTGAACCCGTACTCGAAGTCGGCGACCGGTCGGTCGAAGGCGGCCCGGTGCTGCGACCGGGTCCACATCTCCGGGGTCGCCTCGGTCCGCGTGTATTGCTCGGCGACCGCGCGGACCTCCGCTCCGCCGGCGTCCTCGACGGCCCGGAGGAAGTCGGCCTCCGTTACCGTCCCGTCGCGGGCGTTCAGCGTTCGGAACACGTCCTCGAGCGTGCGGTCGCCGTCGGTCGCGAGCCGCAGTCGGCGGTCGATCTCGCCGTAGACGAGCGCCCCCTTGACGTAGTGGGTGCGGTCGTCGGTCCACGTCGAGCGATCGACGAGGACGCCGTCGGCGTAGGGTGAGCGCTCGCCCCGTTCGAGGAGCCGGGCGAAGTCGCCGAAGTCGGCGCGGCCGCCCTCGAGAGCGAGCAGCCCCGCGTAGTAGTCGGCCTGGCCTTCGACGAGCCACTCGACCTCGGGGGCGGTCGCGCCGTCCGCGCTGGAGTAGCGCTGGCGCGCGTGGACGTACTCGTGGAGCCAGACCGGATTTGGCTCGTCGAGCGTCGCGTCGTCGACCACCCAGGCGTCCGAGCGGCCGTACTGCAGGCCCCGCGGGCCCCAGTCGACCTCGTTCGGAACCGCGACCATGAACACCTCGTCGCCCTGCATGCCGACGTCGAGCCGCCCGCTCGCGTCCGCGACGGCCGCGAGGATCGCATCCGGCGACTCCCGAAGGTCCGTGTCGTCGGGGACGACCAGGCGGATCGTCTCGCCGTCGGCGTCGCGCTCGTACTCCGTTACCGACCCGAAAAAGGCGATGTCGCCGCCGGTCGCGCCCGGCCCGTCGACGGTCACCGCCTCCTCGATCCCGACCGGCTCGGTCCGGCGCAGCGTGATCCCGATGTCGGGGACGGGAACGACGGCCCAGTCGCCGGTGTCGACGAAGGTGTAGCCGTCGTCAAGCGCACCGGCACCGGAACCGGCGGTCGCGCTCGCACCGCTCCCGGAATCGGTCCCCCGCTCTTCGACGTCGCCGCGCCGATCGGCCGGCATCGTATACCGTATCGTCGGCTCGTCGGTGTCCTCGGTCCACCGGTAGGTCCCGTCGCCGATCCGCTCGAACCCCGCGGTCGATTCGACGGCCGCGCCCCGCTCGAGGTCGATCTCGAACTGCGTGACCGAGTCCGGGACGCGGAACGTCGTCTCCGCCTCGAAATCGTCGGGATCCGCCGGTCGATGCCGGAGGACCGTCGTCCGGTGGAGCACATCCGCTGCGCCGCCGGTCGTGGCCGCCGAATCGGTCGTTCCGGCGGCGATCGATTCGACGGGATCGCTGCCGAGAGCGGCGTCGCCAGGCAGTGTCGATCCCGCACTGGCGTCCGTCGCTCGGACCGGTCCGGCCGCGACGACGGCGGCCGGGAGGCTGCCGACGAGCAAGACGACGAATGCGAAGACGGCGACCCGAGACGTCACTACTCGGCTCTGGTGAGTCAGCGGGTAAGACTTTTGTGGTGGCGTTACCTATCAGTAGATAGATGTGTTCGACGACAAAACGGTACCGGATATCGATTCCGGCGACTGTCGTTCCGAGTCGCAAATCCGGCGATCCTGAAGTAGAGTTTTACACGGAGTCGGTGAGGGACACGTATGGTCGAGAAAGAAGACCTCGATGGAACGGTCGCTATCGTCACCGGCGCCGCAGGAGATATCGGCGGTGGCATTACGCGGGAGTTGGCCGCGGCGGGTTGTGACGTCGTCATCGCCGACATCGGCGTCACGGAATCGTCGGCCGACGACGACTCGAAGCCGGACAACGTCGACAGCGTCACAGAACTCGCCGACGAGATCGAGGGGGAGACGGGTTCCGAGACGCTGATCGTCGAGTGTGACGTCACGGACGCGGACCAGGCCGAGGCGATGATCGAAACCGCGCTCGATGAATTCGGTCGACTCGATATTCTCGTAAACAACGCCGGAATCATCACGCACTCGCCGATCGAGGAAATGGACGAGGGCGAGTGGGACGCCGTCATGGACGTCAACGCGAAGGGCACATTCCTCTGTTCGCGCGCCGCCATTCCGGAGCTCAAAGACGGTGGCTCCATCATCAATACCGCGTCCATCGCGGGCGAGATCAGCGCCGCGGGGATCGGGCACTACGCGTCGTCGAAACACGCCGTGATGGCGCTCACGAAGACGCTCGCACTCGAACTCGCCGAGGACGACGTCACCGTCAACGCGATCTGTCCGGGAATCGTCGACACGCCGATGTGGCGCGACGTCCTCTCTCCCGCGAGCGAGGAGTCCTACGAGGAGACGATCCAGCGGTCGATTCCCCTCCACCGCGACCAGAAACCCGAAGACATGGGTCGGCTCGCCGTCTTCTTCGCCGAGAACCGCAACATCACCGGTGAGGCGGTCAAAGTCGACGGCGGCATCACCCAGGACGTCCTCTGATTCGGCTGGTTTTCGGGAGTCCGAGCCTCGGCGTTCTCCGTTTTCCGTTCGAGTCGCTCACGTCGTGAGCGAGCACTCACGCAAAAAATCTGTCCCAAAAAGTCCGCTTCGCTGCTCACGGGTGTAAGCGCCCGTTCGCTTCCGAGGGCGTCGCGTTCGCTCAGCCCTCGACCGCTCAGCGGCGCTTAATCCGACGCTTCGGCGGCCGCCAGCGGCTCGATCGCGATCTCCATCGTCACGTCTTCGACGTCCCACCCCTTGCGGTGGCCGTCCTCGACCGCGCGGAGTTCGTCGGCGCGGACCTCCTCGCTGATCAGGTCCTCGCGCTCGGCGACCAGGCCGGCCACGCGGTCGTCTGCGATCTCGAGGTCGAGCGCGATCCGCTCCTCGACGTCTAAGTCGAGGTCCTTGCGCATCTCCTGGACGCGGCGGATGACCTCGCGGGCGTAGCCCTCGCTCTCGATGTCGTCGGTCAGCGAGGCGTCGACGTAGGCGACGCCGCGGTCGTCGCCGTCGGTGCCGAAGGCCGTGCCGGCGACGCCGTCGGGCGTCTGGGTGACGAACGAGACCATCTCGTCGGTAATCTCCTCGTCGGCGTCGAGGACGTCTGCGACGGCGTCCTCGAGCGCATCGAGGTTCGGCTCGTCGATGCGGGCCTCGTTGAGCGCGTTCATCACCTGGCCGGCGCGGTCGCCGAAGGCGGGGCCGAGTTCGCTCATGTCGGCCTCGGCGCTGTACTGCAGTTCGCCCCAGCGGTCGTCGGGCGAGACGAGTTCGACGTCGCGGGCGTTGAGCCGGTCGGCGAGCAGGTCGGTGTGGCGCTCGACGGCTTCGACGACGCGGTCGTCGGCGGCGGCGACGACGACCCGCGGGACGGGCCAGCGAAGCTTGCGGCCGGCCTGCTGGCGGGCGTTCGCGCCGGCCTCCTCGATGGCGCGCAGGAGTTCGACGTCGTCCTCGAGCTGCTCGTCCTCCCAGTACTCGTCCACCTCGGGCCAGTCGCACATGTGGACGGTGTCGTACTCCTCGTCACCCGTGAGGGTGCCGTAGATCTCCTCGCTGATGAACGGCGCGTACGGCGCGAGCAGCGCGACCGTCTCCCGGAGGACGCGGTAGATCGTCGCGTAGGCGGCCCGCTTGGAGGCGCTGTCGTCTTCCTCCCACATGCGCTCGCGGACGGCCTGGACGTAGAACCGCGAGACGTCCTCGACGACGAACTCGATGAGCGCGTTCAGGGCCTTGTCCTGGCGGCGCTCCTCGAAGGCGTCGGTCATCTCGGCCTTCGTGGACTGCAAGCGGGCGAGCACCCACTCGTCGATGAGTTCGAGGTCGTCGTCGACGTCCTCGAGAGTGACCTTCTGTGGATCGAACTCGTCTAAGCGCATGTACGGCAGCGGGAACCGGAAGACGTTCCACAGGGTCCGGAGGTGGTTCTCCATCGTCTGCATGCCGTCCCAGGAGAATCGCATGTCGTCGCCCTGCGGGTTGTTCGACAGGAGGAACATCCGCATGACGTCCCGGCCGTGGCGATCGATGGCCTCGTGGGGGTCGATCAGGATGTCCTTGGACTTGGACATCGCGCGCCCGTCGGGCATGAGCGCGTGGCCGTGCATCAGCACCTCCTCGTAGGGGATGTCGCCGAGCGCGGCGGTGCCCATGCCGAGCTGGGACCAGAACCAGCCGCGGGTCTGGTCGTGGGCCTCGAGGATGAAGTCCGCGGGCCAGAGCTCGTCGAACCGGCTGTCGTCCTCGGGGTAGTTCAGCGTCCCCCAGGAGGCGATCGAGGAGTCGAGCCAGACGTCGAACACGTCGGGGACGCGCGTATAGGTGGTGTCCTCCTCGGTGATCGTCAACTCGTCGACCGTGTCCTTGTGGAGGTCGACTTCCTCGGGGTCGATATCCTGATCGACCCGCTCGGCGAGTTCCTCGCGCGTCGAGACGACGATCATGTCTTCGTCGTCGTCGCGGTCCTCGGGCGTCCAGACCGGCAGCGGGATGCCCCAGTAGCGCTGGCGCGAGACGTTCCAGTCGGGAGCCTCCTCGACGAAGTCGCGGAAGCGGTTGTCCCGCGCCCAGTCGGGGTGCCACTCGCTGTCCTCGATGTTCTCGAGGAGGTCGTCTTTGATGTCCGTGATCGTGATGAACCACTGGTCGGTGACGATCTGGAGGATACCCGTGTCACAGCGCCAGCAGTGGCCGTAGCTGTGGGTGACCGTCCCCGAGGCGAGCAGGGCGTCGTTCTCGTCTAAGTCCGCGATGATCTCGTCGTCGGCGTCCTTGACGAACTGCCCCTCGTACTTGCCCGCTTCCTCGGTGTAGACGCCGTCGCCGCCGACGGGACAGAAGACCGGGAAGCCGAGTTCGCGGCCGCGCTCGAAGTCGACCTCACCGTGGCCAGGCGCGGAGTGGACGAGGCCGGTGCCATCGCCG
The DNA here is from genome assembly GCF_900110455.1 of Natrinema salifodinae. NCBI lineage: Archaea > Methanobacteriati > Methanobacteriota > Halobacteria > Halobacteriales > Natrialbaceae > Natrinema > Natrinema salifodinae. The sequence continues at coordinate 653,332 of NZ_FOIS01000004.1, read as the reverse complement.
TGGGTGTCGACGTAGTCGGCGTCGTAGACCTGGAAGGCGCCCTCGGCGTCGACGTGGTCCGGAACTTCCTCGGCGAGCGGATGATCGTACGACCAGCCGAGCAATTCCTCGCCGGAGAGTTCTTCGACGACCTCGTAGTCGTCGTAGCGGCCCTCGCGCAGGACTTCCTCGTGTTTGGCTTCGGCGACGTACAGCAGTTCTTCCTCGCCGTCCTTCTCCGCGCGGACGCCGACGTAGTCGCCCTCCTCGTCGACCGCTACGAAGGTGTTCGCCGGAACGGTCCAGGGCGTCGTCGTCCAGATGACGATCGAGCCCTCGCGCTCGGCGAGGTCGAACTTGACGTAGATCGAGGGGTCCTCAACGTCCTCGTACTCGACCTCGTTGTTCGCGATGGCGGTCTCGCAGCGGGGACACTGCGAAATGGAGCGATGCCCCTTCTCGACCAGGCCGCGGTCGGCGGCGTTCGAGAAGCCCCACCAGGCGGCCTCCATGTACTCGGGGGAGACCGTCTTGTAGGGGTCGTCCCAGTCCATCCAGACGCCGAAGTCCTGGAAGTCCGCCTGGAGGCCCTCGAGTTGCTCTTCGGCGTACTCCTTGCAGGCCTCGATGAAGTTCTCCTCGCCGTACTCCTCGATGTCCTTCTTGTTCTCGAATCCCAGGCGCTCCTCGACGCGGGTCTCGATGGGGAGCCCGTGCATGTCGTAGCCCGGGCGGTCGGTGACGTCGTACCCCTGCATCCGGTGGAATCGGAGGTATACGTCCTTCAGGGACTTGTTCCAGGTGGTCCCCATGTGCGCCGACCCCGAGGTGTACGGCGGGCCGTCGACGAAGAAGAAGGATTCGCCGTCCGATCGGTGCTCGACCGTCTGTTCGTAGGCGTCGACGTCGTCCCAGTAGTCGAAGACCCGCCGTTCTAACTCGTGCGGATCGTACTGGTCGTCGACCTCGCCGAACCTGCTCATACCCGACCTAATCGCCTCCGACAGTAAAGAGGAATCGATATTGCAGGTCCGAATCCGTCGGCCGCTCAGACGAACTCCGAGAGGACCTTCTGGTAGCCGAGCCCGTACGCGCCGGCGTAGAGCATGACGCCGCCGAGGGCGGCCAGCCACAGCGCGATCATCGCCTCGCCGGCCCCGTAGTGCTGGAGACTCGCGTGTTCGACGAGCACGCCCCCAACCGTCAACACGCCGGCGACGACCGTGTAGACGAGCAACGAAAGTGATTCCGCAAGCAGTTCCGGACCGATCGATGTCATTACCGCCCCTGTACCCACCCGTCCAAGGTAAACCTGTCCCCTCGCGCGCCGCGGCCCGACAGCGATGCGAGCCACAACCCGCGCCTGGCGACGCTCGCGGCGAACCGACCAGGCTAAACGCCTGCGGCCGTACCCTCGTGTGTGCCCGCCTCCGATTCGAACACCGACGACCCGCCCTACCCGACCACCCGCAACGTCCTCGAACCCGACTGCGACCGCTGTCCCGCGCTCGCCGACGCCCGCGAGTGCATCTCCTGGGGAACGGGGAGTCTCGACGCCGACATCGTGGTCGTCGGCGAGGCCCCCGGCAACGGCAACCCCGACGCCGACCGCTGGCAGGGAGGCAACTGGACCGGCCGAGCCTACACCTCGCGCCACTCCGGGCGGCGCATCCGCCGGATGCTCGAGCGGATCGGCTTCGGCGACCGAGCCTACTACACGAACGCGGTGAAGTGCTTTCCCGCGAGCGAGGAGCCACGCGCCTCGTCTGCGAGCGGTGAAGCCGCGAGCGCGGACGACTCGATCACGAACCGCGAGCCGACGCCCGAGGAGCGGGCGAACTGCCGTACCCACCTACTGACCGAACTCGAAACGATCGAACCGACGGTCGTCCTCGCGACCGGCAAGCATGCGACGAAGACGGTGCTTGCGGCCGAGGACCGCGACCTGGACGGGTTTATCGACAGCGTGCTCGATCCCGTCCGCTGCGAGCGACTCGACGTCGTCCTCGTTCCGATCCTCCATCCGTCGTATCAGGACGTCTGGATCGGTCGTCTAGGGTACGAACCGGCGGAGTACCTCGCCGAGATCGGCGAGACGCTCGAGGACCTGTGCGGACGCGCGGCCGACGACTGACCGTCGGGGCGGCCGGCGCGGGCCGCTGAGGGAGTTCGTTTCGGGACCGCGAGAAAACGGTTACGCGAGTCCTACGGCCGCTAAGATTCGGCGCTCATCCGAAGCGAAGGCGGTGCGACGTCCCACCGATCGGCGGTGACGCCGTCGACGCCCGCCTCGCGGAGCGTGCGGACGTCGTCCGTCGTCTGCGCGGCCTTCCAGGCGATGACGTCGTACCCGCGCTCGCGGGCGGCGGACACGATATCAGTTTCGACGCAGAGGTCGTAGTGTGGGAACACGTGCGTACAGTCGAGGTCGTCGGCCCGCGAGAGGTTCGCCTCGGGTTCGTCGCCGAAGAGCAGCCCGTTCGGAACGTTCAGATAGGTCGACTCGATCTCCGCGAGCGCCTCGGGGAGAAACGACGAGACCCGGACGTCGGCGCCGGTCGTCATCGCCAACTGCAGCGTGTCCGACGCGATCCCCCGTTCTTTCAGTTCGATCTGGACGGTCACGTCGTCCGGAACGGCTCGAAGGACCGTCTCGAGTCGCGGGATCGACTCGCCGGACTCGAGCACCTCCAAGTCGCGGAGGTCGGTCCACGGCGTCTCCGCGACGCGGCCGTCCGCGCCGGTGACGCGCTCGAGGGTCTCGTCGTGAAACGCAACTAGTTCGCCCGATCCGCACCGCCGAACGTCGATCTCGACAGCCGGCAGCCGGCGGGCGGCTTCGCGGATCGCGAGGAGTGTGTTTTCCGGGACCTGATCTGCGCAGCCACGATGGCCGATAATCTCCATCTACCCGGATCCCGGAAGCCGCTGGCAATCAATATTTTGGTTTTAACCCTCGAATGCGGACAATTGAACAGAATTTTTCCGAAACAGAACTGTCGCGGCGACGCGACTGTGCGGCCGTCCGACCGCGATCACGCACACCGGATCTGCTCAGAGGCGAGCCACCGCCTGGCCCGCTCGAGATCGGCCGGTCGATTGATCTCGACGTGTCGGCCGTCCGGGAGCAACATCGGCCGAGTTGGCGTCCGGGGGTAGACGCAGGGATACCAGTCGTGGAGTCGCTCGCGCAGGATCCGGATCGCCGCCGCCCGGTGATCGCGGCTCACGATTCCGAAGCCCGCGTGCTGGTTGCCCTCGATGAGTCCGTAGTCAGTGACGCGTCCCGAGTCGTCCCAGCGGATCGCCGTCTCCCTGTTCTGAATCCCGGGGAGACACCCGACGAGGTTGAGACGGCCCTCGAGGGCGTCGAACTGGTCGGTCAGCCGGCCCACTTCGCGCTCGTCGACGAGCACGTCGCCGTTCAGGATCACCACGTCGTCGTCGATACGCCTGAGCGCGAGGAGCAGCGACGCGGCGTTCTCGTGTCGGTCCCACGTCTCGAGGACGATCGGATCCTCGGGATCGAATCGGTCGAGAACGGTCTCGTGGCGGTACCCCAGCACGACGCTCGTCCCGTCTACGTGCGGGTCGAGCAGGGCGCGTTGGCGATCGTACAGCGTTCGACCGTCGAACTCGAGGAAGGCCTTCGGGACGTCGTCGGTGTAGCGTCCCATTCGCCGCCCGCGGCCCGCGGCCAGGATCACGCCGCGCATCGGCACACCTCCGTGGCGGCGCGCTCGCCGGCTCGTCCGTCCATCGGAATGCCGAGGTCGTCGAGCCACGACGCTCGTCGCCGTCTCGCGTCGGCGGGCTCGCCGTTGCGGTACAGGTCGGCGACGAGGTCGAGATCGATCGCGTCCGTCGTAACGCCGATTCGCGGCACCTCGCGGTCCGGCGCGTCGATGTCCGTCAGTTGCACGAGCGGCCGGCCGGTGTGGAGCCACTCGGCGATCGAGCCGGAGTAGTCCGAAATTAGCACGTCCGATCGACGCATGCTCTCGGTCGGCGTCGTCGCCGTATCGAAGACGACGTTCGGGAGGTCGGCGATCCGCTCTCTACACTCGCGGGTGACGGCCAGGCCGGGCCCTTCGCGTCGATCGGTCGGGTGCGGGCGAAAGAGGAGTTCGTACGCCGTGTTCGCGAAGCACTCGACGACCGAGCGGGCGGTGTTGACGTACGCTCCGCGGCCGACCAGGTAGTTGGTCGGCGCGTACAGCACCCGGCGGTCGCGGGGCGGCGGCGCGCCGACCAGCGCGTCGGCTTCCGGAATGCCGACGACGACGACCCGCACGTCGGGCGGTGCGGCGGCCCGATACGCCGCCGCCCAGCGCTCGCCAGGCGCGAGCGCGACGGCGACGTGCTCGAGGATCGTCTCCGCCGTGACCGAGCGTTCGCCGCGACCGATCGACGCGCCGTGGCGGACGTGGACGAGCGGATACTCCTCGTAGAACGAGAACCGCTCGATGCCGAACCGGTGGTTGTACACGACGACGGAGGGGTCGATCGAGCGCACGTTCTCGTCGACCGCGCTGGGATCGTCGACCTCGATTTCGGTGATGCGGTCGCTACAGCCGCGCGCATCGGCACGGACCGGGACGAACGCCGACTCGACGCCGACGTGCCGATCGATCGCTTCGAATGTCTTCCGCATGAACGGTCGTTCGATGGCGTACAGTACCTCTACCATGGGGAAATCTCCTGACGGGAACGGTCGCGAGCGCTATCGTGCCGGCCGGGCGGGCGACCCGTTCCCGAGCGCGTACGATTCTAGAGCAGAATCTATAGCCGCCGTAGTATTAACATTTGTAGTACTCTAGGCTAGCAATACGCGAAAAATTTTACAGAGATCGGCCGTTCTGCAGATAATTGCAACTCGATCGACTGTCACTCGGCGACCGTTCGGCGGCGCCGCGGGTCCGCACGCGCCGACGGCCGAACCGGTCCCGCCAGGCGGGCGCGTCGAGCGCGCTGGCGGGAAACCTTCATACGGCAACGCGATGCACACTGGCGTATGAGTACGATCTTCAGCCAGATCGTCGAGGGGGAGATCCCCGCGCGCATCGTGTACGAGGACGAGACGACGGTCGCCTTTCTGGACGCCAACCCGCTGGCGCCGGGCCACACGCTGGTGATCCCCAGGGACGAGTACGAACGGCTGAACGACGTCCCCGAGGACGTCGCGGCGGACCTCTACGACACCGTTCACCGCATGGTCCCCGCCGTCGAGGAGGCCGTCGACGCCGACGCGACGACCGTCGCGTTCAACAACGGCGAGGCGGCCGGGCAAGAGGTCCCCCACGTCCACTGTCACATCGTCCCCCGCTTCGAGGGCGACGGCGGCGGCCCCATCCACGGGGTCGTCGGCGACCGCCCCGACCTCGGCGACGACGAACTCGACGAGATCGCCGCGGACATCGAATCACGCACCTAACGCGGACGGAGCGACTGCTCGTCGGCGGAGTTCGAACCCGAGCGCGACCTCGAACCGCCGTGACGTTTTTGCCGTCCCCGCGCGAGCCTCGAGTATGGCCCTCGCCGGCATCGTCGCGCAGTTTCGCGCCCACCCCGTCGCCACGGTCCTCGAACTCGGCAGCGTCCTCGTCTGTTGTCTGCTGTTCGTCGGAACCTTCGTCCTTCTCTCGACCGGCGTGCCGACCGGTCGCGGAGATCCGTGGCTGGCACTGATCGGCGTCGGCGTCGCGTTCGTGCTCCTCTGGACGGTGCTCGTGCCGCTGTACGAGCGGACGCTGTAACGGGTCGAACTCAGAACAGCGTCCCTAACAACAGGTCGCCGTAGACCAGCGCGATCACCAGGCCGACGAACACGGGAACGAGAAACGGCGTGCCGGGCGAGATCCAGACCGCGTCCTCGCTCGCGATCACGTCGAGGCCCTCGCGAAGCGTCTCGGGAGTCGTCCCGTAGGCCGAGCCCTCGATGTCCTCGAGGAAGGCGTCGGCGCCCCAGGGGTCGTTATACTCCGACGCGGGAGCGTCGGCGACGGCGGGCCCGACGGCAGCGCCAGGCCGGTCCAAGTCAGCGTCGGGCTCGGCACTCGAATCGATCGTGCCGCCGTCGGGGTGGGCCGTCGCATCGGCCGCGTCCGCGGTCACGGCCCCGTCGGTCGGCGGGTTCGGCTCGTCCGGAAGCGTCGCCGGATCGCGGTACCGGTCGGGATCGGCGCGCAGGTCGGCCAGCGAGAGCCCGCGCCAGCGGAGGTACATCCGCAACGCATCGAGGTCGAGTCCGCCGCGGGAGAGACCCGACGGCGTCTCGAGCAGGCGGCCGTGGGTCTCCGGTAGCTCGTCCCAGACGATCGGCCAGCCGACGAACATAACCGGGGCGATCCGGCCCGCGACGGCGTTGCGAACGGCGAGCGCGAGCGGCAGGACGACCCCCACGAGGACGGCGTTGGTCAGGATCGTAAAGGAGAACGGCCCGATCGGGGTCATCTCGAGCGGAACGGTCAGCGGACCCACCGTGTACTCCGGAAACGTCGGGAAGAGCACGGCGAGCACGAGCAACGCCTTCGCGTCGGCCCCGCCGAAGCCGCCAACCCACCAGAACAGGTACGCGATGGGGACGACCAGGCCTAGGCTGATCGCCGTCGGAAGCAGAAACTCGTGGGTCCAGGCGGTGCCGCCGGCCGTCCACGCGAGCCACCCGTCCCAGGCCAACAGCGCGGCCCCGAACACGGCGAGGGGAATCCAGACGACACTCGAGACGCGTCTGGTCTCGACGTCGCGGAGGGCGGTCCAGGCGAAGACGGGAACGGCGACGAGCCGAAGGAGGTCCGGGCCCGTCGCAACGGCGCCAGCGAGCGTCACGACAGGCCCTCCGGAGCGCGGTACCGTTACGTTTTCGGCTCGCGTCGGGACTCGCAAGAGCGGACGTCGGAGCCGCCGGACTGATCCGACGGGACGAAGCGAAGAGGGAATTCGGTATTCGAACGGCGGGCACGCAGCGGCTATCGCTGCCGGGTGAACACCTATCCGTCCGTACGATAATGCTATCCGTATGAGGGAGGGCGCGGCATTTTCGACCCTATATGCCGGCGTACTTCTCACGATTTTGGGCGCGCTCGCCTGGGTTACCGGTCGGACGCTCATTTTTCCGAGTCTCGGTCCGTCCGCCTTCCTGCTGGCCACCGTCCGGGACGGCGAGGTGACCGCCCCGCGGCGCGTGATCGGCGGCCACTTCATCGGCGTCGCGGCCGGCTGGATCGCCTACCACACCGTCGCGCCCGGCCTTAACGTCATGACGGCCGCGCCGATGCTCTCGTCCGCGCAGTTACGGCTCGCCGTTAGCGGCGTGCTCGCCGTGATGATCACGACGGGCGCGATGCTCGCGACCGACACGGTCCACCCGCCGGCCTGTGCGACGACGTTAATCGTCTCGCTCGGGTTCCTCACGTCGCTCGCCGACAGCGCGTCCATCATGCTCGCCGTTGTCGTTCTCGTCGGCGTCCACAAACTGGTGCTCCGCGAACAATCGGTCGGCGACTACATCTCGATCGGACGCTAATGTCGACTCCGACTGACGGCGAACCTCGCCAGCATATTAGTTGATTCCGGGTCGTATTAGGAGTATGTACGACGCACTGCTCGTACCGACCGACGGGAGCGAGGCGGCGATGGACGCGGCGAACCACGCCTACAGCCTGGGAGAGCGATACGACGCGACCGTCCACGTCCTCGCGGTCGTCGAAAAGAGCGACAGTACCACCATCGTCGGGCAGGGGACCGAGAAGCTCGAAACGCTCCGCGAGGAGGGAACCGACTCGACCCGCCGCATCGTCGACGAAGCGCTCTCGCGCGATATCGACGCGGTCGGAGCCGTCGAAATAGGTGACCCCGCTCGAACGATTCTGGCGTACGCCGACGAGCACGATATCGATCTTCTCGTGATGGGAACGCACGGCCGCTCCGGCGTCGGTCGATTCCTCATGGGAAGCGTCACCGAACGCGTCCTCCGAGACGGAGCGGTTCCCGTCCTCGCGGTCCAGCGGTGAGATCAGCGGGGCGAGAACGTAAACCTGGTGTCGCCCCCGGCGCTATCGGCCCGTAATGAATTACGTTCAGTTGAACGAACGCGATTTTCATCACATGCTCGTCGTCGCCGCCATCTTGGGCGTCGGCGTCGGGCTCGTCGCCACGGCGTTTCGCGTCGTCTGGCTCTTTCTGAAACATCACCTCTGGGAGCTCTTCGGTGCGACGTACTGGCGCGTTCCCGTGAGTATCGGCGCGGGGATTCTCATCGGCGGGATTCTCTACACCACGTTCTACCCGGGAGCGCTCGCCGCGCTCGTTCAGCAGTTCCACACTGGAGGTCGCGTCGATCTCGAGGACAACGTGCCGATCCTCCCCGTCGGTCTGATCGGCCTGGTCGCCGGACAGAACGCGGGCCCCGAAGGAGTCATGTCCGTCGTCGGCGGCTCGTTCGGAACGTACGTCTCGGATCTGTTCGGCTTCGACAACTCCACGAAGCTCCTGACGCTGGCCGGCATGGGGGCGGGGTTCGGAACGATCCTCGGCGCGCCGATCGGCGGGGCGCTCCTCTGGCTCGAACTCCCCCACAGGCGCGGGCTCGAGTACTACGAGGCGATCATTCCGACGTTCGTCGCGTCGTTCGCCGGCTACCTGACCGAGGTCACGCTCGGCGGGATGCACCTGTTTCCGGTCTGGGAAACGGCGTCGTTCGTGCCGCCGACGCTCCCGCAGTTGGGGTGGGCCGTCGGCATCGGCGCCGTCTGTATCCCGTTCGGGCTCGTGTATACGCGGCTGTTCTCGTCGATCGGCGGCGCGTTCCGTCGGCTGTCGCCGGCCGTGTACGTCAAGACGACGGTCGCGGGCGCGGTCATCGGCGTTCTCGGTTGGCTCGTTCCCCTCTCGTACTTCTACGGCGGGTCGAAGATGAACGTCTTGCTGGACGGAAGCTTCTCGCTCGGAACGCTGCTACTGACCCTCGGCGCGGTCATGGTCGCCGCCGCGTTCACGATTCACGGGAACTGGATCGGCGGCCTCATCATCCCCCACATGTTCATGGGCGCGCTCGTCGGTCAGGCGGCGGCGCTCGTCGTGCCCGGTCTCCCGCCGGCGTTAGCGATGCTCACCGGAATGGCAGCGTTCAACTCGGTCGTGACGGGGACGCCGCTCTCGTCGGCGCTCATCGCGATCGCGCTGACGGACGGCGCGAGTATCACCCCGGTGTTTCTCGCCTCGCTCATGGCGTTCGTCGCGAGTCCGTCGGTACGGTTCCTCGAGGAGGCAGCGCCGCGGTCCGAGTCGCCGAACTTCCACATCTCGGACGATTGAGCCGCGGACGAGAAGCGACGACATCGGACGAAGCGAAAGCGCGCCGGCGAGCACTGGGCGACGAACACGACGCGGTATCGAGCGGACCTATCGACGGAGTAGAGCGGAAGCGAGAGGCGCGGTCGCGCAGACGGGCGTCGGCGGCGCCGCCCCGTTTCGGCTCCCCGATCGAACCGCGTGCTCACGGGTACGCGTGACGCGGCGGTCGGCTCCCGTCTCCGGTCGAAAAAATCGTCGTCGCGGCCTCGAAACGGCCGTCGGCCTTAGATGACGCGGTTCTGCAGGTAGTCGAGGTGCTTGGCGTTGTAGACGATCTTGACCTCGTCGGTTTCGGGCGAACCGATGCAGGTCAGGCGGACGTTCTTCTCCTCGACTTCCTCGTCCGAGAGGATCTGCTGCATGTCCATGTCGATCTCGCCATCGAAGACGATCGCCGCACAGTTCGCACAGGCACCTGCGCGGCACGAGAAGGGCCAGTCGTAGCCCTGCGCCTCGGCCGCCTCGAGGATGTACTCGCCCTCGGCGACGTCGAGCGTGCCGTAGTCCTCCTCGTCGAGACCGGCGTCAGCGGCCTCCCCGAAGAGGTCGTCGTCGTCCATCTCCCAGCCCTGGTCGTCCAGTACTTCGTAGTTGAGGTATTCTACCGTGGGCATCACTCGGCGGTTCGAGGGCCGCACTGGTATAGCTTGCTGTTCAGTCCTAAATTGTCTTTGAGCCGAGACTGGGCACTTCGAGCGAAAGAATGCCCACATTCGTTGAACAAAGGTCGGCAGATCGGAAGAGAAATGAGAAATATTTCGACAATCCGGACGGAGATCGCAGTACTTGCCCCATCCGAAACCGGGCATGATTCGGACGATCGGGATCGGGTTCGTGACACCGCGGTCGCGGCGAGAACGGGCCGCGAACGGTCCCGGAGAACGTCACCATTCGGCCCGACTATTCCCGATCGTCCTCAATCGGTTCCGACTCAGATCGGAACCACGAGGAAAAATGCGTACGCCAGGCCGGCCGACGCGGAGGGGCCGATGATCCAGAAGACGACGAACCGCGCGACGGCGTCCGGGCGGACCAGGTCGTCGGCGTCGATGACGTCCTCGGGATCTTCCTCGCCGATCTTGGGTACTTCGTTGGGCGTCTCCTGGGTGAGGACGTTCGTCGAGAGCTCGAGGGTGTCCTCGCCTCGCGCGAGGCCGGCGATGCTGGCGGTACGGCTGGCCCGGCCCCAGCCGAGGCCGACGATCGTCATCACCGTCGCCATCACCAGGCTGATCGGGATGCCGATCGATGAGAGGATGGTGGTGATCGAGGCGGCGGTGACGGCGACGATCAGCGCGGCGAGCAGCGGGAGTTCGGTGAGGTCGTTGCCGACCGCTTCCATCGTGCGCCTGGCGATCGTGAACCCGCCGAGGCTGATCGCGACCGCGCCGATGGCGATGCCGAGGTCGGTTCCGTCGTAGCCACCGATATCGAGCGCGCCGCTGCCGACCAGGGGCGCGACCGCGTTCGCGACGTTGCTCGCGCCCGCGCCGAAGGCCATGTAACACGCGATGACGACGATCAGGACCGTCGTCGCGAGCTCTTTTACCGTCGTGCCCGGGCCGAGCACCGGCGTCGGGATCGCACCGGACCGATCGAGCGCGAGCAGCGGCCCCTCGGACTGGCGGATCTCGAAGTACCGGTCGAGATACGGGTAGAAGTAGCGCCCGACGATCCCGCCGATCCAGAAGGCGATAATCGGCGTGACGACCCACCACGAGATGATCCGTCCCATCACGACCATGTCCAGCGTGCCGGTGGCCAGGCCCAGGCCGGCGATCGCGCCGACGGCGGTCATCGACGTGGGGACGGGGACGCCGAAGAGGTTCGCGATCAGCATCCCCAAGCCGATGAAAAACAGGACGACGATGCTGGCCTGCAGGGTGAAGATCTCCGGCGGGACGATGTCGCTGCCCATCGTGTCGATGACGTTGCGGCCGACGGTCCAGCCGCCGACGAAGACGAAGACGGACATGAGGGCCGCGGCCGCCGTCTTGCCAATGACGCCCGCGCCGACGGCCGGCCCCCAGGCGATCCCCGTCGACGAGCCGCCGATGTTGAATCCGACGAAGATCGCCACGACGATCCCGACGAGGAGAATCGCAGATACCATACCCGAAGCCAGTCTCCCCGCGGGAAAAGACGTTTCGGGAAGCCGATATGAATATCATCGGCCGCAATAGATGTGGTCGGGAAATCGGTCGGTCGATCGAGCGCGAGAAGCGACGGCGATGGTTCTGTCAGAAACCGAAGATCGGAACGAACCGGAAGGTGAGGTAGGCGCCGATCGTCGAGATCGCCGGCACCACGTTCTGCATGAGGATCACGCGGGCCGTCGTCGAGGGGTCGAACAGGTCCGACGCCTTTGGGATGTCCTCGGGTTCCTCCTCGCCGATCTTGGGAGAGCGTTCGCCCTCCTCCTCGGCCGTCAGCGCGCCGACCGAGACGCGCGTCTCCTCGCCGGCCCGGACCCCGGACAGCGTCGTCGTCCGGGTAGCCCGGCCCCAGCCCAGGCCGATGATGCTCATCGTCGCGATGACGACGAAGCTCGCGGGAATGCCGATCGACGAGAGGCCGACGACGATTCCCGAACTGATGACCGCGACGACGATCGCCGCCGTCAGCGGGAGGTTCGTGATGTCGTTTCCGAGCGTGTCCAGCGTTCGGCGGGCGATCGTGAAACAGCCGACGGCGACCGCGGCCGACCCGATCAGGATCAGCGTCACCATGTCGACGTCGCCGGTGCCGTAGATCGGCGCGATCGCGTTGGCGATGTTGCTCGTCCCCGAGGAAAAGCCCATCAGACAGCCGATGGCGACGACGATTAGCGCGCCCGTGATTTCCCGGCGGTCGGCGCCGGCGCCGAATTGGAGCCGCGGGACAAGGCTCGAGCGATCGACCGTCACCATCGGCCGTCCCCCCTGTTTCTCCTCGATGGCGACCCAGGCGTTGAGCCGGGGGTAGAAGTAGCGCCCAACCATGCCGGCGACCCAGAAGCCGACGATCGGCGCGACGATCCACCAGACGACGATCTCGCCGAGCACGTCCCAGTTGAGTTCGCCGGTCGCGAACCCGAGCGCGGCGATCGCGCCGACCGCGGTCATCGAGGTCGAGGCGGGAACGCCAGTGTAGTTGCCGACGAACAGCGCGCCCCCGATGAAAAAGAGGACGGCGACGTTCGAGCGCATCGTAAACACCGACGTGTCGGTGACGAGTTCCCGACCGAGCGTGTCGACGACCGCCGGGCCGATCGTGATCGCCCCGACGAAGAAGAAGACCGACATCAGTGCGGCCGCCATCAGTTTCGTGATCACGTTGGCGCCGACCGCGGGCCCGAACGCGGGCCCGGTCGTCGAGCCGCCGATGTTGTAGCCGACGAAAATCGCGGTAAGGATCCCGATCACAAGCAGCGGTTCCGCGTTCACATTCGGAAGTCACGATATCCGATACTAAAAACACGCCTATTCGATTCGAAGCGAGGTCGTTACCGGAAGGCGCGGTCGGCGAGCCACGGCCGCCTGGCCGACCTCGCGAACGACGTCACGGCGCGTAGAACGCGGGTCCGCTAACGTATCCGTACCGGCCCGCGATCACGACTCGTCCGCCGCCGCGTCGATCGGCTTCAGTTGCTCGGCGTCGGTGAAGACGTACGTGCCGATCAGCAGGCTGCTGGTCACGCTCGTCAGGCCGCCGGCGGCGAAGATCATCGCCATGATGACGAACTGATAGAGCGCGGCGTAGATGGGATTCTCGCCGCCGAGGATCATCCCGGCCATGATCCCCGGAATCCAGACCCAGCCGAGGCTCTTCAACGAGTCGATCGTCGGGATCAGCGACGCCCGGACGCCGGTCTTGACGTGGCGTGAGACGACCGCCTGCGGGGGCGCCCCGAGCGCCAGGTCGGCCTCGATCTCGGGCCGGTTCGACTGAATTTCACTCTTGAACCGATCGAGCGCCAGCGAGTTGATCTGCATGGCGTTGGCGATGATCATGCTCCCGACCGGGACCAGGTTCCGAACGGTCGCCTCGATCGCTCCCGCGAGCGTCATCGTGACGATCACGAGCCCCGCGCCGAAGAGAATCGCGACGAACGAGACCCGCACCACGCCGGGAAGGCCCGCGCCGCGGTTCTTCGAGATCCACGTCGCGCCGCCCATCATGCCGAGGAGGATGACCGCGCTCCAGGCGAAGTCGACGGTGAGCAACAGGCCGACGATCGATCCCATCGCGACGATCTGGACGAGCCCGCGGACCAGCGCGACGCCGAGTTCGCGCTCGAGGGCAAGCCCGCGGACGTGCGAGAGGCCGACGACGAGGGCGGCGAGAACGGCCGCGACGGCGACCTGCGCGAGCCCGGTGAGAAGCACCGGATCGGTGAACTGTTCGAAGAACCCGCCGAGAGCATCCATCAGGCCAACACCTCCTCGACCGGCCCGACGCGGTCGACGACGCCGTCACGAAGTGCCAGCACCCGTTCGCCGAACCGACGGGCCTGGTCCTCGTCGTGGGTGACCAATACGACGGTGAGATCGAGGTCGCGGATGAGCTCCGAGAGCAGCGCCTCGACGCGCTCCTCGGAGTCCGGATCGAGATGTGACGTCGGCTCGTCGAGGAGGAGGACGTCCGGCTCGTTGTAGAGCGTGCGCGCGATGGCGACGCGCTGTTTCTCGCCGCCCGAGAGGTCCTCGACGTCGCGGTCGGTGTAGTCCGCCAGGCCGAGTCGCTCGAGCAGTCGCTCGACCGCGGCGTCGTCGACCGACTCGTCTCGGAGGATCGCGCCGCGGGCGACGTTCTCGGCGACGGTGCCCGGGACCAGTGCGGGATCTTGGGGAACCAGGCCGATCCGCTGGCGGAGCGTCCGCGGGGGGATCGACCGGTAGTCCGTCCCCTCGAACAGGACCGTCCCCTCGGTCGGCTCGTCGAGTCGGTTGAGCAGGCGGAGCAGCGACGACTTGCCCGCGCCGGAGGGGCCGACCACGACCAGCACGTCGGACTCGGAAATCGTAACGGAGACGTCGTCGACGATCCGCTCGTCATCGACGACGCGCGTGAGGTGCTGCGCCTCGAGAATCGTCATTACCGGACCGTCCGACGCACTGGCGGAAGTGTCGTTCGGTCAGCGCACGCCGAGAGCGGTCGAGATCGAGGGTGAAGGGGATTCAAACGCCCCAGAAGAACGCGATGCCGGCGACGGTGACGACCGACAGCAGCAGTTGCAGCGGCGCGCCGATCCGGAAGTAATCGCCGAACCGGTAGCCGCCGGGCCCGTAGACGAACAGGTTCGTCTGGTAGCCGATCGGGCCCAGGAAGGCCGTGCTCGCGGCGAACGTCACGGCGAGCACGAACGCGAAGGGGTTCGCGTCGATCCCGGTCGCGGCGGCCGCAGCGACCGGAATCAGGAGGACGACGCTGGCGTTGTTGCTAATAACCTCCGTGATCAGACCCGTCGTGATGTAGAACAGCCACAGCACGACGATCGTCGGCAGGAAGCCGGCCGATTGGACGACCAGGAAGGCGATATAGGCGGCCGCTCCCGTCCCCTCGAGCGCGATACCGAGCGGGATCACGCCCGCCAGCAGGAAGATGATGTTCCACTCGACGGCGTCGTAGAGTTCGTTGGGCTCGAGGACGCCCGCGACGACCATCGCGACGACGCCCGCGAGCGCGGAGATCAGGATCGGGTATATCTCGAGGGCGGCGACGGCGACGACGCCGATCATGATTGCGATGGCGATCGGCGCCTTGTCCGACCGGTACTCGGGCCGGGCCGATTCGCGGGCGACGATCACGTCGTCCCGCCTGGCGAGCCGATCGAGCGTGTCCGGCGGCGCCTGGACGAGCAGCGTGTCGCCGACGTCGAGCCGTCGGCCGACGATCCGTTCGCCGACGAGCGAGCCGTGGCGACGGAGGCCGAGAACGGCCGCGCCGAACTCCTCGCGGAACGCCTCGGGATCGAGCCGTTCGCCGACGAGCCGCGAGTCCAGCGAGACGACCAGTTCCGTGATGATCCCCCCGCCGTCCGACGAGAGATCGGCGGCGGCGGACTCCGGGCGCCCGACGGGTTCGACTCCTGGCGCGTCCTCCAGGGCCGTGATCGCGGTCCTGTTCGTGCGGACGACCAGGACGTCGCCCTCCTCGAGTCGGGTGTCTCGGCGGGGTGCGATCGAGCGGTCCGCCGCACGGATGACCTGGACGACGTCGATCTCGTCGCCGAGTGCGTCGGTCGCGTCGCCGACTGTCGCGCCCGCGAGCGGCGACCCGGGGACGACGGCCACGTCGGCGACGTAGTCCTCGACCGCGTACTCCTCGAGGTAGTCCGCCCGCGGCGGCACCCGTTCGGGCAGGAGGTAGTGACCGACAAAGATCAGGTAGAGCCCGCCGGCGAGGACGACCAGGACGCCCAGTTGCGTGAACTCGAACATCGAGAACCGGTGGAGTTCGGGGTACTGCGTGCCGAGCCGCGCCGAGACGTCGCTGGCGAGGATGTTCGTCGATGTTCCGATAAGCGTGAGCATCCCGCCGACCTGCGAGGCGTACGACAGCGGGATGAGCAGCTTCGACGGCGAGGTGTTCCCCCGGTTCGCGACGTCGGTGACGACCGGCACGAGCAGCGCGACCACGGGCGTGTTGTTCAGGAACCCGGAGACGGGACTGGTGGCTACGACGGTCGCGAACAGCTGCTTCCGGATGCTCTCGCCCGCGAAGGAGGCCATCCGCCGCCCCAACTCCTGTACCACGCCGGTCCGGCTGATCCCGCCGCTCAGGATGAGCATCGCCAGCACGGTGATCGTCGCCTCGTTCGCGAACCCCGAGATGCCGGTCTCCGGATCGATGCCGGTCCAGGGCTCTAACACGACCAGGACCACGATCAGCAGGATGGCGGTCACGTCGATCGGCAGGCGTTCCGTGACGAACAGCGCGATCGCGAAGGCGACGACGCCGAAGACGACGAGAATGTCCGTCGTCAGCTCCGGCTGAGCCAGCGGCTCCTGTACGAGCGGAACGTACCCCGACACCGACATCGTACGGTACGATCCACACCAACCACACATGTAATAATTCCGTCGGGAATCGAAACAGTGTCGCAGCGATGATCGTTCGGCGAAATCGTCGCCTTTACTCGCGCCGGGCGCGCTCACTCGCGTATGAACACCGACGGCGAGGCGTTCGAGGTGATTCCGGCGGTCGACATCCAAGACGGCGAGGTCGTCCAGCTCGTTCAGGGCGAACGCGGCACGGAGAAGACCTACGGCGAGCCCGTCGAGGCCGCCAGGCGGTGGCTCGACGCCGGTGCGGAGACGCTGCACCTGGTCGACCTCGACGGTGCCTTCGAGGGCGAGCGGGCGAACGACGACGCCATCGACGCGGTGATCGACGCCGTCGACGTGCCGACGCAGCTGGGCGGGGGTATCCGCACCGCTGCCGACGCCGTCGACCTGCTCGAGCGCGGCGTCGACCGCGTCATCCTCGGCACCGCGGCAGTGGAGAATCCGGCTATCGTCGGCGAGATCAGCGAGTCTCACCCCGACAGCGTGGTCGTTAGTCTGGACGCGAAAGACGGCGAGGTCGTCGTCGAGGGCTGGACCGAGGGCGCGGGGATCAGCCCCGTCGAGGCCGCCGAGCGATACGAGGACCTCGGGGCCGCCGCGATCCTCTTTACCAACGTCGACGTCGAGGGCCGACTCGAGGGGGTCGCGACCGAGCCCGTCCGCGACCTGGTCGACGCAACCGACATCCCCGTGATCGCCAGCGGCGGCGTCGCGACGCTCGACGACGTGCGGGCGCTCGCGGACGCCAGCGCAGCGGCCGTGGTCGTCGGCAGCGCGCTCTACGAAGGAAACTTCACGCTCGAAGACGCACAGACCGCGGTCGAGGACTGATCGGGCGCTCCGAATCGACCGTCGATCGGGTCACCGCTCGTTGCGCTGCCGACGCGGCCTGGTGCCCGACTACGAGACGGTCGGTTTCGAACAGTTCGACCCCGACAGAGAGATTCCTGAGAGCGGTACCGAAGACTGGGTTCGGATAACCGATACCCGCGACGAGTGAGCGGCGTCGAATCGGATCGCTCTCGGATCCGCACGGTCGTGGCGACTGCGGAATCGCCGGCGAGTACCGGACGGGCGGAGAGTGACAGCGACTCATTCGGTACGGGGAAACTGGAGACGGGCGGCGACAGCGGCGGACCGCGAATTCGGCGAGAGGACGAGTTGCATTCAGCGCTGATTGTAGCCGTGACCGACGTAGAGGGCGAGGGCGTTGACCGCGAGCAGGACGACGAACGTCAGCGTCACTGCCGGATCGCCCAGACCCTGTGCGAGCAGCGGAAGGTGGACGAAGGGGAGCGCGATCGCGACCCAGAACGACAGGAACTGTGCGGGGCGTTTGAGCGAGCGGACGAGTCGATGGCGGCGGTGGCCGCGTTTTGGGTCCGTCTCGGGGCTCGACGGGGCGATCGATTCGTTCGAGAGGGGGGAGGGGCTGGACATGAGGCGGATCACCTCTTCACGAATACGACATTCACTGCAGGACTCATATAACGGCGCGAAAATTGGCGCGGTTTCGGTCCGTTTCACGCCAGTAGTGTGAGGTTCCCTACTGTTTCATATCCGCGGAGAGGTGGTTAGACGTTTTAGTACCCGATTTGAAACCGTTTCTCCGATTTCGGCCGATCGGACCGGATCCGGTCGGCCGAGCGGCGGTCGGCGTCGCACGGACGCCGGCGAGCGGAACCCCCTTGTAGCGGGACCGGTATGAGTTCGTCATGAGCGAGCGAACGGCAACCGTAACCCGCGAGACGGCCGAGACGTCGATCGAGTGCAGCCTCGACGTCGACGGCACGGGCGCGGCCGCGGTCGACACCGGTATCGGCTTCTTCGATCACATGCTGACGTCGTTCGCCAAACACGGACTGTTCGACCTCGAAGTCGACTGCGACGGCGACCTCGAGATCGACGACCACCACACAGTCGAGGACGTGGCGATCGTCCTCGGCGAGGCGGTCGACCAGGCGCTCGGCGACCGCGCCGGCATCGTCCGGTACGCCGATCGGAAAGTCCCGCTGGACGAGGCGGTCGCGGGTGCCGTCGTCGACGTGAGCGGTCGTCCCCGGTTCTACTTCGACGGGGAGTTCTCCCAGGATTCGATCGGCGGCTTCACCAGCGACATGGCCCGTCACTTCGGGGAGTCGCTGGCGATGAACGCCGGGCTGACGCTCCACCTCGAGGTCGCCGGCGAGAACGCCCACCACGAGGTCGAGGCGCTGTTCAAGGCGCTGGCCCGGACCCTCGACGACGCGACCCGGATCGACGACCGCCGCGAAGGGACACCGAGTACGAAGGGGACGCTATAACCGGCGCGAAGCGGGGAGATTCGGCCATCACTGACCGCTCTACGACCGGTGGAGCATCCCCCGTTCCTCGGTGAACTCGCCGTCCGCGACGGCGTAGTCGACGATCGCTTCGGCCTGGTCGTTCTCGAGGTCGTAGGCGCCCGCGGCCAGTTCCTTGACGGCGCTGCGTTGCATGGGGAACTCGCGATTGTGAAGGAGTCGGAGGACCTTTCCGTAGGCCGTCGGGGGGTTCGTCTCGGTGGCTCCGTCGGGTCCGTTACCGTCGATCAGTGGGACGGTCGCCGACGCCTCGTCCGAGTCGGTCGTCTCGCTCGCGGCGCGCTCCGATTCGGTCGCGTCCGACGCTCCGTTGCCGCCGTCACCGCCATCACCGTCGATCGCAGCCTCGTCGCGCTCGAACGTGATTCCGTCCTCGAGACCCGACGCGGAGTTCGAGTCGTCGTCCAGTTCGGGTTCGGATTCCGTCGCGGATCCGTCGGTCCCGTCCGAAACGGTCGCGTTCGGGCTGGCAGTTCGGGTACGGGTGCGCGTCGATCCGTCGGCGGTCGCGACGACCGAGCTACCGTCGTGGTCCTCGTCGCTCGCGTCGGTCTCCTCGACGGCCGCACCCGCACGGGCGAGCAGCGGTTCGACCAGTGCTTCGAGTCGCTCCCGGCAGTCCGGACAGAGGACGACCCGTCGCTGTTCGGCCTCCGTCGGCTCGAGTTCGGGCGGCACGATCTCGAACGTGCCGACGGCGTCAGCGTCACAGAAGTCACAACTCCGCAGTTCGCGCATACCGGACGTATTGGGTGGCGGATACAAAAGTGTCCGTCAGACGACGGCTCCGGAGCCGGCGGTTCCCCGCCGCATCGATCGGGGCACAAGACGCACCGAGACGGACTCGATCGGGATCGATCGATCACCGAACATTATACCGGAGCGCGCGTACACCCGCTAACGAATGTTCGACGAGATCATGGAGAAGTTCGAGGGCTCCCCCAGTCAACAGGCCGTGATCCGCCTGCTGCTCGAGCGGGGGTTCTCCGTCAACGACGAGGGCCGGGTCGTCTCGGGCGGCATCGAGATTCCGAACACGGGGATCGCCCGCGAGATCGGCGTCGACCGGCGGGTCGTCGACTCGACGACCGACGTCATCCTCGAAGACCACGAACTCCGGCGCATCTTCCAGAACATCTCCCAGGTGCCGAGCCTGATGGACCTGGCGCCGGTGCTCGATCTGACGGTGCTCACGATCACGCCCGACGACGCCGAACAGGAGGGGATCGTCGCGACGGTCACGGGAACCCTGGCCACCAACGGGATTTCGATCCGCCAGACCATCAGCGAAGATCCCGAGTTCACCGACGAGCCGAAGCTCTACCTGATCACCGATCAGGACCTACCCGGCGAGGTCATCACCGAACTGCGCGATCTCGAGTTCGTCCGGAAGATCGAACTGCAGTGACGAGCCCGCGGGCTTCGACCGGGATGCCGGGACCGGCCCGAATCACGATCAGTCGTCGCTCTATCAGTCGCTGCTCTCGTCGGTATCCGCGCTCTCGACGTCGACGGCATCCGCGAAGTCGTCGAGGACGATTTCGAGCGCGCTGGTCAACTCCTCGAACCGATCCATTGACATGTCGTCGGTCGTCACCCAGACCCCGTGTGGGCCGCGGATGACCCGCGAGAGGTACCCGTTCTCGAACATCCTGATCGTCGCCGCGTACTCGCCGAGTTGCGTGTTCCGATAGGCCGACTGAGAGCGAAAGCCGAGCCGCTCATGCTCGGCGAAGCCGATCAGGTCGGCCGTCCGCTCGAGGTCCGATCGGAGATACAGCTGCTCGACGTCGTCCTCGGTGAAGTAGGCGATACTGCGGAGTTCGTCGCCGACGGTCGTCCGACAGACGCTGCGCAGTTCGTCGGCCAGCTCCGGATCGATAGCGTCGCCATCCATATGTACACAGATGACACGGGGGAACAATAGCGTAAGGGTGGCAGGGGACGGACTGCGACTCACGGCAGCCGCGGCTCGCGGGGGACTTCGATCGCGTTAGGACCGCCGACTGCGGCGGTCTGGCGACCGACGGGCTCTTTTCGCCGGCCGGAGTAGCGCCGCTATGAGCGGAACGTACCGGACCGTCGCGGCCCCCGCGACCGCCGACTTCGTTATTCAGGGCTCGGAGTTCATCGGTCACGTCCGGCCCGTCGAATCCGTCGACGCCGCCGAGGCGTTCGTCGACGCGATCCGCGAGGAGCACGCCGACGCCACCCACAACGTCCCCGCATATCGGGTGCGGGCCGACGCCGACGGCGAGTTTCTGCGCGAGTACTCGAGCGACGACGGCGAGCCCTCCAGCTCCGCGGGCAAGCCGGCGCTGAACGTCCTCGCCCAGCAGGAGATCGAGAACTGCGCGGTCGTCGTCACCCGCTACTTCGGCGGGACGGAGTTGGGCGTCGGCGGGCTCGTCAGCGCCTACTCCCGCGCGGTCACGGCGGCCGTCGAGGAGGCCGGGGTCGTCGAAGAGCGGCCCCAGGAGCGCCTGGCGATCACCGTCGAGTACGACGATTCCGGAACCGTCCGCGGAATTCTAGAGAGCGAGGGGTACGAGTTCGATGCCGATTACGGGGCCGACGTCACCTTCGACGTCCGCGTCCCGGTCGCCGACGCCGAGGCGCTCCGAGACCGGCTCCGGAGCGCGACGAGCGGACGGGCCGCCCTCGAATAATCGCAAATAATCGCCACGGAGCGGGCGACGCTCGGTGGGTCCGTTCGTAGCGTCACGACCGAGCGCCAGGCGACCCGGCCTGGCGGTGGCGATCGATGGCCGCCCGGACGGCCTCGAGGTCCGCCAGTTCGTCGCGATCGAACCGCACGTCGCGGAGGTCGCGGTCCAGGACGAGTTCGTCCTCGCGCAGGCGGACGTGCGAGACCTCGCGCCACGGCACGAGCGACCGCGCGTACGGCCGTTGGATCACAAGGCCGGCGTCGTGAACGCGGAGTTCGGGCGTCGCGCCCACCGCGTCCACCCACCATCGGCCCTCGGCGAGCCCGCCGGCCAGCCAGAAGGCGGCGATTCCGAACCACGCGAGCGCGGCGAGCCACTCGCCGCTGGCGGCGTTGACGGCGCTCAAAATGAGCCATAGGAGGAGTAAGAGCGCGTCCCGTCTGGGGCTTCCCGGCGGGTCCCACCGCCACGTCGCGGCGGGCTCGTCGCCGGTGACCGCGTCGACGAAGCGGGTCCGCGCCATCCGCGTGACGACGTAGCCCGCGATGGTGATCGCAAACGCCGACGCGAGCGCGACGAGTCCCGATCGGAACGCAACCGAGGCCAGCATCGAGGCGAGACCCACCGCTCCGAACGGAACCGCCGGGAGCCCGACCGCCGTCCGTCGCCGCCAGGTCCGGCCGAGTCGGATCGGAAGTCCGCGGACGCGTCGCGCGAAAACGACGCCGGCGAGGCACCCAACCGGACTGCCGATCAGGGTCACGCCCACGACGACGATCGAAGCCGCACCGGCGAGCGACGCGACGGTGGCCGCCAGGCCCGCCGCGAGGACGCCGACGTAGCCGCCGACGGCGAACCGGAAGGCGGCGTCCGGCCTGGCCTCGTCGGTGGGAGTGCGGTCGCGGTCGCCGGGATCGGACGCGTCGTCCGCGGTTCGATCGGACACGGACGGGGCTACGACGGATAGTGATAAAATTCTAACGCGTGTGCGAACCGATCCGAAAAAGAGCGCCGGCGAGCGCTGTCCGCTGCCCGGCGGCGCTACGCGTCACCCGGCGTCGGCGCGGCCGGCTCCGAGCCGGCGCCCGACACCCGAGAGTAGTTGCG
Source organism: Natrinema salifodinae (assembly GCF_900110455.1). Lineage (NCBI taxonomy): Archaea > Methanobacteriati > Methanobacteriota > Halobacteria > Halobacteriales > Natrialbaceae > Natrinema > Natrinema salifodinae. The sequence goes on along the minus strand of NZ_FOIS01000004.1, from coordinate 630,832 downwards.
GTACGACAGCGAGACGAGGATCGCCAGGCCGGCCAGGCGCAGCGGGAACGTCACCCCGAAGGACGCCAGTCCGACGGAGACGCCGGCCAGCCCGAGCAGCCCTTCGACGACGAGCAGCGGGACCTCCGGAACCATCAGGAGGATCGATGCGATCGCGTACAGCGTCCGCCGGCCGGTATCGACCGCCGCATACTGGTGGCCGATGATCGTGACGCCGAGCGCGTACACGCCGAGGAACATCCCGACGATGGGGACGACAACCTCGGGAAGGAAGAACCCGAGATCCGTCACGTCGCTCCAGCCGATGACCCCCCACTGACCGTCGACGTTTCGCGCGAGCAGGATGCCTGGCGAGAAGACGAACGCGAACGGGACGAGAATCTTGTTCAGCGAGAGGAGGAACGCGGCGGTCGCGGTCTTGAGTTCGTCGGCCTTGGCGACGCCCGCGCCGGCGAAGGCGGCGACGGCGACCGGCGGCGTGACGTCCGCCATCAGCCCGAAGTAGAGGACGAAGAGGTGGGCCGCGACGACCCAGACGCCGAGGTCCTCCATCGGCCCGCCGAGCATCGCGACCAGGATGATGTACATCGCGGTCGTGGGCATTCCCATCCCGAAGATGATCGCCGCGACGCCCGTCAGCGAGAGGAGGATCAGGATCGACCCGCCGCTGACGGCGTCGATGAGCGCCGCGAGGTTCGGCCCGAGCCCGGAGACGCTGATGACGCCCGGGACGACCCCTGCGGCGGCGACGGCGATGACGACCGTCGTCGCAGTTCGCGCGCCGGAGTCCATCGACTTCAGGATGAACGCGCCGAACTGATAGCCGGCGTTCTCGGCAAGTGACGGGCGGCCGACTGCCGATGCGACTCGCCGTCCGGACTCGTCGACGCCGTCGTCGAGTTCGAGCAGGCGGTCGTCGTAGACGGACACGACTGCGATCAGCGCGACGACGGCGATGATCGTGTACCAGCCGGCGCGGTTGATCGAGAGTCGAGCGACGATCAGGAAGTACAGCAGTAAGACCAGCGGGATGAGATAGAACCAGCCAGCGCGGAACTTCGCGAATCCGTCGGGGAGTTCGCCGCGCGAGAGCCCGCCGATACCGCCGCGGACCGCTTCGAAGTGAACCATCACCCACATCCCGAAGAAGAAGGCGATCGCGGGTAGGGTGGCGGCCACGATCACGTCCGAGTACGCCGTTCCGGTGAATTCGACGATGAGGAACGCGGCCGCGCCCATCACGGGCGGAAGTACCTGACCGCCCGACGACGCGGACGACTCCACGGCGCCGGAGAACTCGGGGGAGTAGCCCGACCGCTTCATCAGCGGGATCGTGAATGCGCCCGTCGTCACCGTGTTCGCGATCGACGAGCCGCTGAGCATTCCCATGAAGCCGCTCGAGACGACGCTCGCCTTCGCCGGACCGCCTTTCCTGGTACCGGTCAGCGAGTAGGCGAGGTCGATGAACCACTTGCCGGCGCCGCTCATCTCGAGGAACGCTCCGAAGAGGATGAAGATGTAGATAAAGCGGACGCTGACGGAGACGGGCGTGCTCATGATGCCCGCTTCGGTGGTATACCAGAGGTTGTAGACGATGCTACCCCAGGTATCGGGCTGGATCGACAGCGCTCCGATGGCCGAATCGCTCGGAATGACGTACCCCCAGCGGGCGTAGACGATGAACAGCGAGATCAGCGCCATGAGGACGACGCCGAGCGTCCGGCGGGTCGCCTCGAGCACGAGGAGAATGCCGAGCGCACCGAGCAGGAACGGACCGGCGTACTCGTCGACCGGCGGACCGAGCGCGGCGATACCCATGACGAGCGGTTCGAGCAGCGGAAAGACCTCCTGGATCGGCTGCCCCGACTGGATACCGAACGTCGCCATCTGGCTGATCTCTTCGTACTCGGTGACGATGTAGTAGGTCGGCAGCACCGAGAGGACGGTGAGACAGACGTCGAGCGGGGTAATTCGCCGTAGCTCGGGATCGGCCACCGCCCACCGAACGCCGGCCGCGAGCCGCTCGACGCCCTGCGTCACGGGACTCTCGGGACCGAGCCGGTCGCGAACTGCGGGGACGACTCCCCCGAGCTGGCGAGCGACGAATCCGTCGCCCCGTGTCGCCGGAAACAGCAAGAAGGCGAGCACCAGCGCGAAGGACACGTGGATCGCGTACACCTGCAGCGGCTGGAGCGACGCGATTTCGACCTCGCCGACGCCCGGGATCGTCGCTGCGAACCGATAGCTGTTGGCGGCGATCCACATCTGAAACGCCGAGAACGTGATCCCGACCAGGGCGACGACGGCGGCCGCTAAACCCCGATGGGATCGCTTTCGTTCGACCTCCTGTAGCAGCTCCTCCTGTTCCTCCTCCGAGAGGGACTCCGTATCGTGGTTGTCTCCGCTCATGGTGAATATCTCGTCGTACAGCGAATCGAATCGGTCATCCGGTTATCACCGCCGATCGGTCGTCGGACTGCAAGAGTTCGTCCACGAGGCCGGGTTCGGTTATCGAAAGGACGACCGGGCCGTCGGCGAGCGCGGCCAGATCATAGCGCTCTCCGTCGACGATGAGGTCATGGTCGGCGATCGATCCGGGGACGACGCCGAGTTCCTCGTAGGACTCCTCGTATTCGTACACGAACCCCTCGTCGGTCCGCTCGACCGGGGCGGTCGCGGGGAGGCCGGCCCCGTAGGAGTGAAAGACCATCCGAACCATCCGGAGCCGCGTTCCGTCGACGACGTAGACGTCTTCGACGGGCGTCCGCTCGACGCTGTGCATGTACGAAAGCGTTACCTCGTCGCCGTCGTCGACCGAGACCGAGAGCAGTCGCTCGCCGGTGTCGTCATCGGTAACGACCAGCGTTCTGTCCGTCGACGCGGTCGCGGTGACGGCCACCGTCGCTCCCGCCAGTACGAGGACGGCAACGGCCACGGCCACGCGGCGATATGTCAATCGATTCACGAGCAGTAAATTCGTATCGGGGTCTGCTGGCGCTGTGCTTACCCGAAGTATGCTTCGGCGCCCGGGTGGAGGTCGATCGGCATACCCTCCTGCGCCGTCTCGACGTCGATGAAGTCCGCCTTGGTCGTGATCTCGCCGGTGTGGTCGAAGATCGCCGTGGTCACCGCTTCGACGATCTCCTCGTCGACGCCCGAGTGCGTCGCGATCATCGCCTGCACGGACACCGTCTCGACGTCCTCGTCGATACCGTCGTAGGTGCCGGCCGGAACCGTGTCCTCGGCGAACCACTCGGCCTCGCTCATGATGCTCTCGCGGAGGTCGCCGCCGATCTCGACGAGCGAAACGCCCGCGCTGTTCGCGAGGTTCTCGACGGCGCCGACCGGCCAGCCGCCGACGACGAACGCGGCGTCGACGTCGCCGTCGCGGAGCTGGTCGGTCGCCGTGTCGAAGTCGGTGTTCTGTTCGGTGAAGTCGCCCTCCTCGATGCCGGCGGTCTCGAGGATCTGGAGCGCGTTGACCTGCGTTCCGCTACCCTGGTCGCCGGTGTTGACCGTCGCGCCGTCGAGGTCCTCGATGGTCTCGATGCCCGAATCGGCCTGCGTGACGACGTGGATCGTCTCGGGGTACAGCGTCGCGACGCCGCGGATGTTCTCCATCGCGTTCCCCTCGAGGTCCTTGTGGCCCGTCCCGTTGACCGCGAAGTACGCGATGTCGTTTTGGATCAGCGCGAACTCGGCTTCCTCGCGGTTGAGACTGCCGACGTTCTCGAGGCTCGCCCCGGTCGATTCGACCTGCAGCGAGTAATCCGTGTTATCGTCGACGATCGACTTGAAATTGTTCGAGAGCGGATAGTACGTGCCGCCGGTACCGCCGGCGTACCACGAGAGCGTGTTTCCAGCCCCTTCACCGCCGAGACAGCCGGCCAGGCCGGCGAACCCGACGGCGCCGGCCGCCGTCACGAAATGCCGCCTGTTGAAATCGTGTGACATACTGGTGGCGTAATGACGGGAGCTATATATACATTTTTAATTTTCAATCGTAGTCCGGTTATAGTCGATCATAATGATATAGTAGACCAATATTACGAAATGTTCGTTCATTTATACAGATGTCTAATCGCAAATATTGGGGGAAAGTTAGTGATGCCTCCGAGATTCGACCGGAAATGAGAGGAGGGTACTTATACCTACTACACGCTCGTGAGATATCGTATGGAGAAAAACGTGGGCGGCATCGATCGGATCGGTCGGTTCGTCCTCGCAGCGACGCTCCTTCTGCTCGGCTACCGGAATCGGGACCGAACGCTCGGCACCCTCGCGTTCGTCGCCGGCAGCGATATCCTCGCGACGGCGGTGATCCAGCGGTGTCCGGTCAACGCGCTGTTGGGGATCGACACCTGCGGAGCGAACCAGTAGGACGAACTACGCCCGGATCGGTCACCCGTCGGGCTCGTACGGCACGGCGTCGTCGACCGGCGGCGCGCCGATCGCGACGACCGAGACCGAGTCGTCGGCGGCCTCGGGGTTGTACGCCCGGTGGGGCGCTTCGGGTTCGACCGCGAACATCGACCCCGCCGGGACCGTGAATTCCTCTTCGGGCGTCTCGACGTGCAGCGTCCCCGAAAGGACCACGAACGCCTCTTCCTGCGTCTCGTGATAGTGGTAGGCCAGGGGAAGTTGTTCGCCGGGATCGGCGTCGAAGCGGTTGATCGCGATCTCGTCCAGCCCGGCGGCGTCGCTCAGCCGGCGGAGGTCACACGGCCGCCCGTCGACGCGGTCGCAGTCGTCCGGGTCGATGACACTGTATGCCATAGCGGGTCGATTCGGGGCAGGCCGCAAAAAGCCGTCGGCACCCGTGTGGTGAGCCCGTCGATTACGTCGTCCGGAACGCCCGGTCGCCGGCGTCGCCCAGTCCGGGCACGATGAAGCCGTCATCGTCGAGACGGTCGTCGATCGAGACCGTCAGCAGGTCGGCCTCCGAGAACTCGTCGCCGACGCGGAGCAGTCCCTCCGGGGCCGAGACCGCCGAGAGGACGATCAGGTTCTCCGGCTCCGGCGAGTTCTCGATCACGTGATCGAGGACGGTACACATCGTACTCCCCGTCGCGAGCATCGGGTCGGCGATGATGACCGTGTCCTCCTCGTGGATCTCGGGCAGCTTCACGTAGTCGACCGAGATGGGGAACGAGCCGTCCTCGGCGCGGCCGGCCTCCTCGTCGCGGCTCGCGCTGATGACGCCCTGTCGCGCTCGGGGGAACGCCTTCAACAGTCCCTCGACGAACGGCGTCGCCGCGCGCAGGACGTTGATGATCACGACGTCGTCGAGTCCGCGAACGCGCTCGCCCATCGTCTGTTCGAGGGGCGTCTCGATCTCGACGTACTCCGTCTCCATCCGACCGTCGATGATCTCGTAGCCGCAGATCCGACCGAGTTTCACCAGGCCCTTTCGGAAGCTGACCTGCTCGGTCTCGACGTCGCGCAGGCGCGAGAGCGTGTCCTTCGCCAGTGCGTGCGTGATGAGATAGGCGTTGTCCCGGTCTTCGATCGGCATATCCCTACAGCCACTCGCCGGGTAGTTCACAGTATCGATCAACCGCGGGTACGCCACTGGCTGGCGATCACACGCCGGGAACGGACCGCGAAATACGGACTTGGAATTCCTAATCAGAACTTACTGCCCGATGAGCGGCGCTACGAGCGAAATTCGAGCGGCGATACGACGATCGGAAAACGACGTTTGGCGCGCGAAAACGGTCGTAACGGTGAGCGCGCTTTAATCGCGAGATCGGCGTACCTCCGGACGCCCTCGCGGGCGTTGATCCACAATGAGTCACCAGTACCAGCAACAGCCCCGACAGAGTCAGATGGACGACCAGTACGGGCAGCCGCCGCAGTCGACACAGGGGACGGGCGGCCAGCAGATGGGTGCGCAGGGGATGACCGGCGGTCAGCAACCAATGAGCGGTGGACAGCAGATGGGTGGCCAGATGATGGAGCCACAGGGCCAGGGAATGAGCGGGCAGCAAATGGGCACCCAGACGCAGCCCCAGGGTCGGATGACGTTCGAGAACCACCTCACCAACGAACTGCGGATCGCGCTCGAGGACTTCACCGAACTGTCGCACATCGCCGACTGGTGTGCGAAGATGTGCGCGTCGGAGGGGCCACAGCTCGCGACGTGTGCGGCGATGTGCCGCGACATCGCCGAACTGGCCGAGTTCAACGAGAAATTGATCGCGCGCGACTCGATGTTCGGCCCGGAGATCGCGGACACGTTCATCCGAATCGCCGAAGAAAGTCTCCCCGAACTCCAGCAGTACCAGCAACACCCCCACGTCGCCGAAACGATCTCGGCGATCAATCGCACGATCGACTCCTGTACGACGGTGCTCGGAATGGTCGGCGGCGGCCAGGCGATGGGAACGCAGGGACCGTCCGGGGGACAACAGATGGAAAGTCAGGCGATGAGCGGCCGACAGACCGGCCAGATGAGCGGCCAGCAAATGGAACAGCCCGGCGGCCAAATGGGCGGGCAACAGATGGGCGGCCAGTACTAACCGACTCGCAGTCGCGGTCCGCCATCAGCACCCGCCTGGCGACCGCCTCGACGCGAGCGCCGCGCCACGACCGGCGTCGCCACTGTCACCGCCGTCGCCGTTGATCGACCGCACTCGCCGGGCCGCGCAGCCGACGGCAGAGAAGTTTATACCTTTCCGCGCGCTATCACCCGGCCAGCCGAATGGAAGAGAGCATCTCGGGGTTCAAGATCCGCGGTGACTGGGGCGACATCGTCGAACACGGCGAGCGCATTACCCGCGCGCTTCGGGACGCCGGCGTCCACGATCCCGACCAGGCCGACGACGCGCACTTGGCCCGCGCCTTCGAGGAGTGGGACGAGTGGCGCCCGAAGGCCCACGAGACCTTAGACGCCGACGTCAGCGAAAAGACCGCCGACCAGGCGAGCGTCGAAGAGGGCAAGGGCGAGCAGGCCGGCAAGGAGCCGGACGAGGACATCAAGACCGCCGGCGAGAAACTCTCGGAGTCGTACGAGCAACTCGAGGAGGACGACGCCGAGGCCGCGGTCGATAACTGGCGAGAGTCGATCGATTACGTCGCGCGCGCGGCCGACTCCGCGGGGCGGAAGGCCCTGCGGCGAGTCGAGGACACGGTCTACCAGAGCGTGATGACCCAGCTCGCGCCCTACTACTTCGACAACGAACTCGTCAGCGCCAACGTCCAGCAGGCTGCACGTGGGTCGGACAACGGCGAACAGTTCGTCTTCGAGGTCAACGTCAACGACGACGAGCTCAAGGACGTCGTCTCCGACCGGCTCGCCGAGTTCGAGGACGAGATCGACCGCTGGCACGTCGAGGTCGAGAAGGATACCGACGCCGCCGAGGCCATCGAAGGCGTGGAGCCGCCGCCGGAGCCCGAAAACGAGCACAACTCGCGGTCGACGCGGAACTGACTGCGAGCGCGGCCGTCACTCGTTCGGTCCCTGCTGGCGCCCCTCCGCGCCGCCGAGTCCCGGGACCGCGACGCGGCGTTCCACGCGGCCCATGACGTTCGTCGCCGTCAGGACCAGGCCGAGGTAGACGATCGCGAGCAGCCCGAAGATCAACGTGTACTCCAGCGACGAGGAGGCGATGCGACTGCCGCGATAGTACAACTCGGGCACCGTGATGAATCCGGCCAGCGAGGAGTACTTGATCAGGTAGACGAGTTCGTTCGTCCAGGCCGGAATCGCGTACCGCAGCGTCTGGGGCAGGACGACGTGGCGAATGCCCTCGACCTTCGAGAGGCCGATGGCGCGCGCGGCCGTCAACTGTCCCTCGTCGACGCTCTCTAAGGCGCCGCGGATGTACTCGGCCTGGTACGCCGAGCCGTTGATCGTGAACCCGAGGATGGCGATCCAGAAGGCGTACCCGGGGACGAACCCGCGTCCGATGACGTCGACCTCGTTGAGCCAAACCGACAGCGGCAGTCCGTAGTAGAGGACGAACAGCTGTGCGAGCAGCGGCGTTCCCCGGATCAGTTCGGTGTACGCGAGCGCGACCCACCGGATCGGGCCGCCGTAGACGCGCAGGATCGCCACGGGGACCGCGATGCAGAACCCGAGCGCGATGCTGACCGCCGTCAGGAGAACCGTGTACCAGGCGCCGGTCGCCAGCGCCGGGGCGATCTCGATACCGAGCGCCGCCGCGTCGGCCATAGTCGCGAGCCAGTCAATCGGAATCCCGAGCGGGCCGAGCGATGTCGCTGCGGACGCCAGCGTTTCGGCCAGCGCCTCGAACGGGGCCGGGGAGAAGAAACTCTCGCCGGCGCCCGGGCCGATGCCCCAGCGCGCGAGCGTCCAGGCGTAGAGCCAGCGGGTCAGCAGCCAGCCCCAGAAGACGATGCCGGCGAGCACCGCGAGCAGTCGTCCAGCGCGGTCGACCGAGCCGCGGAACCGATCGCGGCCGCTGCCGGTCGGTCGCGGCTCGGTCCCGGTCTCCGGCTCCCGCTCGCCTACCGTCGCGGCGTCCGTCCCCTCAGTCATGGTCGTGGCGAATGCTCTCGAAGAACCGGGCAGTCCGCTCGTGATCGGGGTTCTCGAACAGCCGTTCGGGCGGCCCCCGCTCGACGATCTGTCCATCGTCGAGGAACGTGATACCGGTGGCGGCGCCGCGTGCGAAACGCATCTCGTGGGTGACAACGACCATCGTCATCCCCTCGGCGACGAGTTCGTCCATCACCGCGAGCACCTCGTTGCTCAGTTCGGGGTCTAAGGCGCTGGTCGGCTCGTCGAACAGCATCACCTCGGGATCCATCGCCAGCGCGCGGGCGATCCCGACGCGCTGTTTCTGGCCGCCCGAGAGCTGTGCCGGGTACGAGTCCGCCTGGTCGGCCAGGCCGACGCGGTCCAGTTCGGCGTCGGCCCGCTCGCGGGCTTTCGCTTCGTCCATTCCCCGGACTTTCCGGAGCCCGAGCGTGACGTTCTCGCGGGCCGTGAGGTGGGTAAAGAGGTTGATGTCCTGGAAGACCATCCCGATCTGCTGGCGGATCTCGTTCGGATCGGCGTCCGGGGCCGTCACCTCGGTGACGCCGAGGTAGAGACGCCCGCTGTCGATCTCGGTCAAGCGGTTGAGACACCGCAGCAGCGTCGACTTGCCGCTCCCGCTCGGTCCGACGAGCACCTCGACGTCGCCGCGGTCGATCTCGAGGGAAACGCCCTGCAGGACCTCCTCGGCCCCGTAGGACTTGTGGAGGTCCTCGATTCGCAACAACGGCTCCGCCGACGTCGCGCTCGCAGACGGGGCGGTCCGATCACCGTCACCGTCGCCGCGTCGTTCGTCTACTGTACGTCCGTTAGCGTCGTCCGTCCGAGGGTCTGTCACGACGATTCACCTGGAATTGCGAAGTAGTTGCGTCCGTAGTCGAGTGCCCGATTGACGACGAACGTCAGTACGAAGTAGATCAGGCTCATAAAGAGGACGATTTCGAGGATCGCGGTGGTCTGTTGGATAAACAGATCGTTGCTGCGCTTGAGCAGTTCGGCCAGGCCGATCGCGAACGCGATCGAGGTGTCCTTGAGCACGATCGTGAACTCGTTTTGGAACCCGGGGACGCTCCGGCGCAGCGCCTGGGGAACGATCACGTGTCGGATTCCCTCGAGGCGACTCATTCCGATCGACCTGGCGGCGGCCATCTGGCCCTCGTCGATGCTCTCGACGGCGCCGCGGAAGATCTGGGACTGGTAGGCCGCGCTCCGGAAGCCGAGCGCGATCGTCGCCGCCATGAAGGCGTCCGGCACGCTCGTCGGGACGGTAAACGGCGTCGGCCCGAGGACGGTGTCGACGGCCGTCAAGACCCGCACCGCCGCATCGATCACGATCTCGATGGGTAACACGTAGAAAGTGAAGATCATGATGACGATGATCGGCGTCCCGCGAAGCACCACGCCGAACTTACGAACGAGCGTCCGCAGGGCGCCGTCGCCGTACACCTCGATCGCCCCCGCGGGAAAGCCAAGCAGGAAGCCGAGCACGAGGCTGGTCACCGTAAGGAGGACTGTGAGTACCGTTCCCCCGAGCAGGTAGTCGGCGTTCTCGGCGACGAACGTCCAGTCGTCGGGCTGAAGCGGCGGTCTCGCCGCAACCGAATCGACCAGTGCCGGGACCGTCTCCGCGACGGCGAGGGCGCCGTCCGGCCGTCTCGCGAGCGCCGCCAAAACCTGTCCCAGCCAGAGCGTGAGATCCATCTGTTACCGTCTCTCGGTTAGCCGCTGAACCACTCGTCGGAGATCTCGTCGTACTCGCCGCTCTCGCGGACCGCGGCCAGGCCCTCGTTGAGCGCCTCGAGGAGGTCGCCGTCGTCCGGTCGGATGGCGAAGCCGAACTCCTCACCGGTCTCCTCGATGAAGGCGACCTCCACGTTGCGGTCGGACGCGAACGTCTCCGCGACCGGATCGTCGAGCACGACGGCGTCGATCGTCCCGGATTCGAGTTCCTCCGTCGCTAACACGTAGTTGTCGTAGGAGTTGTAGTCTCCCTCGGCGACCAGGCCCGGATCGATCAGGTCGTCCTCGACGAGCCCCGCACCGGTCGTGCCGCTCTGGGCACCGACGGTCGTCCCCTCCAGGTCCTCGAGCGATTCGGGCTGGAGGTCGCTGCCCGTCTGGACGAGGATCGCCTGGTCGGCGCTGTGGTACGGGTCGGTGAACTCGAAGGTCTCCTGTCGCTCCTCGGTGATGGTCATCGCCGCGGCAATGACGTCGATCTTGCCGTCCTCGAGGGCGGGCGAGAGCCCGTCGAACTCCTGTTCTTCCCACTCGGCCAGTTCGTACTCGGTCTCGCCGACGACGGCCTCGAGTAGGTCGACGTCGAATCCGACGAGATCGCCGCCCTCCTTTATTTCAAACGGCGGGAAGCCGGGAGCCGTCCCCGGGACGATGACGTCTTCGTCGTCCGGGTCCGGGGAGTCGCTGCCGCTGCCCTCGAGACAGCCGGCGAGTCCCGTGACGGCAATTCCCGCAGCGCCGGACAGTTTCAGATACTGCCGGCGATCGATCGCGCCCGTTCCGTTCGTCCGTTCGGTATTCTCCATACCTGGCACTAGAATAGCAATGATTTAGGTGTTAAGATACTGGTTTCTCGAGAACCGAACCGTCGATCGCGAGCGATCGGTTCGCGTTCGGACCGATCGAGAACGACGCCGAAGCGCGGAACGGCCCGCTGCCCCGGCGATTGAAGGTCGGCACACACTTGTAGCGGTAGCTGGTAAACGCCTGATAGATGGTCGAGATCGCGACGGTCGCGACGTTTCTGGTGGCTTCGATCGCGAGCCTCTTTATGGCCTGGGCGATCGGCGCCGGTTCGAGTGGCTCCACGCCGTTCGCGCCGGCGGTCGGTGCGAACGCGATCTCGGTGATGCGGGCCGGCTTCCTCGTCGGCCTGCTCGGCTTCGCCGGGGCGGTCCTCCAGGGCGCGAACGTCTCTGAAGCCGTCGGCAACGAGCTGATCGGCGGCGTGACGCTGTCGTCGGCCGGCGCCACGATCGCCCTGCTGATCGCGGCCGGCCTGGTGGCGATCGGCATCTTCACCGGCTACCCGATCGCGACGGCGTTTACCGTCACCGGGGCGGTCATCGGGACCGGCCTCGCGATGGGCGGCGATCCCGCCTGGGCGAAGTACACCGAGATCGCCACGCTGTGGGTGCTGACGCCGTTCGTCGGGGGCGGAATCGCCTACGCGGTCGCCCGTGTCCTCCGCGCCGAGGTGATCGCCGAGGAGTCCCTCATCATCGTGTTGGCGGCGCTCGTCGGCGCGATCGTCGCCAACATCGAGTTCGCGATCCTCGGCTCGGCGGGTGCCGGCGGGCGGTCGATCGCCCAGGCCTCGGGCGACTGGATCCCCGGGCCCGAACTCGCCGGCGTCGTCGCCGCGACGCTCGCGATCGCCGCGTTCTGGGCGGGAGCGATCGCGATCGACCTCAACAACGGGACCGAGCGCGGCGAGCGCCACTTCCTGCTCGTCCTCGGCGGCCTCGTCGCCTTCTCCGCCGGCGGCAGCCAGGTCGGCCTGGCGATCGGGCCGCTGATCCCGCTGTCGGGCGCGCTCGACCTGCCGATCGTCGCGTTGCTCGTCGGCGGCGGGTTCGGCCTGCTGCTGGGCTCGTGGACCGGCGCGCCGCGGATGATCAAGGCGATCGCTCAGGACTACTCCTCGCTGGGACCGCGGCGGTCGATTGCCGCACTCATCCCCTCGTTTATCATCGCCCAGGTCGCCGTGTTCTACGGGATTCCAGTCTCGTTCAACGAGATCATCGTCAGCGCGATCATCGGGAGCGGCTACGCCGCGGCCGGCGCCGGCGGCGGCGTCAGCGCCCGCAAGATGGGCTTTACCGTACTCGCGTGGGCCGGCTCGCTCGCCGGAGCGATCGTCGTCTCCTACGCCGGCTACGTCGCCGTCAGCGCGATCCTGCTCTGAGCGCTCGCTCCCGAGGCGAGGAGAACGGGCGACATCGAACGGTCTTTACACAACGGGTCGTGAGTTCGAGTATGGACGAGGACGCCGTCGACGCCACCGGAGATGGAAGTGAGGCCGGACCCGCGGCCGACGGGGACGACATGCTCCAGTGGCGACGGGACGCCAGTACCTCCCGCACCGTGCGACTCCTGTGGCTGTTCGGCGTCGGTACTTTCTTCGCCGCGATCGGAATCGTCGTCAGCTGGCGACTCTACCGGATGGGCGGCGAGACCGCCGGCCGGACCGGTCGAATCGTCGTCCTCGCGTTCATCGCGGCGCTTTCCGCGACGGTCCTCGCGCTCGCCGCCGCGGATACCGGCCGCTACCTCGAGCGGCTCACCGCCTCGCGTTCCGTCGAGGTTCCCTCGGGACGGCGCCTCGACCGGGCGGTCGACGCCGCCGTCGGGACGGTCCTCATGGGCGGGGTCATCGGCGCGCTGATGGGCATCGGACGGTACGTCTCCCAGAACGAGTTGCTCGCCGTCGGCGCCGGTCCCTTCACCGGCCTGGCCGCGCTGTTGATCCCGCTCGCGCTGGTCGCACTGGTCCTCGCCTCGTTCCTCCAGTCGGTCGGCGCGCTCGACCGCGAGGAGGAAGCGATCTACCTCTACGAACCCGACCAGCGGATCGATCTCGACGTGATCGAGGGCGTCTCGACCCGGCCGCTGGGCGATGCCGTCGTCGTCACGCTCAGCTACGCGCAACCGGACGGAAAGTACGTGCAGGGACCACGCCGGATCGTCGTCCCGCCGGCGGTCGCCCGCGATATCGCGGCGCTCGTCGGGTCACGAAACTGATCTCCACGTCGCGACCGTTACAGACAGTACAAACAGTACAGACACCACGACCGGAGGCCGTTACTCGTCGTTTTCGTCGATCTCGACGGCCGCGGCGCTTTCTTCCTCCTCGACCCGTCGCTCGTACTCCTCGAGTTTCTTGAGTCGGGCCTTCATGATCCGAGTGTTCTCGACGTCCTCGACGGTGATCCGGACGCCGTCGTACTCGATCTCCTCGCCCTCCTCGACCAGGCGGCCGGCGCGGTTGAAGATGAAGCCGGCGATCGTCTCGAACTCCTCGCCTTCGGGCAGATCGATCTCGAGGGCCTCATTGACGTCTTCGATGTTGACCTCGCCCCGGACGAGGACGGTGTCCGCGTCGATTTCCTCGATCGGCATATCCTCGCCGCCCTCCAAGATCTCGCCGATGATCTCCTCGATCATGTCCTCCATCGTCACCAGGCCCTCGGTGGTGCCGAACTCGTCGATGACGATGGCCATGTGCATCCGGTTTTCCCGCATCTCGGTCAGGAGTTCGTCGACGTTCTTCGATTCGGGGACGTGCAGGGTCGGCTGGATGAGGTCCGCCAGTTCGAGGTCGTCGCTCTTGGTCTCGCCGTAGTTGAGATCGCGCACCAGATCGCGGATGTGGACGACGCCCAGCACGTTGTCGAGGCTGCCCTCGTAGACCGGGATCCGGGCGTGGCCGCTCTGGATACAGGTCTCGATGGCCTCGTCGATGTCGGCGTCTTTCGGGACCGCCGTCATATCGAGTCGCGGGGTCATCACCTCCTTGACGATGGTGTTGTTAAAGCGGAAGATGCGCGTGAGCATCTCGTGTTCCTCCTCCTCTAAGACGCCCTCGCGCTCGCCGGACTCGATCATCTCCTGGATCTCGTCGCGGGTGACGTAGGGTGACTCGATCGCCCCCGTCGAGCCGATGAGCCGGTTGACCTGCCGCGTGAGGTAGTCGAAGAGGACGATCAGCGGATACAGGAGGTACTCCGTGGCTTTCAACGGCTTCGCGATACGCATCGACCAGGTCTCGGTGTTCTCGACGGCGTAGGACTTGGGCACGCTCTCGCCGAACAGGAGGACGAGCGCGGTGATCCCGAACGTCGCCAGCAGGACGCCGACCAGGCCGCCGAAGTGCAGCGAGAGGATCGCCGTCGCGATCGACGACATCGCGATGTTGACGATGTTGTTCCCGACCAGGATCGTCACGAGCAGCCGGTGCGGATCGTCCTTGAGCGCTTTGACCAGGTCCGCACCCTTGACGTCGTCCTCGATCATCCCCTCGATGCGGTGTTTCGGGAGGTTGAACATCGCGATCTCCGACGAGGAGAAGAACGCTGAGAGGCCGATGAGAAGGGCGACCGCGAGCGAGCCGAGGATCGTCACGGTCGACTGGTCGAATTCGACACCTACGACTGGAAGCTCGTAGGCGGCCAACGGTACCTCGAACAGCGGAGACAACGCCATTGATATACAGCCTAATAGCCGAATCGGTTAACCGTTTCCCATTTTAAGATCGGTCGCGGTCAGGGCCGCCGGCGACGACACGTTTACCCGACCGTTTCCCCTACGAGTCGGTATGAGCGAGCGCATCGACCGACCGATCACGTTCTACCGACTCCAGGGCTGTCCGTACTGCGAGCGGGTCGCGCGACGGCTGAACGAGTACGATCTGGGCTACCACTCGCGGTTCATCGAGCCGCTGCACTCCGAGCGCGACGTCGTCAAGCGCGTCGCGGGCGTCCGGACCGTGCCCGTCATCGTCGACGAGAACACCGGCGTCACGATGGCGGAAAGCGCCAACATCGTCGACTACCTCGACGCGACCTACGGCGAGGGCGACCGCCCCGACGCGGCAGCGGCGGACGCGGGAGGTGACGTCTGATGCCGGAGTTCGACGTCGTCGAACTCGGCCCGACGGACCACCCCGAGCCGGGCGAGGAGGCCCCAGAGTTCACCCGTCCGCTGGTCACCGACGAGTTCTGGGAGGACCGAACGCTGTCGGAACTCGTCGACGAGACCGACGGTCGGACGATCCTCGTCTTCACCCCGATGACCGGCTCGTTCGTCGCGAAGTACGTCTGGGACGAACTCGCCGAGCGCGACTGGGACGACGCGGCCCGCGTCGTCGGCGTCACGGCCTCGACTCCCTACGGAATCAAGCGGTTCATCGAGGACAACGACTACCCCTTCGCGTTCTTCACCGACCCGAGCAACCGGGTCGCGGAGTCGTACGACATCGCC
This sequence comes from Natrinema salifodinae, assembly GCF_900110455.1. Taxonomy (NCBI): domain Archaea; kingdom Methanobacteriati; phylum Methanobacteriota; class Halobacteria; order Halobacteriales; family Natrialbaceae; genus Natrinema; species Natrinema salifodinae. The sequence continues at coordinate 615,327 of NZ_FOIS01000004.1, read as the reverse complement.
CACGAGCTCGACGGGATGACCGGGCTCAGCGAACCTCGCGTCGCCTTCTTCGCGCTCGACGCCGACCGGACCGTCGAGGGCGCCTGGGTCGCCACCGACTGGCCGGAGTTCCCCGACTACGACGACCTCGAGTCGGCGCTCGGACTCGAGTAGGTCCCGAGTCCGGCCGCGAGCGAGCCGCCGGTCGTCGTGCGGCCATCGCTCGCGACCGACTGCGGACGGTGCGTTTTTGCCGATCACGGATCGAGTCCCAACCATGAACGACGACGATCTCGAGCGTGCAGCGGCGGCGATTCGGGACGGCGATCTGGTCGTCTACCCGACCGAGACGGTTTACGGGCTCGCGGCCGACGCCCTCGACCCCGACGCCGTCGAGCGCGTCTTCGACGCGAAAGGCCGGGACCGCTCGAAGCCCGTCTCGCTCGCGGTCCCGCGATTCGAGGCGGCCATCGAAAACGACTACATCCGCGCGGGCGAGCGCGAACGAGCCTTCGCCGACGAGTTCCTCCCGGGCCCCGTCACCGTGCTCTGTGAGCGTCGCGATATCGTCCCCGACGTCCTCACTGCCGGTCGAGATAGGGTCGGCATCCGCGTGCCCGACTGTGACCCCGCGCTCGAACTTATCGAGCGCGCCGAGCGGCCGATTACCTCGACCAGCGCCAACGTCAGCGGCGAGCCGAGCGCCCGCCGCGTCGACGAAATCGGCGACCGAGTGCTCGACCAGGCAGTCGTCCTCGACGGCGGCGAAACGCCCGGCACCGAGAGCACCGTCGTCGACCTCTCGACCGGGACGATCCACCGGCGGGGCGCCCTGGCCGACGAGATCGAGGCCTGGCTCGAACGGCAGTAGCATTACCCGAGGTCGAGCAGCGATCGTAGGGTCCGCGTTTTGACGCCGCATTCGGCGGCGAACTCGCAGGCCTCGCACTTCGAGCGGTTGGTCGTCCGCGCGGGCGGCCCATCCAGTTCTCGAACCGCTCGGAGCGCGCTCCGGTATCGGGCCTTCCGCTCGGTCGTCAGCTCGATCGACCGGATCACGCCGTAGGCCGGATACTCGAGCCAGGCCCGCTCGATCGATTCCTCGTGCTCCCAGGACAGCGCCTTGGCGGCCGCGACGGCGTGGACCGACTGCGGTTTCCAGACGCCGTTGTCGGGGGGTTCGCCGGAGGATATCAGGACCGGTTCGAGCGGGTCGGCGAGCACCTTGTGGACGATTCCGCGACAGTGGCGTCCGGTCGCCAGGCGGTCTCGCTCGCGAGGGTTCCGGAGGCGGTCCCACTGGTCAGTCTCTGCGTCCGCGTCCGCGAGTCGATCCCGCGTCGACGCCAGGCGGTCGCGATAGCGGCCCGGCGAGACGGCGATCGGTTCCCGCTCGAGGTCGTCCGGGGACGCCGCGAGCAACTCGTCGTACCTGATCGCGAGCGCGCGGATCGACTCGACCTCGGGCGGCGGCTCGCGTTCCTCCGCGGGTCGCGTGCGCTGATAGTAACACTTCCGCGGACAGTAGGCGGCGGTCCGCAGGTCGCTGAACGGAATCCGGTCGCGCATCACGGGTCGCCTGGCCGCCCTTTCCTATAAGAAGTCTCGCCGAAGCAGGTGGAGCAGCCGCGGACGAACGACGAGAGCGGGCGGCCAAGGGACCCTCGAAGCGGCGGCCGCGTCTGCGGGGGCGACGACGTGCTCTTGACCGACCGGTGGCCGAAGGACGCCGCGCTGTGCGACAGCGGTGGCGCCGTCCGTTCGGGAGACCGCAGCGCAAACGACTGGTGCTTAGAAATCGACGTCCGTCTCCATCCCCTCGGTGGCGTCCTCGAGGCCGTCCTCGCGGACGTCGGTCGTCATACGTTCGGAGAGTTCGGCGTCGGCGAGGATGCTGTCGAACTCGTCGCGGTAGCGGTCGTTGGCCGTCCGGGATTGGTCTTCCGCCCGGGCGACTCGGCGGTAGCACCGGATCTGGTCCTCGCTGACGTCGTACTCCGCGGCCAGGGTAGCGTCGTCCTCGTCGCGATCGCGGATCGCCGCCAGGTCGACCTCGTCGGCGTCGTCATCGCTCACGAGGTGCAGCGACATGCGAGCCTCGAAGACCTCGTCGGGGTCGATTCCCAGTTCGTCGGCGATCTCCTCGTCGCTGTGGTCGTCGTAGAACGAGTGGGCGACTGCGATCAACTCATCGTTCGAGAGGGGCGTGTCGAAGTCGTATCGCTCGCGCATCTGCTGGACGACGCTCTCGAGGCGTTCCTCGTCGGTTCGTTCGTCGCGTTCGAGGGAGCCGCGGGTGTTCTCCTGCGGTTCGGTGACCGTCTCCTCCCCGTCGGTGACGTCGGTAAAGATGTCTCGGAGCTCTTCAGTTTTCTCGTTCATGGGTGGACACTCCCGACGGGAGTCTATTTAAGCCTGTTGCCAGATCACATTGGGTACGGAATACTGACACGTACGACCATTATAAACGCTCAATCGGCTGAAAATTTTCGCATGACGGCGTCGGGGTAATCGGAAACGGGGCGTGACAAGAATTAAGTCACCGCCCTGCACGTCATTGAACATGAACACCATAGCACAATCGAACGTCGCGCGGGAGACGTACTGGGGGATCACCAGCGTCGAGTACGCGGTGTTCTACCTTCTGGCGTTTACCGCCATTGCCGTCTTCGTCGCCGGCGTCTACCGGCGGTTTTCCCGCTACGCCGAGGGCGACGACGACACCTTCCCGCGTCTCGACGAGTTCCCGAATCGCGTGGTGAACGCGTCGAAGATCGTACTCTCGAACGAGAAGCAGTTCAATAGGGACCTCTACGGCGGGTTGATGCACTCGTTTATCCTCTGGGGATTCCTGACGCTGTTCATCGCAACCTCGATTCTGGCCGTCGACGGCTACGTCTACGAGCCGATCTTCCAGGGCCACTTCTGGGAGGGTGACTTCTACCTCGCCTACCAGTTCATGGTCGACGCGATGGGCCTGCTGTTCGTCGTCGGCATCGGGATGGCGATGTACCGCCGCTACTGGGTCCGCAATCACCGCCTCTGGGACCGCCACACCTCCACCGAGGACGACGTCTTCATCTGGACGCTGTTCGGCCTCGGCGTCGGCGGCTTCCTCCTCGAGGGACTGCGCGTCTACAGCGCCGGGATTCCAGACCACGAGGCCGTCAGCTTCGTCGCCTACGGCATGGCGCTGGCCTTCGAGGCCGTCGGCCTCCCGACGCTGGGAGTCGACCAGGCGGGCCTGAACGCCGCCGGCCTCAACGCCGAGAACCTCCACTGGCTCGCCTGGTGGAGCCACTCGCTTTTGGCGTTCTTCTTCATCGCGTGGATCCCCTACGCGAAGCCGTTCCACATGCTCTCCTCGTTCGCGAACGTCGTCACCCGCGACGAGAAGGCCGGCCGGCGGCTGCCGAACGTCCCCTCGGATCTGGACGCGACCAACGCCGAGTCCATCGACGACTTCACCTGGAAGGAGATCCTCGACCAGGACGCCTGTACCAAGTGCGGCCGGTGTTCCTCGGTCTGTCCCGCGAAGGCCTCCGACCGCCCGCTGGACCCGCGTAACGTCATCCTCGACCTGAAGGCCTACCGCGAGGATCTCGACGCCGGCGGCGAGGAACAGCCGATCATCGCCGACGGCGGCACGAGCGTGATCAACGCGGAGACGATGGAGTCGTGCATGGCCTGTATGGCCTGCATGGACGCCTGTCCCGTCGAGATCGAGCACCTGAACAGCTTCACCCGGCTCAACCGCCAGATGACCGATCAGGGCGACGTCGCACCCAGTATGCAGGACGTCTTCCAGAACGTCATGCAGAACGGCAACACCTTCGGGAACTCGCCGCGCGACCGCGGCGACTGGACCGAAGACCTCGAGTTCGACGTCACCGACGCCCGCGAGGAGGAGGTCGACTACCTCTGGTACGTCGGCGACTTCCCGAGCTACGACGAGCGCAACAAGCAGGTCGCCCGCTCGCTGGCGACCATCCTCAACGAAGCCGACGTCAGCTTCGGCATCCTCTTCGACGACGAGAAGTTCGACGGCAACGATATCCGCCGCGTCGGCGAGGAACTGCTCTACGTCGAACTCGCCGGCCACCACGTCGAGACCTGGGAGGACTGCGAGTTCGACAAAATCGTCTGCACCGACCCCCACTCTTACAACACCTTCAAGAACGAGTATCCGGAGCTCAACTTCGACGAGTTCGCCGACGATCCGATGATGCCCTTCGAGTACGACGAACAGTGGAACGACGACGGCGAGATCGAGGTCTATCACTGGACTCAGGCCGTCGAGGAACTCGTCACGGAGGGCAAACTCGACCTGACCGGCACCGAACTCGACTACACGGTCACCTACCACGACCCCTGCCATCTGGGCCGGTACAACGACGAGTACGAGGCCCCGCGCGAACTCATCAGAGCAACGGGCTGCGAACTCGACGAGATGCCGCGCAACCGCGACAACTCCTTCTGTTGCGGCGGCGGCGGTGGCGGCCTCTGGATGGACTTCGAAGAAGAGCCCAAACCGAGCGAGGAGCGCCTCCGCGAGGCCTTAGAGGACACCGACGCCGGCCCCGACGTCGAGAAGTTCGTCGTCGCCTGTCCGATGTGCATGACGATGTACGAGGACGGCCGCAAGACCGGCGGCTACGAGGACGAGATCGAGATCGTCGACGTCGCCGAACTCATCGTCGAAGCGATCGACAAGGAAGACGAGGCGAAGGTCGAAGTCGCCGCCGACTGACGCCCGGCCCGCTCCGTTTCGGACCCGCTGTCGCCGTTTTCGTGTTCGGTTCTCGTTTCGAGAGCCGACGGCTCGCAATACTACTTCCGATCCCGCAAATTGTCGCGCGAACCATCCGAAAAACGACCGTCGCGCCGCGGTCAGTCGGACTGCCCGACTCGAGCCGTCGCGTTTCCTTCCGTGTCGGTGGCGACCTCACTCGCCGTTACCTCGCGGACGAACTCGACGAAGTTGTCGAAGACGAGTTTGGCCTGGCAGGCCCGCTGGTAGTTTTCCGCGGTGATCTCGGCGAGGACCGATTCGAGGCGCTCGTCGGAGAGTTCCTTGCGGTGGACGAGCTCGCGAGCGGTCTGCATGTCGTACTCGGGGTGGAACTGGACGCCGAAGACCCGATCCTTCCGGAAGCCGTGGTTCGAGTACTCGTTCTCGGCGATGGGCTCGGCACCAGGCGGGAGTTCGGCGACCTCGTCGGAGTGGCTGGTGAAGGCGGTGAACGTCTCATTGACCCCGTCGAATAGCCGCGACTCGCCGGTGTGCTCGATCTCGCTGTAGCCGACCTCGTAGACGCCCATATCCGCGACGGTGCCGTCGAGGACGTCGGCCAGCAGCTGGTGGCCCCAACAGACGCCGAGGCAAGGGATTCCGTGATCGATCGCCTGACCAACCCACTTCTTGACCGGCTGCATCCACTCTTCGTCCCAATAGACCGACGCCCGGGAGCCGGTGACGACGGCCCCGTCGTAGTCGAAGTCGTCGGGGACCTCCCCGTCGGCCGCGTCGAACTCCGCCAGCGAGGCGTCGAGTTCGCGCCGGAAGTTTCGCGTCGTGTTCTCGTCCCGATGGGCCGCGTTCAGGACGGCGATTCGGAGCTGACTCACGGAACGCTAGTGGCCACTCGAGACGCATAGACTTTCCGTCCCGCGCCGGCGTTGCCGCAACCGTTGACGACCAGGTCGGGATTTCCGTGGCCGTCGAGCGAACGGAATTCGATCACGGGCCAAAACGGGAATAGGAACGGGCACAGGGACGGCACGGTCACGGCCACTCCGCGACGGCTCACTCGAGATAGTACCGGCCGTCCGCGTCGCGGCGGGCTCGGTCGCCGGTATCGAACCAGCCATCCGCGAACTCGCCGCGATCGTCGGCCTCGTCGTAGTCCTCGCTTTGCAGCTCCGCGGACGCGTACCAGTTCTCGTCGTCGGTCCCCGCGGCGGTCACGTACCCGTCGGCGACCATCGGCCCCGAGAGCTGGAGCCGGCCGGTCGCCTGGCCATCCAGCACCGTCCCCTCGTCGTCGACCAGGCGGGCCTGGCAATCGGGGACCGGCCGACCGACAGCGGTGCCATCGGTCTCGGACGTGGATGCGGACGACCGCCCCTCGAATCCCTGGCTCAGCGCGGTCGGACACTCGAGGCGGCCGTAGACCTGGGCGACCGGCAGCTCCCGGTCGCGGTAGGCCGCGGTCACGTCCTCGGGGATCGGGCCCTCGCAGACGACCCGCTGGAGCGAGTTCGTGGCGTCCGCGAAGCCGGATTCGGCGGCGATGTCGCGGAGCGCCGTTTCGCGGCCGGCAAGCAGCGTCGCGTCCTCCTCGACGATAGCGGTCACGGCGTCGCCGGGATCGAAGGCCCGATCGAGCAGGAGCGTTCCCCCGGCGTACAGCACCGACAGCGCGACGCGAACGAGGGCGGCGGGCGTCGACAGCGGCCCGGTCAGCGGCGCCACGTCGTTGGCCGCGACGCCCCAGGCGACGACGCCCGTGACGCAGTTTCGCTCGACGGCGGCCGCGGAATAGCCCGCGAGCGGCCGACCCGTCTCACCGTGGAGGACCAGCAGCGGATTCTCCCCCGCTCCGCCCTCGCTCCGTCGGTCGTCGAAGTCCACCGATTCGCGGTCGGCCTCGGTCAATTCGTCGAGCGTCACCGACCGATCGAAGGGGATCGACCGCACGAGATCGCGCTGGGCCGCCTCGGAAACGACCAGGTCGGGCTCGAGGACGTCGAACGGACGCTCGACGGAGGCCGGCGTCAACAGGTGCGAGATCGGCGCGAACGTTGCGCCCAGTCGCCGACACGCGAAAAACAGCGCCAGCGAAGCGACCCGGTTTCGCGAGACGAGACAGACCGTGTCGCCGGGGCCGATATCGAGCGTCGCGAGCCGTTCGGCCGTCCGCGTCGCGATCGTCGACAGCTCCCCGTACGTGACGCGGTCGTCGTGAATCGTCTCCGCGGGCGCGTACAGCCGCTCCTCGGAGATATCGACGACCGCGGTCCGATCCGGGAAACGGTCGGCCCGGCGAGCCAGCGAGAGGGTCATAGCGGGCCCTCCCACGTTCGAACACGTAGTAGCCGGGGAGTCAGTCGCAAGCACGGAGGCGCGGTCGCGGAATCGGACTGCGTACCTGCTAGCGTTGGAGCACTCGTTATCCCGCTCCCGACGGTATCGTTCGTAATGACTCGGGGAGAGACCGATTTCGACCCGGAAGCCCCCGAACAGCGGGAGATCGGCCGGGAGATGGTCGATCAGAGCACCGGGCTCGGATCGGTGGCGGCGCACCTCTATCGCGGCGAGATCGAGCGGGTCACGACCTGGCGCGACCGGCTCGACCGGACGACCGACTGGGCGGTCACCGTCATGGCCGCGATCCTCGTCTACGCGTTCTCGAGCGACGGGACCTCCCACGCCATCTTGCTGGTCGGAATGCTCGTCATAGCCGTGTTCCTCGGGATCGAGGCGCGCCGGTACCAGAGTTACGACGTGTGGCGCTCGCGTGCGCGACTCCTGCAGGAGAACCTGTTCGCGAACGCGCTCGACCCGTCCGCCGGCGTCGAACGGCCGCGCTGGCGCGCGGAGCTGAGCGAGGACTACCGCAATCCGGCGATCAAGTTGCCGTATCGCGAAGCGGTCGGCCGGCGGCTCCGTCGGGTCTACCTCCCGCTGCTGACCGTCATGCTGGGCAGCTGGTTCTTTCGGATCGCGGCCTACTATCCCGACCAGACGTGGCTGGAAGCCGCGTCGCTGCCCGGGATCCCGGGACTGGCCGTGATGGGGTCTTTGATCGTCGGCTACGGACTCGCCGTCGGCGTCGCGGCCTGGCCGCGCGAGCGCCAGGCCAAAGGCGAGGTCGACGAGACGAACTACGGCGAGTGGAAGTCGTGAACGGGAACAAGCGCTGAAAGAGAACGGGAAAACTGGGTCTCTCCTGCCGTCGGAACGGCGACCGTTCCGACTCGTTCGCGAGACGGCAATCCGTCGTGCTTGAGACTGAGGTCAGAATAAGCCGCTGCCCTTCCTACGCTCCGCTCCTGTTCATCGCACTCGCCTCGTGAGAGACCGTTAGCTCCCGTCTCGCGGTGCTCGCTCGCCCTGACTTCCGCGACGTTCTCCGACGTGTTGATCTTGCAGGTATCGTACTCGGTTTCCCGATCAACACGGTGCGTACAGGCCAAGTGAGCCATATCGACGTGCACGAAGTCGACTGACGGTCGGAACCGCGCCACGCGTTTGCCAGTCGATCATCCGTTCCTCGAGCGTAGATGCGTACAGTCCAGAACATTCGACCGACGACTGCAGGCCTGCTCTGATTCGCTGCTCTTCACTACTACGCACTAGTTACCGATTTTGGTGATCGAATCCTGCTGTTTATATCCTGATTTTCTGAACCACATACAAAGATATCTTCTATCTATAATTGGATATAGACCACAATATTCACTTATAGGTAGGATTCCATCACTATATTTATTTCCTATGATTATTGTACAACCTAATTATGTCTAGTATCTTCAAGAATACTTAATTAATTTCTTATTATATATTCTATTGGATGTTGAAAAATACTAAAAAGGCGATACCTGCCATTACGGCAGGTATAGCGGCTCTTGCATCCGGTACCGCATCGGCAGATCAAGTAGAGTACGATAGCGATGACCATCAGTTCTACTATGATGATGACTGGAACTACGTCGACCACTGTTCCAGTGCAGCAGGAGATGATGAACTCACTACTCAAAGTACAGATACTCCAGTAGATGCTACGCAAGCTGCAACGATGAGTCTCAGTTATGATGACGCCAAAAACAAGGGAACGTGGTATTCCCCTCAATTCTGGTATCCCGCGACGGAAAACCACGAATTAGAGGTAGAATATTTCAGCAGTCCCACTGATACAAGCATCCGGATCACCGACTTACAGACAAGCCAACAGGGAACCGGTAGTCCCAGTGTTGATCCTGTTGCCGAGGCAGCACTGTCGTACCTGATCGACCTCGCCTCTTCAGCATCGAATCTCCCCCTGCCTGATCCGTTTAGCCTGATCGAAGACGAAGAATCGGTTACTAATGGGGCGAACACCACACAGCACAAGGTACGACAATTCAACGACAATCCTAGCGTTCAGGGTATTAACTGGTTAACTCACGTTAATACACCAACGAAAACTGGCTGGTATCGAATGGACGTTAACACGTCGGTGGACGCAGGATTCCGAATCGACTCGTCTCCGATTACCACCGATGATTCGAACAGGAACTTCCACGCAGCAGACTTCAATATTTACCGATAACCATGAAACGGAGAACGACCCTTGGCGCGATCGCGGGTGCAGTGGTGGGAACAGCCGGAATCGGGGCGGCACGCGGTGTCGCTGCTACTTCCACTTCTAGCGGAACAGATCGTGAAATCCCTCGACCCGTTACACTCTCCAGTGAGGCGATACAGCGTATCCAGACTCATGCGCAAGTTCAGCCCGCTACCAATATCGATCACGATGAACTGACGAATCCAGATGCTGTTAAACAAGCAAACCGGCAGCAAGCGTTGTTAGAGAAGAGTATTGCTGCTTCCGATGACTGGGATGCGCTTGTTGCAGCAAGGCAATCAACTGTCAGCGGGTATACCGTTGAAGGATATCAGAAGGCCGCATCCGGAACTATCACAGAAAATAGTATTAAGAACGAAGTAGCCGATGTGCGGTCGGCTATTGGCCGGGCAAAAAGAGCTCTGAAACGGCAACCGAAAAGTGACAAGTCACTCGTTGTCTTGGGTGAAGTACAGCATAGCCTAAACGCCGGGACAGACCACCTTGACCAGGTGCCGACGCTCTTTGAATCAGGAAAGCGATCAACGGAAACCAGTTTGGCACAAGCGTACAGTTCCGTCAAGGCAGCCTCAATGAGTGTGACTGACGCGGAACTAATCAACAGTTCTAACGCAGAAGTGTTTGGTGAGTCCACCTCTACTGGCTCTACTGGCCCGTCGGTGGAATACGATGCTGTGATTCCTACAGAGCGTAGTGAAATTGCTAAATCCTATGACTCGGACAGGTATGCATCAATCGCAGCGGAGTCTGCAGACGGCTATCGAAACCGAGCAAAAACCTTGGCAGAGCGAGGCTACGACGAAGCAGCTGTCATCAGTAGCCTGAAGGGCGATGCCATGATGGTCGCTGCAGATGAACTCACGTCTGTACCGAACCCGTGGACTACCGATCAGGGGGTAACAATTTCAGCAACAACCGAGAGTGCGGAGCGAGCGCGAGCGAGCGTCGAAGAAGCAACTGAAGAACGAACCGATGATCCTCTTTCGCTAGTCTTGCAGAATACAGCGTATGATCAGCAGCTATATGCGGATTCTATGCTTGAGCGATCCGAAGCCCAGCTCGATCCGGAAGAGACGGAATCGCTGGTCGTCTCACTAGCCAGCTATCAAACCGCAGAAGCGATCTCAAACTCACTCGACGAGATACTCGCATAGCCGGTCCGTAGTTGCTGTAGCGATGGCAGCAACCGAATTTTTCTCCGACGGAATTCGTGGGAACGCCTGATCTCGGTACTCACTCTTGGTAACTCGAGTATGCGGCGAGAGTGTTAGGCGCGGGACTGAAGAGCAGTCCGTTCTCGAAGGGGACGATAGGGATTCCAGACGAATGATCACTAGTCCATAACTGTTCCCCGTCCTCTACTGAACAGCAAATGAGGCTGTTCTCGGATTGAATGAGGACGGTAGGACCTGCAATAACTGGTTGATAAGCCGTATCCGGATCGCACGTTATCGACCAGCGTTCTTCGCCAGTTTCTGCCTCGAGACCATATAATGTCGTTTCGTCCGCAACGACAATGATGCCATCACTGACTGCTGGTGGTGACACTTCTTTTTCGGCGAGGCTCGTTGACCAGCGTCGTTCTCCGGTCCTGATATCGAACGCTGCAACATCATATGACGGATAACTTACGAGCAATACATCGTCCGTTCTCGCTAGTATCGATAGAATACGCGGCCCTTCGATTTTCCACTTCGTGGTCCCGTCTGTAGGGGATAGAGAATAAATTCCCTGTGCTGCGGATGAAGAGAGAGGGATGTACACGCCGGTTTCATCTACTGTTGGTGGTGCGGAAACAGCGCCCTCTGTCTGTTCGTCACCCAGCGTCCTCTCCCATCGAACGTCCCCATCTGACTCCTCGAGAGCGAATATTTCTCCCTTCCGACTACCACCATAGACAACTGATTGATGAATTGCCGGTGGAGCGGGGAGTGTGCCAGCTACTCGATGAGACCATCGTTCGGTTTCCTCGTAATCAAAGGAGCGAAGGTTCCCAGTCTGACCGTCTATACGGCATGTCGTAATAACGGAGTTCTCGCTTAGTACTGGCGGAGCAATCACAGGCGTCGAGAGTTCAACGCTACTCAGTATTTCACCGTCACCGAGTGATATCTGAGACAGAAAACCGCGTTCCATTTCTCGACGTCCGCCAGCGATAATTCGATTATCGATAACAGCAACGCCGGAGATCTCAGCGTTTGCCTCCAATTCCGTTCGCCAGTGAGTATCTCCCTGAGAGATGTTAGAAATGGACGTATTTGCACTAGTGTGTCGTGAGTCGTGACCGATCTGTTCCCAGTTGGAAGCGATAGGTGTGCTCGTCGGACGCGATTCGTCAGAACACCCCGCAATAATCGTGGAGAGTCCAACTCCAACACCTGCGAGATAGGTACGCCGCGAGGAGGGCATATCCATTCATACTCTGAGTGATAGATAAATGCTTTTTCATCACTCACATAGTTTCCCTCGATTTAAGAATCGGTATTCGGCGAATGTACGGTGCTTCGAGGTGGTATTCACGAGTCACGAGGAACCACTATTGTCGTCGGGAGTAGCCTACTGCATGTCCGACGATAGAGTTAGCACATCTCGTATACCGGTCACTCGTCGTCCTCGGTACGGTCCTCGAGGAATCCGAGCAACCGATCGTTGATCGTTCTGGAACGCTCGATGAAGCAGAGATGGCCGGTGTCCTCGATCTCGACGAACTCCCCGCGGGGAAGTCCCCGTGCCAGGTCCCGACCGGCCGACGGGGCGACCAGGCCGTCCGCGCCGCCGTGGAACACCCGCGTCGGTTGGGTGACCTCGACCAGCCAGTCGGTCGCGTCGAAGCCCTCGAGCGCGGCTGTCTGTGCCTCCCAGCCCGCTCGGTCGGCGTCGCCGTCGGCGCGCCAGTCGACGATGCCGTCGACGACGTCGGGCTGGGCGTCGATGAAGTCGTCGGAGAACCCGGCTTCGAGCGATTCTCGGAGCGCGTCCGGATCGTTCGGGGACGCGAAGAGGGGGTCGAGGTCGAACGCGGCGCCCTCGGCCGCGGTGCCGAACAGCGTCAGCGACGCCAGGCGGCTCGACGTCCGGGCCGCCGCGAGCGCGATCGCGCCGCCGAGCCCGCAGCCGACGAGGTGAGCGTCGGTGATCTCACACTCGGAGAGGACCGCCTCGAGGTCGGCGACGAGCGTCTCGAGGGCGTAGGGACCGTCGGGCGCGTCGGAGCGGCCGGTCCCCCGGAGATCCCAGACGACGGCCTCGTGGGGACCGGCGACGGCAGCGTGTTGCCAGCCCCACAGCCAGCCGCCGAGGCCGGCTTCGGGGACGAAGACCACTGAGTCGCCCTCGCCGGTGCGGTCGTAGTACAGCGAGACGGATCCGTTCGACGCAACGGGCATACGCGCATCAACTGACCGGAGCAAGGCGATAGTTTCGGTTCCCGAGCGCGACGGCCGTCAGCGGTGCGGTCCGGCGAAGGCGACCGCTCGCCGCGCGGGCGGCCCTCGAATCGTCGACGGAGTCGGCACGAACGAATCGGCTGCCGTCGAAGTCGGCGGCGTCTGGGCCGCGGCGTCGGACGAGATCCGTTCGCAAGGGGTCTCCGACCCGCGAATCGAGCGCGACCTCGGAACCCTGCAGGGAATGACGACCGGTGCCGGCGAGTCGATCGATTCCCTGCGAGCGCTGTACACCGATCCGGTCGGGACCGTCGCCGCAGTGCGGGAGATTCCCGGTGCCATCGCGAACCTCGACGCGATCATCGCGGCGATGCCCGAGTCGATCGAAACCCAACAACGCCGTAACAACCCGCACGATCCCGACACCGATCCGCAGCTGTACGAGTCCTACCGCCAGGGCTGGTACGAGGGCTACATCGCCTGGTTCGTCATCGAAAGTGCGGTTCCTTCTGGTGAAGCCGGCAAGGCCCTCAAGAGTTCCAAGCGCGTCCAAAAGACCGTCGATAAACTCAGCACATCACGGGTCCGACGCGCAGCCCAGCTGGCTGGTCGAGCGAGTCACACTGCAAAAGCCCCGGTCCGGTTTAGCCGGCTTCAGTTCTCGCGCGGTCTCTCCACCGGAATCGGCCTTACCCAAGAAGCCGGTGAAAACGTACTCAGCAGCGTATCAACGGTCGGCCAGCAGTATCGGGTGGCGAAACTTCTCGATCGTCACGACGTCGACGGTACTGATATCAACCGACTCGATGCAGATGAACAGTCAGCAGTTGGCAGGACAGTCGCCCGCGGCGGTGATGACACTGCTCGCGCTATGGCGAGTGGCGGACCAGGGCCGTTCGCCCGGGCCCACCAACTGGATATCGATGTCGACAAGGAAGCACTGGCCTCGAGTCTGGGGAGACATACGGACGAAGTTGGTTTCGCTGGTATCGAGCAGGTCGTCGATGATCTGGAAGGGCTTAAACGAGCCGACGTCGATAATATCGACAAACTCGCGAACGATTTAATCGCACCGGACATATCTAACTTCAAGGGAGCAGCGTTTGAAGCGCGATACGCGACGATCCGGAAACAGGACGTAGTCGCCGTCCAACAGTCGAATAGAGTTTCCAGTCGGCCAGGTGATATCGACGTTGTCACGTCCGAACAAGGAACTCGGGTCGGAAACGAGGTGAAGAATCGTAATTTCGATAGTTGGGACTTTGATGAGTTCAAAGGCTACGTTGGCGACGTTGACGCCGGCTACCAGCGTATCATCGAGAGCGACACCATCGATATCCAAGCGTACAAAATCGTATTCAACGAGAGACCACCCTCACAGTATCGAGAGTACATGGACGCCGAAGGAATCAACTACGAGTATGTCCAGGACTAAGATTACTCATGGAATTCGATATCGACTGTATTTGTGATGGTCCACCCGGCCCGACGCTCGCCCACCAGGTCCTGTATCTGCTGGTATCGCGAGGGTGTAAATACAACGTCGGGACGTATCCAGGACACTACGTAATCACTCGGCCGCAACCGGACGGAACGACGAGTCATACCGAAGACGAAGAGCGGGGCGAACTGACGGAACGGCTGCCGGAGATCGTCGACGAATACGCCTCCGGCGATCCCGGTTCGACCACGCTAACCGTCGGGTTGGGTGAAGCCGGCGACAAGCCGATGAGTTTCTCCGTGGCGTTCGTTCCAGTCGGCGACGACCGGACTATGATCTCGTTCAAAGCCGATACGGTCGATATCGAATCGGAATCCCACTTCCTCACCCTCTCTGAACACGTCGCGGAAATCTGTCGTCGGCTTGATGTGACATACGCAGCCTACCGAAGCGAACACATGGGTCCAACGCCCCGTGATTGGGATACTATCGTCGACACGGATCTCCAGCGGATCACGTATTTCGGTCCCGACCTGATCGACGAGATCGGCAGCAAACGGCTGCGCTCAGTCCCGGCGTACGAGGTAACCGAACTGGACGACGGGGGCGTATTCGTGATCGTTACTCCCGAACCGACCGGCGCAGACAACGCGCTCGAGACAGCTCGAGATCAGTTGTCTGAATGATACGCTAATGGAACCGATATCGGAGAAGAAATAACGATATTGCACCGATGACGGAGATTGAATACCAAGTATTGGAAAAGAAATAGAAGTATGGATATAGACTTCTACGGGATTTACTTCCCACGGCTAGAAACTCCGTCATCCGAGGAAATACGGCAAACTCTCGAGCGAGGATTCGAAGCAGGATGGACCACGACTCGGGATGGTGGTATCGACCGATCGATGTACAGTGATATATCGAGGGATCTGGTTCTCGATTGGAGGCCGACTGAGGAGGCCATCGACGAACTCGCAACGCGGAAACGCGGATCGATATCGATCTTTGGATCCAATTCCGATTTCGTTCTCAATGTCGCACCGTCGTGGGAACGGTACGGACTCCCCGAACTCGGCGGCGTGTCCCTGATCTGGGAGCGAGTTCATTTCCGCGAGAACGTGGCGGAGACGACGCAGGAAGCGTTCGATATCGCTGCGCTCGCGTACGA